>JAQGKC010000032.1 GCA_028290305.1 Bradyrhizobium sp.
GTGGTCGCCGCAATATGCCCATCGAACGCGGGTGAGGCTTGTCTCTGCTGTTTGGCACATGCCTTGCTTGGATGACTGCTCGAAACAGAGCCTTTGCAGCATCCAGGGAAGAGCGAGATGGCGACGAAATTGATGCCCGTTGAGGAAGCAGCAGATGGCGCAGCGATGTCGCGGCTAGGCGATGGCGCCTACGCCTGGAAGGTGAGCCCCACCCATGTGGATCTCTCGATGCCTCCTGCGACGCCTGTGCTGGCCACGATTACTGCGGAGCCGCAAACCATCACGGTGGACCTCAAGCGCTCGGCAATGATCGTCGTCGATATGCAGAATGATTTCTGCGCTCCGGGAGGGTGGGTCGATTGGCTTGGTGCCGATCTCAGTCCAGAACGCGCGCCGATCAAGCCGCTGCAGCGCCTGCTTCCGGCGCTTCGCGCGACCGGGGTTCCGATCATCTGGTTGAACTGGGGCAACCGCGCTGATCGCAAGAACCTGCCGCCGACCACGCTGTATGTTTTCAATCGTGACGGCAACGGCATCGGCATCGGGGGCGAGCTGCCTGGCAATGGCGCGCATTTGCTCGAGAAGGACAGCTGGTCGGCCGCCGTCGTCGATGAGCTGGAGCAGCTTCCGGAAGATATCAAGGTCGACAAGTATCGCATCAGCGGCTTTTGGGATACGCCGCTTGACAGCATTCTCAAGAACCTCGACGTCAAGACGCTGTTCTTCAGCGGTGTCAACACGGATCAATGCGTGCTGCACTCGCTGACCGACGCGCATTTCCTCGGCTACAATTGCGTGCTCGTGGAAGATTGCTGTGGAACCACCTCGCCCGACTTTTGCCGTGAGGCAACGATTTGGAACGTTAAGTTCTGTTTTGGGTTCGTTACCAATACGACCCAGATTGTGGAAGGACTTCCGTGCTGAGCTGCGGGGGCTGAAGCGTGCACGGCTCGTCGGTCAACTCGTGCGGCAGGATGCTACATTCTTGCTCTCGCGGACCTGATGAAGCGACGACCATGCGTCTTGCAATCCGGCGACTCAAGATTTGAGTACGTGGGTGATCCTGCGGATCATCGATCCGCGGCTTACATCGGGCGAGGGTTGTCGATGAGCGGCATGGTGGTCGCGATTATCCGCGAGGATAGTCGCTTGCAGTGCCGGGCGAAAGGTGTTTAATTTTAAGGCGACTGCAGTTGGACGACATCGTTGCAAGCGCAGTTTCCGTCGGACCGCCAATGACGTTGGTCTGGCATTGGCTGGGCAGCCCGAGAGATCCGCAAGGATAGGTCGGGCTTTTTTGTTTTGGTGATCGAAAATCGGCGCGGATGAGGTTGGCCACCTGCGGGATTGGTGCCGCGTCTCGAACTTGAAAGGGCCTCGCAGTGTTGCGCATCGATCATGTCTTGGGTAACCGATTCGATTTGGCGTTTGCCGAAACGATTCACAATCTTGAGCATCGCGGGGCCGTCGATCTCGTCAACATTCCGGTGGCGGATCTTGCGCGCCGGCGCCTGCTGATCAGCACGCGTGGCGGTGAGGAACTTGCGATTGCCCTGCCGCGCGAGCAAAGACTGTTCGATGGCGCGGTCCTCTTCATCGACAACAATCGCGCGATCGTGGTGCGCGCTGCGACCGAGCGCTGGTTGCGCCTCGAACCGCGTTCGATCAGCGATGCCATCGAACTCGGTTATCACGCCGGGAATCTTCATTGGCGTGTTCGCTTCGAAGGCGAAATCCTGTTCGTCGCGCTGGAGGGCCGCCCGGAGGACTACACGAGCCGGCTAGGAGATCTGATATCAACTCGTGGGATCGGTGTCAGTGTGCTTGACGGGGAAGAGGGCGAAGGCGGTCATCAACATCGCGCCAAACAGGACATTCATCACGATCACAGTCATTAGCTATGCTTTCGGTTCTGCAAGCGATCTGGCAGTCGGATGGTACGTTTCCGAGCGGTTCGTTCGCATTTTCCTATGGTATCGAGGGTGTCGTGGCCTTGCGCGGCAAGATCGACGTTCCGGCGCTTGCTGAGATGACGGCTGCGATACTGCGTCAGCGCTGGGAGCCATGCGATCGGATCGCTCTGGTTCGGGCATTTCGGACCAATGGCGACGTCGCCGCAATCGCGGCCGTCGATCGTGAAGTGGAAGCCTCCATGTTCGGGATCACCCTGCGGGAGGGCTCGCGGCGCAACGGCGCATCATTCCTGGCCTCGCATGCGCGGTTCGGCGGCGACATCGCCTTGCAGCTTCGTCAGGCGATCCGGTCCGGCGATTGCCTGGGACATATTTCGGTGATGCAGGGGGCAGTCTGGCAAGCGATGGCACTCGATGAAGAATTGGCCCAGCTCACGTCAGGCTACACAGTGGCTTCCGGGGCGATCGCCGCCGCAGTGCGCCTGGGCGCAATTGGAGCCCTTGAAGGGCAGAAGGTGCTGGCCGGATGTCTCTCGTTGATTGAAGAACTCGCCGCCCGGCCCGTTCCCGTGGATGCCGATCTTTCGAGCTTCTTGCCATTCCTGGAAATTGCCGCCGCCCGCCACGCGCGCGCGGATCTTCGCCTGTTTGCCAACTGAGAGGTTGCGGACCATGCTGCTGACACCGACCGAACTTGAGCGCCTAACGATTTTCACCGCGGCAGAATTGTCGCGCAGGCGGCGTGCCAAGGGCCTCAAGTTGAATTATCCCGAGGCGGTTGCCATCATTACCGACGAAATTCTGGAGGGCGCGCGGGAAGGGCGCAGCGTCGCCGACCTGATCGGCTACGGATCGACCATCCTGACCAGTGACGATGTGCTGCCCGGCATCGCCGCCATGATGCATATCATCCAGGTGGAAGGTGTCTTCCCTGACGGCACCAAACTGGTGACGGTCTACGAGCCGATCCGGCCCGCACCCGGTGCGGCGCAAGATACCGAGCATCCCGGGGCGGTAACGGCGCTCGAGGGCAGCATCGACATTAACGCGGGCCGCCGGACCGCCCAACTAACGGCGGTCAACACCGGCGACCGGCCGATCCAGATCGGCTCGCATTTCCATTTCTTCGAGGTGAACAAAGCGCTCGACTTTGATCGGGCGGCGGCTTTCGGCATGCGTCTTGATATTCCGGCGGGCACCGCAGTGCGGTTCGAGCCGGGCGCATCGAAGGAGATTTCCCTCGTGGCGTTCGGCGGTCGCAGTGACTTGACCGGGCTCAACAATCTGACAGCGGGGTTAAGCTCCGATGCGACCGTGCGTGACGCCGCTCTGGCGCGCGCCAAGGCCCGTGGCTTCAAGGGAGCCTGACGAAATGGCAAAAATCGACCGCCGTGACTACGCAGCCCTTTACGGTCCGACGACCGGCGACTCGGTTCGCCTTGGCGACACTGCCCTGACGGCTGTCGTCGAGAAGGACCACGCCGTTTACGGCGATGAATGCCTGCATGGCGGCGGCAAGACGCTTCGCGATGGCATCGGGATGGCGGGCATCACGAGCGCCGAAGGTGCCCTTGATTTTCTGCTTTGCAACGTCCTCGTGATCGACCCGGTGATCGGAATTATCAAAGGCGATCTAGGCATTCGCCATGGGCGCATCGTCGGTATCGGCAAGGCAGGCAACCCCGCGATCATGGACGGCGTCGATCCTCACTTGATCGTATCGAGCGGAACGACGGTTCGCGATTGCGAGGGACTGATCGCCACACCCGGTGCGATCGACGTTCACGTTCATTTTGACAGCGCCGGTCTTGTCGGGCATGCGCTCGCCAGCGGCATCACGACAATGATCGGTGGCTCGCTCGGTCCGATCACCGTGGGTATTGACTCAGGGGGGCCGTTCAATACGGGGAAAATGCTGCAGGCTTCGGAAGCCTGGCCGATGAATTTCGGTTTTCTCGGTCGCGGCAACTCACATCGCGTGCCGCCTCTGTTGGAGCAGCTCGAGACCGGTGTGATGGGCCTGAAGCTGCACGAAGACTGGGGATCGATGCCGGCGGCGATCGACACCTGCCTTGGTGTCGCCGACGAGTATGATTTCCAGGTACAGATTCACACCGACACGTTGAACGAATCCGGCTTCGTCGAGAACACGCTGGAGGCTATCGGCGGCCGTACCATTCATATGTATCACACTGAAGGCGCGGGCGGCGGCCATGCACCGGATATCATCCGCGTTGCCGGCGAAATGAACTGCCTGCCGTCATCGACCAATCCAACCAACCCCTTCACCGTGAACACGTTCGACGAACACCTCGACATGACAATGGTGTGCCATCATCTCAATCCGGCGATTCCGGAGGATGTGGCGTTTGCGGAGAGTCGCATTCGCGCTCAAACCATCGCGGCTGAGGACGTGCTGCACGACATCGGTGCGATCTCGATGCTCGGTTCCGATAGCCAGGGTATGGGCCGTATCCACGAGGTAATCTGCCGGACCTGGCAGCTTGCATCGAAAATGAAGGAACAGCGCGGTGTTTTACCGGAAGATCGTCTCGGCTTCGGCGACAACGCCCGCATCCGCCGTTACATCGCCAAATACACCATCAATGCCGCGCGAACTTTCGGGATCGCCGAACACGTCGGCTCGCTCGAAAGTGGAAAGCTTGCGGATATTGTCGTCTGGCGGCCAGCCTTTTTTGGCATAAAGCCCGAGTTGGTCATTAAGGGTGGCTTCATCGCCTGGGGTGCGATGGGTGACAGCGCTGCGTCGCTGATGACCTGCGAGCCGATCCTGATGCGACCGCAATGGGGGGCGTTCGGTCGTGCTCCGGCGGCTTTGTCCTCATGTTTTGTGCATCCGCTGGCGATCGAACGCGATCTTTCCGGTACACTCGGATTATCCAAAACGCTTCTACCGGTCCACGGTACCCGCAGGCTTTCAAAGGGGGACATGCTCTGGAATGACGCCTGCCCGAAGGTGACCATCGATCCCGAAACCTTCGACGTGTTTGTCGATGGAGTGCTCGCCACCTGTGAGCCCGCGCGCGAAGTGCCGCTGGCCAGACGCTACATGCTGAGGTGACAAGATGCTGCACGATACAACGAGCGTGAAGGCTATATCCGCGACGGTATCGCCGGCGGCCCGCGTCGGAATCGGCGGCCCCGTCGGTTCGGGCAAGACGGCGTTGATCGAGGCGCTGATCCCCGAGCTGCAGCGCCGCGGTGTCGATCTCGCGGTGGTGACGAACGATCTCGTCACCAAGGAAGACGCGGAGCGGTTGCGCCGCTCGGGCCTGATCGATCCGGCTCGTGTGTCAGCAGTGGAGGCCGGTGCCTGTCCGCATACCGTGATCCGGGAGGATCCCACGCTCAACATCGCTGCGGGCGACGATCTTGAAGTCAAATTCCCCGGCGTCGAGTTGATCCTGTTCGAATCGGGTGGCGACAATCTTGCCTCGACCTTTTCGCTCGATCTGGTCGACTGGTGGATATTCGTGATCGACGTGGCCGGTGGTGACGACATCCCGCGGAAGAAAGGACCGGGCCTTCTGCGGTGCGACCTGCTCGTCGTCAACAAGATTGATCTCGCACCCTACGTTGGCGTCAATCTTGAACAGATGCTCGCGGACGCCGTTCGGGTTCGCGAGGGGCGGGCGGTAATTTCCACCAACGCGCGTTCCGGCGCTGGAATTGGGGCGGTTGCCGATGCAATCCTTGCCGCTGTCCTCTTCAGGGTTTGATCCGGGGCGCGAGACAGAAGCCTTGCTGACCGCCGAATTCGCCGGCGGCAGAACCATCCTGCGGCGCCAGCATGTCGGCTATCCGCTGCATGTAACGCGCGCGTTTTATCTCGATCGGGCGCGACCCGATCTGGCCACGCTTTACCTGCAATCGGCCTCGGGCGGGCTCTATGCAGGGGACCGGCTGAAGCTCAGCCTCGATGTCGGCACGGGTGCGACGCTCAATTTGACCACACAGGCATCGACGGTGGTGCATGATGGACGCGGGATCGGCTCGGTCCAGCATCAGTCGATAGCGGTGAAGGACGGCGCATTCTGTGCCGTCGTGTCCGATCCGTATGTCCTTTTTCCTTCGGCCGATATGCGCATCAGGACCACGGCAGAAGTTGCTGCCGGCGGCGTCCTTGTTTTGGTGGATGGCTTTGCCGTTCATGATCCGCAAGAACGAGGTCGAATTTTTGCGCGATTTTCCACGGCCACGCGCATCGTGCGTCCGGATGGCGCGCTGTTGCTCTCGGACCGGGGCAGCATTGTCGGCGACGAGCTGTCCGCGCGATGTGGCACGCTCGGCGGAATGGCTGCCGCCGCGACGGTGCTCGTGATCGCGCCGCCGGATCGCCTGGCTGGCATCGCGGAGATCGAAGCCGCGGCTGATGGCTGCGGATGTCTTGCCGGCGCGAGTGCCGCGCCAAATGGGGCGGGACTGGCGATGAGGTTAATGGCGCCAGATGGCGGCGCGCTTGCACGCGGCATCGAGGCGGCCTTTCACGTCGCCGGCCGGGCAGCTCTCGGCGTCGATCTTGCGCGCCGTCGAAAGTAGGATCAGCGCCAGCGGAAATAGAGTGACTGCATTAACAATCGAGCGTCGTGTCCCGCTCCCAATCTGTCAAATGCCGGGAATAGTCATTCCATTCCTGATGCTTCAGCTTCAGGTAGGCCGGCACATACTCGCCGAGGCCGTCGTTCAGGAGCTTCGAGGCTTGCAAGGCGCGAAGCGCGTCAAGCAGATTGAGCGGCAGGCGCTTGACGTCGCCAGCGAGATGACCGTGGGTATACATGTTGATATCGTGTCGCTTGCCCGGATCGCGCTTGCCGTGAATACCGTCAAGACCGGCGGCCAGAATGGTTGCCTGCATGGCGTAGGGATTGACCGCGCCGTCGGCGAGGCGAAGTTCGAAGCGCCCGGCTTCCGGAATACGGATCATGTGGGTCCGGTTGTTGCCGGAGTACGTCACGGAGCTCGGAGACCATGTGGCACCCGACAGCGTGCGCGGAGCGTTGATCCGTTTGTAGGAATTAACGGTCGGATTGAGGATCGCGGCCAGCGCATCGGCGGAATGAATGATGCCACCGATAAAGTTGTAGCCGAGTGCAGAGACGCCGAGTTCGCCATGCTCATCCTCGAAGACGTTCTGGTCGCCCTTCCAGAGCGACACGTGGATGTGACAACCGTTGCCGGTGAGGTGAGGGAATGGCTTCGGCATGAAGGTGGCCCTCATCTCGTGCTTTTCCGCGATCGACTTCACCATGTATTTGAAGAAGGCGTGGCGGTCGGCGGTGACCAGGGCATCGTCATATTCCCAGTTCATCTCGAACTGTCCATTCGCATCCTCATGGTCGTTTTGGTACGGTTTCCAGCCGAGCTTGAGCATGCCGTCGCAGATTTCGCTGATGACGTCGTAGCGCCGCATCAGCGCGGACTGGTCGTAGCAGGGCTTGGCCTGCCGGTCTGCGGAATCCATGACGTTTGCGCCGTCCGGCGAGATCAGGAAAAATTCGCACTCCACGCCGCTCTTGAGCTGCAGTCCGCTCTCGGCGGCCTTGGCTTTCATCTTCTTGAGAAGATTTCTCGGCGCCTGTTCGACCGGCTTGCCATTCATCCAGGGATCGGCGGCGAGCCAGCCCACTTCCGGCTTCCACGGAAGCTGGATCAGGCTGTCCGGATCGGGAATGGCGAAGACGTCGGGATCCGCCGGCGTCATGTCGAGCCAGGTCGCGAAGCCCGCGAAGCCGGCGCCGTTCTTCGCCATCTGACCGATCGCCTCGGCCGGAACCAGCTTGGCGCGCTGGGTGCCGATCAGGTCGGTATATGAAATCAAAAAATATTTGATGTTCTTGTCTTTGGCCGCCTTCACGAGATCGATTGTCATGGAGTCCTCTTGGTGACCATAGGAAAGGGGAGGGTCAGTATCGATTTTGACCGGGGATCCAGTCGGTGCCGGCCAGCGGCACCCGAGCCATCGCGGCGGCTTCGATCGTGAGCGCGACGAGATCTTCCGGCTCGAGGTTATGGATGTGGCTTTTCCCGCAGGCCCGCGCGATGGTCTGGGTTTCCAGCGTCAGCACAGAGAGGAAATTGGCCAATCGCCGGCCGGCGAGAATCGGGTCGAGCCGTTTTGCCAGTTCGGGATCTTGAGTTGTGATCCCGGCCGGGTCGCGGCCCTCGTGCCAGTCGTCGTAGGCGCCGGCAGTGGTCCCGAGCGCCTGGTATTCCGCCTCCAGATGCGGATTGTTGTCGCCAAGCGCGATCAAAGCCGCAGTGCCGATGGCGACGGCGTCGGCACCGAGCGCGAGCGCCTTAGCCACGTCGGCGCCATTGCGGATGCCACCGGAAACAATGAGTTGAACCTTGCGGTGCATGCCGAGGTCCTGCAGTGCTTGCACCGCGGGCCGGATAGCAGCCAGCGTCGGGATGCCGACGTTCTCGATGAAGACTTCCTGCGTCGCGGCTGTGCCACCCTGCATCCCGTCGATGACGACAACGTCGGCGCCGGACTTCACCGCAAGGGCGGTGTCGTAATACGGGCGGCTGGCGCCGACTTTTACGTAGATTGGTTTTTCCCAATCCGTGATCTCCCGAAGCTCCTCGATCTTGATTTCGAGATCGTCCGGGCCGGTCCAGTCCGGATGCCGCGAGGCAGAACGCTGGTCAATGCCTTCGGGCAAGGTACGCATCTTGGCTATCCGTTCGGAGATCTTTTGTCCGAGCAGCATGCCGCCGCCGCCGGGCTTCGCGCCTTGCCCGATCACCACTTCGATGGCATCGGCCCGGCGCAGATCGTCGGGGTTCATGCCGTAGCGTGACGGCAGATATTGATAGACCAGCAGGGACGAGTGACTGCGCTCTTCAACCGTCATGCCGCCGTCGCCGGTGGTGGTGGTGGTCCCGACCGCCGAGGCGCCCCGTCCAAGCGCTTCCTTGGCCTGGGCGGAAAGCGCTCCAAAGCTCATGCCGGCAATGGTGACCGGGGTCTTCAGGTGGATAGGCTTCTTGGCGAAACGCGATCCGAGCACGACGTCGGTGCCGCATTTCTCGCGATAGCCTTCGAGCGGATAACGCGAGATCGACGCGCCCAGGAAAAGCAGATCATCGAGATGCGGCAGCTTGCGTTTTGCGCCCGCGCCCCGGATGTCGTAGATGCCAGTCGCCGCCGCGCGCTGGATTTCGGAAATCGTATAGCGATCGAACGTTGCCGAGACACGCGGTTCGGTTCTGATGGGAGGCACACTCATGGATTCTCCCGTCAATAGGACGCGATGTTGTCGATATGGAAGTGATAGAGTTGGCGCGCAGATCCATACATCCGGAAGTCATCGACTTTGGCTTCGCCGTTGAGTCCGGCACGATGCAAAACGTCAGCCAGCCGTTCGCGATCGTCCAGCGTCATCGGCTTCTCGATGCAGTCGGTGCCAAGGCTCTTGACGTTGCCCCTGACAAAGATCGTTGCTTCATAGATGGAATCGCCGAGCGCGTCGCCGGCATTGCCGAGCACGACCAGGCTGCCGGCCTGCGCCATGAAGGCGCTCATGGCGCCGATCGAGCCCTTCACCAGGATATCAATGCCCTTCATCGAAATGCCGCAACGCGCGGCCGCATCGCCGTCGATGATCAGAAGCCCGCCGCAGCCGGTGGCGCCTGCTGACTGGCTTGCGTCGCCCATGACGTGAACCGTGCCAGACATCATGTTTTCGGCGACACCCGTACCCGCGTTGCCATGGATCCGGATTGAGGCCTGCTTGTTCATGCCGCCGCAGTAATAGCCGACATGGCCGTTGATCTCGACGTCGACAGGCGCGTCGATACCGGCCCCGATCGCGTGCTTGCCTTGCGGATTGTCGATTTGCCAGAGCGTCTCGTTGGTATCCGGTGGGAGCCGGTGCAGTGCCTCGTTGATTGCGCGCACCGGGATGACGTTCAGGTCATGTGTCGGCATTAGTGGTGTTCCCAAGCATAAACCGTTGCGGGCTCCGGCTCAAAGACGCGCGCCTTTTCGATATTTGGGAGCACCGAGAGCGCGCGATACTCGGACCCGAATGCGACGTAGTCATCCGACTCAGCCATGATGGCAGGCTTGCAAGCGATCGGATCTCTCAGGACGGCAAATCCATTGCGCGTGCCGACCACGAAGGTAAAAAACCCGTCGAGGTCATTGAGGCTCGACGATAGGGAATCGCGCAGGCTCGCGCCTTGGCTCATGCGCCATGTTAGATAACCAGCGGCAACCTCGGAATCGTTCTGGGTGGAGAAGGCGAGGCCCTCGTGTTGCAGCGTGCGTCGGACGGCGTTGTGATTGGACAGCGAGCCGTTGTGGACGAGGCACTGATCCTTTCCCGTTGAAAAAGGATGGGCGCCGTCGGTGGTGACAGCTGATTCCGTCGCCATACGGGTGTGACCGATGGCATGGGTGCCGTGCATGTCGGCAAGGCCGAATTCGCGCGCGACATGCTCGGGCAAGCCGATTTCCTTGTAGATCTCCATGTTGGAGCCGGCGCTGACGAGTTGAACATCGGCCTTGCGGCGCTTCAACCAGTCAAGCGCCGATGCTTCCTGCAACCGGGGCACGGTCAGTACGATATGGCTGGAGCGAACGCGGACGGCGATCGGCGCATCCAGCGCGGCTGCGATTTCGCTTTTCAAGCTCTTGGGATCAATGCCGTCGGCGACGCGCAGCGTCAGCTTGACCTTGTCGGCGTAGCCCGCGCCATAAATGGCAACGCCAGCACTGTCCGGACCGCGCGCGGACATCGTTACCAGCATACGCGACAGCATATCGCCCAGCGCGGGTTCAAGATCCTTGTTCTTTAAAAATAGTCCGACGATGCCACACATGAGTTGGTCCTTTCACGGCCAACTCTAGACAGGGAAAAAGGCCGTCGTCAACCCTAAGGAATGTTATTTTCCTGACAAGAAAATAAGCGCCGAGGCAATCCCATGCACGAAAATCCGTCAGCCTATGTTCTGGGAAACACGATAATCGACAAATAGGTCATGGGTCGTTTGACCAGAGTTTCTGGACCATGTAGCGCGCCGGAATCGAACAGCATGGAATCGCCAGGACGCAAACGATAAGTCTTGTCGCCATGGCGATAAATCACCTCACCCGTCAGCATGTAGATGAACTCCGAACCGGCATGCTGGAATCCGGTAAAGGCCTCGGCTTCCTCCCTCAGCGTAATGAGATAGGGTTCGACGACGACGTCGCCGCCGATCGCATGCCCGAGAAGCTGGTAGACGTGCCCGACCTTGGTGCCGCGACGTTCGATCACGACGCCCTGCTTGGCGCGCACGAATGAACAGTCGCGACGCTCCTCCGATGCGGCAAACAGCAGGCTGAGCGGGACGGTCAGCGCGCTGGCAATGGATTGAAGGGTTGAAAGCGACGGCGATATCTGGCCGTTCTCGATCTTCGACAGCATACCGGCGGATATGTTGGATGCGTTGGAAAGGTCCGATACCGATAGGTCCTTTTCTCGCCTGATGGCCCGGATTTTTGCGCCCAAGGCGCGCTCCAGACTGCGCACGCCTTCATGTGGGGCATTCGAGCCGGTTCGAAACTCAACTGGCTCGTGGCCTGCTTCCGCAGGTGCTGATTTTCTTTTCATCGTGGATCCCCCGGTGATGTATTTCTCTCCCTAACACAAACTGTACCGCCGCTGACGATGACTTTTTGAGCGCAATCGGCGCCGGTGGAAATTAATAAATGGTCGTGGACCGACGAACCCAAAACTTTACGCTGCATCGTCACGGGCCGTTTCCATCATCTCGTTTCGATTTTTCGCGGCGTCGTTCCAAAACATTAAACCGTTTTCCCTGTCGAGAGAATTGTCGCGCATGCCCGCTTACGGGACACCGGCGGCTGGGTGTGTTTGCACACATAGCAGGCGAGATGGTCTGTCCTGCGCCACCTTCCGTGAAAAATTTAGGGCGCTGCCAATTGCGTTATCCATAGTGCACAAAATTTACCCTTGAGAAACCCTCGGTTCTCCGTATCGTCTAGAAATAAGTTTTCGTAGTAAGAAATCCACCACAGGAGCTGAAAATGCGGGCGAGTCGTCGATCGTTTCTTAAGACAACGGCGCTGGGTATCGGCGCGGCGGCCGCCACGCCGTATATATTTGTGCGCAACATCGATCAGGCGTGGGGCGCTCAGTCGTGGGTAAAGAAGGGCGAGCCGATCAAGGTCGGCTTGCTGTTCTCGCTTTCGGGAGGACTTGCTGTTCCGGAAGAAGATTCGACGCTGGTGATGCAGTACGCAATCGATGAGATCAACAAGGCTGGCGGGGTCGCTGGGATGCCGATCGAACCGGTGATCGTCGATGCCAAGTCCGACTTCAACGTCTATTCGGAAAAAACCAAAGAACTGATCCTTCGCAACAAGGTGGTCTCTATCTTCGGCTGCTACACGTCGGCGAGCCGCAAGGCGATTCTGCCCACCGTGATGGCCCAGGATCATTTGCTTTACTACCCGACCTGCTACGAGGGTGCGGAGTGCACGCAGAATACGATCTGCACCGGTCCCCTGGCCAATCAGCATTCCAAGGATCTCATTCCATATATGGTGCAGCAGTTCGGCAAGAAGGTATTTTTTGTCGGTTCGAACTACGTCTGGCCGAAGGAGTCGAACAAGAACGCCAAGGTCTGGCTTCAGCAGGCCGGCGGCGAACTGCTCGGCGAAGAGTACATTCCGCTTGGTGGCTCCGAATTTGGCCCGGTGTTGAACAAAATCCGTGATGCCAAGCCGAATTTCATCTTCTCAACCGTGGTTGGCGCTTCCGACATCGCTTTCCATAAGCAGTTCAAGCAGGAGGGCTTCAAGGTAGACTCCATGCCGATCGCCGCCCTGACAACCGGTGAAATTGAAACTCGCGCCATGGGCAATGAATTCGGCGCCGGCCACTTCCTTTCGGCACCGTATTTTCAGGGGCTGGATAATCCAACGAACCACAAGTTCGTGGAAGGATTTCTCAAAAGCAAATACGGCAAGAATGGCACCACCCACTACAACATGGAGGAGACTTATCTCTCCGCCTATGTGTTCAAGTACGGGGTTGAAAAGGCCATCAAGGTTGTCGGCCTTGAGGGCCTGACGCCGCGCGCGATCCGCGACCACTCCGGCGGTCTGCGCGTTGAAGACGACGTCTCACCCGAGGGGCTGATCTGGATCGACGATCAGAATTTCAACACCTGGCTCAAGCCGAAGATCGGGCAATGCCAGGCCGATGGCAGCTTCAAGATCGTCAAGGCTTCGGACGCACACGTCGCGCCGGATCCCTATTCGATCTATCCCGACCTTGGAAAATGCACCGCCGATGGCCTCAAGGCGCCCGACGGCAAGGTGCGCAAGAGCGTGATCTGAGGCGGTCGCTGTCGTCTCTGTCGATACCGATGTCTGCGATGGCGGCCCCGCTGGATGCAAGGGGCCGCTGTCAGCAGGCGTCGAGCAAAACGAAGCGTGAAGAGCGGGATCGCGATCGATCGCCGATGCTGCCGTTGAGGTAGAGCGAAAATGGCTTTGGGATCATTCTTTGGCTCGTTTGACTTGAGCGCGTTTTTCAACGCGCTGATCCTCGGCATCAGCATCGCCAGCATCTGGCTGATCGCCGCACTCGGGCTCACCATCATCTATGGAACGGCGGGGGTCATCAACATGGCCCACGGCGAATTTATCATGCTGGGCGCCTACAGCTCGTACATGCTGCAGAACTATGTGGGCCTGCCGTTCCTGCTTTGCGTTCCGGCGGCTTTCATCATCGTCGGCGCTGTGGGCCTTGTGCTGGAGCGCGGCCTCATTCGCTATCTCTACAAGCGTCCGCTAGATACGCTTCTGGCGACTTTCGGCGTATCGCTGGTGCTCATGCAGGGGGTCCGTCTGATCTTCGGAAGCGATCCGAAATATCTGGCCGTACCATCGATCTTTACGAGCAATTTCCAGCTTGGCTTTGTCAATATCTCCGCTTTCAGAGTGATCGTCCTGGCCATTACGATCGCGCTGGTCGTGGCGCTGTGGGCACTGTTCTATCGTACCCGTTTCGGTGTCCAGGTCCGCGCCGTGATGCAGGACAAGGAAATGGCAGCGTCCTTCGGCATCAATTCCGACCGGGTCTACATGCTGACATTTGCGATCGGGGCGGGCCTTGCGGGTCTTGCGGGCTCGCTGTTCGGCGTCCTCAACATCGTGCTTCCGACCATGGGTGCCGGTTACGTGGTCCAGGCATTCCTGGTCGTCGTGGTCGGCGGGGGCACCCTTGCCGGGAGCGTCGTCGCAGGAGGTGCCACCGGGGAACTGCAATCGATTTTCGCCTACTTTACCAACGACACGTTCGCTCGCTTCGTTCTCTATGTCCTGATCGTCGTGTTCCTCCGCATTCGTCCGCAAGGGTTGTTCGCTCCATCAGCGACACGACGCTAGCGCTTCCGGATATCGAGACTGAGGAGCAAACTAAAGATGAACATCTACCACAATGTCAAAGCGCAATGGCTGGCCTACGGGGCATTCTTTGTGCTGCTCGCAGTGGTTCCGATATTCGTCAGTGATTCGTTTCTCCTCAATCAGTTCGCGTCCTATGGCGTGTTCGGCATGCTCGCCCTGTCGATCAGTCTGTGCTGGGGCTTTGGCGGCATTCTCAATCTGGGTCTGGGAATTCCGTTTGGTCTTGGCGCCTACGGCATGGCGATGACGATGCAGATGCAGACGCAGGACGCGTCGAATCCGATCCCGCCGTTCATGCTGAACAACAGCCTCGATCACCTCCCGCTGTTCTGGGAGCCGTTCCGCAACACCGCACTGGGCATCATTCTGGCGCTCGTCGTGCCGACGCTGTTTTGCGCGATTTTCGGCGGGCTGATGTTCCGCGCCCGGGTTTCAGGTCCGTTCTTTGCGATCATGACGCTGGCGATGTTGAGCGCATGGTACACGTTGATCCTCGATATTCAGCCTTACACAAACGGCGCCAACGGCATCACGCCTCCGTCGCCTCTCAAGCTGGGCGAATATGTCGTCGATCCCTACAGCCCGGTGGCTTACTGGTCGGTGTTGGCGTTGCTGACAATTGCGACTGTCGGCGCCAAGCTGATGACCTTGAGCCGCTTCGGCCTGGTGGTGCAGGCGGTGCGCGGCGATGCCGAACGGGTGCGTTTTCTCGGCTATAACGTCGCCGATTACGAAACGACGGTGTACACAATCTCGGGATTCATAGCCGCCATTGCAGGATGCTGTTGGGTCGTTCTTACGCAATACGTCTCCCCGGCGCAGTTCGACACCACATTCAGTCTGTCGATGGTGATCTGGGCGGGCATCGGCGGTCGCCTGTCGTTGATCGGAGCGATCATCGGAGCCTTCCTCATCCAGGGTGCGCAAAGCTATCTCGGCGACACCTTCCTCAACACATGGCTGTTGGTCCTCGGAGCGTTCTTTATTCTGGTCGTCCGCTTCCTGCCGAAAGGACTGGCGGGTCTGCTCGAGAGCATTCTCGGCCGCTTTACGTGGCGTTCGAAGAGCAAGGGCAACGGCGTCTCGGCGCATCGCCTCTATCCGCAGCCCGGCGAATAAGGAGGATCGAGCGATGGGCTTTCTGGAGATCAAGAACCTCTGCAAGAGTTTCGACGCCACCGCCGTCATCAACGATTTCAGCATCGAGATCGTCGAGCAAACGTTGTGCTGCCTGGTCGGGCCGAACGGAGCGGGCAAGACCACCACGATGGATCTGATCACGGGCCGTCAGAAGCCGACCTCGGGGCAAATCCTCTTTTGCGACGATGACATCACCGGCCTCGACGAGCACACGATCGCGCGTCGCGGGATTGGTCGCAAGTTTCAGGTCCCCGCGGTATTTCGAGATCTCTCGGTCCGCCAGAATCTCGAGGTGGCGTACAGCCGCAGCACAAATCCGCTGAAGAATATCTTCCGCTTCGGTGAGCCTGGATTTTCCCAAAGGCTGGAGCAGGTGGTGGCGCAGACCGGTCTCGCCGAACGACTCGACGTCGAGGCGGGAATTCTGTCACATGGAGAAACCCAATGGCTCGAGATCGGAATGGTCCTGATGCAGGATCCACGCCTGCTGTTACTCGACGAGCCTGTCGCCGGAATGACCGAAGCGGAGATCGAGAAGACCGTATCGATCTTCAAGGATCTCAAGAAGACCAAAACACTGGTGGTGGTCGAGCACGACATGGCGTTCGTGCGCGAGATAGCTGATGTCGTTACGGTGATGCATATGGGGAGCCTGCTTGCGCAGGGCCCCATCAGCGAAATCGAGGCCAATGCACGCGTCCGCGAGGTCTATCTCGGCGATGCGGAGGCCTGATGATGTTGCTCTCGATGAACAACGTCACATCCTACTACGGCAAGACGCCTATCCTGAAGGACTTCTCCTTTGGGCTCGAGGAAGGCAAATGCCTCTGCGTTCTCGGCCGTAACGGAGTGGGCAAGACTACCCTGATGCGAACGATCATGGGATTGACCGACCGTTCCGTTGGCGAAATTGTTGTCAACGGCCGCAACATCAGCGGAGATGAAACCTATCAACGGGCCAAGCTCGGGATCGGCTATGTACCTCAGGGGCGCGGCATTCTGTCGGAATTCACCGTCCGCGAGAACATTCTGCTCGGCACGTTCGCACGATCTGACGGCGTTCCGGACGTTCCCGAAATCTGTCTGCGGCTATTCCCTTATCTGAAGGCCAATCTGGATCGACGCGCCGGTCTGCTGTCGGGAGGGCAGAAGCAACAGCTCGCTATCGCGCGCGCGCTCGCCGTCGATCCCAAAGTGCTGCTGCTCGATGAGCCGACCGAAGGCATTCAGCCGAATATCGTCCATGAGATCGGCGAGACGCTGCTGATGCTGAACAAGGAATTCGGCATTACGCTTCTGTTGACGGAACAGCACATCAAGGTGGCGCGACGGCTCGGCGACGATTTTCTGATGGTCGATAACGGACGAGTTGTCGCCAGCGGCGCGATAGCCGGCCTCGATGCCGCATTGATCCAGAAGCATCTCACAATCTAGTTCAACCAGGAGGACTCCGATGATTCCAATTCCTCGAAAATCGACTGCCGACGCTCAGCGCATGATGAAGGTGCACAAGGAGTGCATCGACTCGATGAAGGGCGTCGCGGGAAACTCGGTCTTGAAGTGCGCAACGCCGGGCGACACCACCACGGTAACGGGCGGCATCCACGAGGATTTCCAGCTCAACCGCGTGTTGCTTCGGATGCGTGCCCAACCGGCCAAGGGGAAGCTCGTCGTGGTCTGCACCAAGATCGAAAAGGAATGGCGGATCGCGCGCCTCTCCGGCATTCGCGGCGTACCGCCGGAGTTCGTCACCGACAAGGTTTACGACAATGAGCAGGACCCGCAGCACGATATCTTCGTCATGCGGCTCGACGAGTTTGCCGAGACCGACGGATTTCCGGAGCACTTCAGGGAAGGCTGGAAACGTAGAGACGATTTCTGGACTGTCACCTGAACCTTCGCCTGCTGTGCACTAACGGTCGCTATTTTTGAGGATAAAGCCATGAGTTGGATGAAAATTACCGGATACGCCGACAAATTCAGCGTCCATCCGGGCGACACGATCAAGTTCTTCGTGAATTGCGACGGGCCGGCGGAGTACCAGGCGGAAATCGTCAAGATGATCCATGGTGACACCAACCCGCGCGGACCCGGATTCATCGAGGAGCCGATCAAGACGGACTGCGACGCCACCTATAAGGGGATGAAGCAGGATATCTACAGCGGATCCTACGGGTTCGTCGCCGATAAGCCGCAATTTTGCGTCGAGAGCGTCACCCTGCAGTGCTGGATCTGGCCGACCACGCCCAAGACGCATCCGAAGTACTGGAAGCACGGGGCACAGGGTCTGGTGACGAAATGGATCGACGGCAAGGGCTACGGTCTTTTCATGAACGCAGAGGGTTGCATCGAGTTTCGTGTCAACGATCAGGTGATCACGACTGGCGCGGCGGTGCGAGATCACGCCTGGCATTTTGTCGCAGCGACGTTCGACGCGGCAACTGGCGAGGCCACGCTGTATCATGAGCCCCAAGTGGTCTACGCGCTCGATCCCGAGATTGCTCCGGTCACAAAAAAACTCGATGCCAAGCTCGCGTACATCCCGGGCACGCCGACCGTAATCGCCGGCTATTGCGGTAGTATTACCGATTCTCCGCAGGCTAAGGCCTCTGTTCCGCCCGGTGTCTTGATCAAGGGACACTACAACGGGAAAATTGACAGTCCGCGCATTTCCAGCAAGGCGATGACGCGGCTCGAGATCGAGACCATGAAACAGGGCGCTCAGCCCGGTCTTTCGGAACGCAGAAATTCAGGGCCCACCGGAAAGCTGTCGGAGTCGATCGTCGCCGCTTGGGAATTTTCCGACGGGATCAATTCTATCGTCGGCAAGGACAAGGGCCCTTATCTGTTCGATGCGACCATCGTCAATTGTCCGACCCGGGCCATGACCGGATATAATTGGCAGGGTCAGGTTTTCGACTGGAAAGTCGCCCCGGAGCAATATGGCGCGATTCATTTCCACGACGACGACATCGACAATGCGCGATGGGCGGTGAGCTTCGAATGGAAGGTGCCGGAAGCCACCAGCAGCAAGTTTTATGCGGCCAAGCTGACCACCAAAGACGGCGATGAGGATTACATCCCGTTCTGGGTGGTGCCGCGTGTCGGCGAGGAGAAATCGAAGATCGCCTTTATGGTTCCGACCATCAGCTACATGGCCTATGCCAACGAACATCTCGCCAACAATGCCGGCGGCGCCGAGCTGCTGGTCTATCGCGTGCCGATCATGCAGCAGCAGAATATGTTCCTTTCGGAACACCGTGAATATGGCGGTTCGATCTACGACACCCACACCGACGGCAGCGGCCTGTGCCTGTCTTCCCGGCTGCGGCCGATCCTGAGCATCCGTCCCAAATACGATCATTTTCTTGCACAAGCGCCGTGGCAATACCCGGCCGATTTGCACATGATCTATTGGCTGGAGAAAATGGGCTACGAGTACGACGTGATTACCGACGAGGACGTCACCTATGATGGCCTCGCGCGCCTCGAAAATTATAACGTCGTCATTTCCGGTTCTCACCCAGAGCACAACAGTGGACCGCAACTCGACGCGTTGCATAACTACATGCAGCGCGGCGGCCGCTTCATGTATATGGGCGCCGATGGATGGTATTGGGTCCACTCCTATCATCCGGCGTATGACGGAATTGGACGCGGCGTCGTCACCGAGATGCGGAGATGCGAATCGGGAATACGTACCTGGCGCGCCGACCCTGGAGAGTATTATCACCAGGGTACCGGTGAACTCGGCGGCATGTGGCGTTTCCGCGGCCGCTATCTGCATACGATCGCAGGCACCGGCATGTCGTCGGAAGGCTTCGATATCTCGACCTACTACTCGCGAACGCCGGAAAGCAACGATGCCCGTGTCTCTTGGGCATTCGAGGGCATCACCTACGACGAAAAGCTTGGTAATTTCGGTCTCGTTGGCGGCGGCGCGGCCGGCACCGAGCTCGATATCGTCGATACGATGCTCGGCAGCCCGCCGCATACGCTCGTGGTTGCGACCTCGGCGGGACGACATACCGAAGGCTATCTGTTGGTCATGGAGGACTACGGCTTCAACCAGCAGGGGCTCGACGGCACGCAACATCCGCGCGTGCGGTCCGACATCGCGTATCACGAAACGCCGAACGGCGGAGCTTCATTTGCATTCTCATCCATCGCGTTCTGCGGCGCGTTGCCGTGGAACAATAGCGACAACAATATCTCCAAGCTGGTCGGCAACGTTCTCAACCGCTTCATGCAGGATGGGCCTTTGCCGACGCCGAGCCCCGCGGCGATCATGCATCGCGGAAGGGCTGACTACAATCAGCCGATGAACAAGGCCCGGAAATAACATCGAGGCGCCCGCATCGCTTGCGGGCGCCTCTTCACAACGCAACTGAGGCGACCATGCTTGCTCATCCCGATCAGGGTTTCGTGGACGGTGGCATCGATTTTATGCAGGGTGCGATCTACGGGGCATGCGGCGCGCGCTTTGGCGTAGCCAGCGCATTGCCCCGTCAGACCTATACGTCTCCGGTGTTCCAGGAATTGGAGAACGAGAAGGTCTGGACAAGAGACTGGGTTTGTGTCGGGACTACCCCGGAAATAGCGGGCACTGGCGATTTGTTGCCTTACACGGTGGGTCAACACGCCATCCATGTCCAAAGACTGGCTTCCGGCAGTTTGATTGGCCGGTTCAACAAGGCGCAGCACGGCGGCTGCCGCTCAATTCCTGCTCAATGCAGGACCGGCAAGAAGACCAAATGCTCTTTCACGTCATGCGGACACAGTCGGGATCGCGACGTCATCGCTGGCGATCTATTGAACGAGATGACGCCGCAGGCGGGGCAGTATCTCGGAGTTTATCCGGAGCGCCTGATGCAAGTGAGTATTCAGACCAGTGGCCCCTTCATCTTCGCCAATGTCGATCCGACGCTTGGCAGGGATCTCAGCCCACCGGTCGTTGTATCGGAAGTGGACGGCGAGGCCGTGCGGGTTGGCGGAGAGTGGCAGGAACATCGCGCCAATTGGAAGCTGGCCGGGGCCGCATTGGTCGATACGGCCCGGTCGCATCCGGACGGTGGCGGCGCCAGCAACTACATCTCGGCCGAATGGCATTTCCCAAATCTCGTCGTGATCAAGGCGCGCAGTGCCACGCTCGCAATTGTGCTTCAGCCCACAGCATTCGACCAGACGCTGTGGCGGCTGTCGTTCTTCAGGGGACAACGAATTAAGGACGTTTCATATGACAGCGCGAATAGAAATCTGATCAATTTGGTGGAGCTGGCCGCCGCGAAGGCATTGTCGCATCAAGCCGATGTTGAAATGGCGTCGGCCTGCGATGTGACGGAGCAATCGCGATCGGCCTGGAAGTTCAACCAGGAGCTTCTGCGGCGCATCAACGAACATCACGCCGCCTATTGGAATGCGCCGTTGACGGACGCGCGGTTAGGACGCTGACAATGGTTTTCAGCGTGCAGCAGGTCAAATATGAATTCCTCGCCTATATCAAGGAGTTCGATCCGGTATTTTCGAACTGGTACGTCGGCGTCGCTGATCGACCAAAGCAGACTCTCTTCGATCTCCATGGCGTTCGTGATGCGGAAGACCCGTGGCTCTACAAGCAACTGCTGACTAACCGGGCCGCGCGGACGGTACAGGAATATTTCATCGAGCACTTGAAGACGGCGGGTGCACAAGCGACCGAGCAGTCCGAAGATGTGGATTGCGTCTATTTATACAAGATCGCCGCCCATACGCGGCAATAGGAGAACGACGATGTTGGCGGTTCAGGACGGCGAAAAGGCTTATCTTGAGAAAGATTTCTTGAAGGCAAAGCAGATCTGGGAGCCTATTGCCGAGAGCGGTGACGCGGAAGCGGAGGCTTGGTTAGGCGCGCTCTATGCGAATGGCATGGGCGTCGAACAAGATACCGCGCGTGCTTTCGAGTTTTACCGACGGTCTGCCGAACACGGCAATCCGCTTGCCGCAAACAATGTCGGAGCCATGTATGCGAAGGGAGACGGGATCGAGCGCGATCCGTCGCAAGGGGCTGCCTGGTTCCTTCATGCCGCCGAAAGCGGTGACGCATTGGGCCAGTTCAATTACGCGGTGGCGCTGACCAAGGGCATCGGTGTCGAGGTTGATCTGGCACAGGCCGTGGATTGGTACAGGCGCGCCGCGGAATCCGGCCACTATCCGTCGCAGGCTCGGCTCGGCTATTGCTACGCCAAGGGTCTTGGCATCGCGAACGATCCGATCGAAGCTTTCGTCTGGTTGAGCCTGGCGAGCCGTCACGGCGTCGGTATCGCGATGACCGAACTGGAAGGCCTCGTGAAATCAATGTCCGGCGATCAGAAGGCGACGGCTCAACAGCGGCTGGCGCGATGGATGGCAACATCTGAACGAGGCGAGGACGTTCTGGCACCGGCGATCGGCTAAGCCGGTTCTTCAAGGCGGACTGGATCCCGCGCCGCGGAAGCCACACGCATTTAAGGACGCATCTCTCCGGGCCGCAGACTCCAGCGTGTTCGACAGAAGACATGCAATCGTCATGGGGCCGGCGCCGCCCGGCACCGGCGTAATCGCGCCGGCAACCGCAACGGCTTCTTCATAATCGACATCCCCGACGAGTCCACCCGGTCCGTGCGAGGATGGTGGAAGCCGGTTGATGCCGACATCCAGTACAATGGCACCCGGCTTGATCCAGCCGCCTCTGACGAATTTCGGAATCCCGGCCGCCGCCACCAGAATGTCCGCCTGCCGGCAGACTGCGGGCAGGTCGGCAGTCCTCGAATGCGCGACGGTCACGGTGCAGTGCCGCGCCAGCAGAAGTTGGGCCATCGGTTTTCCGACGATGTTGGAGCGGCCGATCACGACCGCGAACATGCCCGTCAGGTCGGCCCGAACCGAATCAAGCAGCTTCATGCAGCCCGTCGGCGTGCAGGGGACGAAACCCGGCAAGCCCAGCGAGAGACGACCGACGCTCACCGGGTGAAACCCATCGACATCCTTTTCGGGGTCGATGGCTGCGACGATTCGCTGCGTGTCGACGGCCTTGGGCAGCGGCAACTGGACCAGGATGCCATCCACTGCCATGTCTGCATTGAGGTGCGAGATGAGGTTCAACAGATCTCGTTCGCTGGTGTCCGAGGCAAGCCGGTGTTCGAACGAGCGCATGCCAATCTCGACGCACATCCTTGCCTTGGAGCGGACGTACACCGAACTTGCCGGATCATCCCCGACCAGCACGACGGCAAGACCTGGAGACCGTAGACCCTTGGCCGTGCGGGCGGCCACGTCCTTTTGCAGCCGGGCGCGGAGTGCGGCGGCGATCGCCTTTCCATCGATCACGCTTGCGGCCATGTCTCAATCCCTAAATGTCTCAATCCCTGAACACGACGGTCTTTTGTCCGTTCACGATGACGCGTCCGGCGAGATGCCAGGAGATGGCCCGGGCCAGCACCCGCTGCTCGATATCCTTGCCCTTGCGGGTCAGATTTTCGGGCGAATCCTGATGGCTGATCCTTTCGACGTCCTGCTCGATGATGGGACCCTCATCCAGATCTGCCGTAACGTAGTGCGCGGTAGCGCCGATCAGCTTCACGCCGCGCGCATGGGCCTGATGGTAGGGCTTCGCGCCCTTAAAACCTGGCAGGAAGGAATGATGGATATTGATGCACCACCCGGAGAGCTTGGCGGCGAAGCCGTCTGACAGAATCTGCATATATCGGGCGAGCACAACCAGATCAGCGTCAGCCGCGCGGATCAGTTCCCAGACCTGCGCCTCCTGCTCCATCTTGGTCGCCTTGGTGACAGGGCGGTAGTGAAACGGGATGCCGTTGAAATCGAGGTGCGCATAGGTCTCGCGCGGATGATTTGAGATGATGGCGACGACATCCATCATGATTTCCCCGGATCGCCACCGATAGAGAACGTCCGAAAGGCAGTGATCCAGCTTGGAGGCGAGGAGGACGACGCGTTGCCGGCGCTCCGTGCTCCGGATGGTGAGCTTCATGCCGAACCTGTCGGCCGTTTCCTTGAAATTCTCAGTCAAGGCTTCTGCAGTACCGTCCGCGGACATGGTGAAGCGAACACGCATGAAGAAGAGCGCGGTATCGGGATCATTATACTGATGGGCTTCCGTGATGTTGCAGCCGGTCTCGAGCAGCTTCGCTGACACTCCGGCTACGATTCCCGGCCGGTCGGCGCAGGATAGAGAGAGTATGGCGTCGTTCGGCATCCCAACAAATTCCTTTCGAGATTTTCGGGGGCGTGAACGCGCTCCTCAGAGCGGACGTCGATGTACGGCGAAGCCGTGGATGGCCGCCGAAGCCTCCAGCCAGTGGCAGAAGCTGCCGGCGAAGCTGCGCGTTACGGCGATGTCGAAGGTGGGTGCGTCGTCGACCTTCCAGAGGTTCACGCCAATATGAGCGATGTTCGTTACCGCCGCGCGCCCGACCGGAAATGCGTCGGACGAAAGATCGATCTGGACGCCCTTTTCCAGGGCCGCGAGCAGCGCGGATCCGGAAAGCCTGAGGACCCCGAACGCGTGCGACTGGTCAACCACCGAAGCCAATCCGTCGAGTTCGCGCTGAAGCTCCTCCATGAAATTCGCCGTCGGCGTCTCGCAGACGGCAAGCCATTTGCCGTTTCCCGTACCGATCAAGGATGTACGGTCGAACCTGTACCGCTTCGGGGCGTCGGCGAGTTCGATGCCCAAACGCCGTTTGACTTGCTGCAGGAACTCGCCTGACTTGCCGCGGCGGACCATGACCGTCGCCATGCCGAGCCCTACGCGTTCGATGGCGGTGACGCCATCGCCGGAGTCGACGGGACGGAGAGTGTCGAAGACACGAGATATCGTCAGTTCAGGCACGGAGACGTTTCCCTTCCGGATCCACGAAGACCGGCGATACGACTTCGACTTCGACTTCCTCGAACCGTATGGGATCGTAGGCGAGCACGCGCTCGCCCAGCCGTCCCGGCCCGCGGGCCAGAAGGCCGAGGCCGATCCAGTGTCCAGCGGAGGGGCTGAACGCGGTCGAGGTCATGTAACCTTGGTCGTTCTGCGGCGACGTTGCCGCGCCCATCGCGAAGAGATGGGCGCCGTTCCGAAGCCTGCGGCGGCGATCAACCGGCTTGAATCCGACAAGGGTCGGGCGGCCGGGATCGATGAGGGCAGGGCGCTGCGCCATCGTCCTGCCGATGTAGTCCTTTTCGACCGACATCATGCGGCCCAATCCGAGGTCCCGGGCGACGGTCTGGCCGTTGAGTTCGGCGCCGGCGGCGTGTCCCTTTTCGATGCGCATGACTGACAGCGCTTCGGTGCCGTAAGCACAGACGCCGAGCTCGGAGCCCAACTCCATCAGATTGGTGATCAGGGATTCGCCGAAGCCAGACGGTACCGCGATCTCGAATGCGAGTTCTCCGGAAAATGAAATCCGGAACAGACGGGCCGGAACTTCTCCTATCCGAAAATCCGCGCAAGCAAGATAGGGGAAGGCCTTGTTTGAAAGGTCGGCGGTGTCGCCGAACAGCTTGTGCAGGAGTTCGCGCGAACGCGGGCCCGCCAGGGAATATTGCGCCCATTGCTCGGTGACGGAGACCATCTGCACGTCAAGATCGGGCCAAAGGACCTGATGGCAGAATTCCAGATGCTGCATCACTTTTCCGGCGTTGGCGGTGGTAGTGGACATCACGAAATGATCGGCTGAAAGCCGCGCCGTGGTGCCGTCGTCCATCACGAAGCCGTCTTCGCGCAGCATGACGCCGTAGCGGATCTTTCCGACGCCGAGTGTCGAGAACTTGTTGATGTAGACCCGATCCAGAAAGCGACCGACGTCCGGTCCCATCAACGCGATCTTGCCGAGTGTCGACACGTCGCAGATGCCTACCGAAGTGCGGACTGTATTGACTTCACGGGTGACGCTCTGCAGCCAGTCTGACTCGCCCGGCCGATTGAACCATTGCGCGCGAAACCACTGGCCGGCTTCGACGAAGGTTGCTCCTGAAGATGCCGCCCATGGGTGTGCCGATGTGAGGCGGGTGGGCTTGAAATGCTTGCCGATGTGCAGACCGGCGAACGCGCCGATCGCCACCGGGACCTGGGGCGGCCGGGCGCGTGTCGTTCCCACGCTGGAAATCTTCTGGCCGGTCAATTCGGCCATGATCCCGAGGCCGGTCACATTCGATGTCCTGCCCTGATCCGTCGCCATTCCGAGCGTCGTGTACCTTTTCAGATGCTCGACGGACCGGAATCCTTCGCGTTCGGCTATCGCGATGTCCACAACGGTGACATCGTTCTGGAAATCGACGAATGCCTTTGCACGGCCCTCCGAGACCTGCCAGAGCGGACTCACGTCGCTGCTCTCCACGCTGGTACGGATCGGCGTGGGCTGATCCGAAATCCGACCGGAACGAAGCGCGGTGTCGTGACCCGTCCGCCGTCCGTCGCGGATCGCTTCCGCCAGCGTCCAGTTGCCCGCGGCGGCGCCGGCGACCGCCATACCCTTCGGAAGATCACCCGGCAAGAAGGCCACTTTTTTTTCAGACCAGACCGGCTTCGATCCGAGATGGTTAGTGAGGCCGATATTCGGATTCCATCCGCCGGAAATGGCAAGGGCATCGGCGCGCAGCTTTGTGCGCCGGCCATTTGCGTCGGCGACGACGATCGACTTCAGGGACGTCCCGCCATCAGCGCGGATCACGCGGCTGCCGAGATGGACCGAAACATTTCGAACCAGCGACAGCACCTGAGCAGAAACCTCGGATCGCGCGTCGATAACGCTTTCGACCGAAACTCCGGCATGATGGAGGTCGGCGGCGGTGCGCCATCCGTCATCGCCGGTCGTGAAGATCGCGACGCGCTTGCCCGGCATCGCGGCGAACCGGTTGAGATAAGTACGCATGGCGGAGGCAAGCATGACGCCTGGAACATCGTTGCCGGCGAATGCAAGCGGTCGCTCGATCGCACCAGCGGCGAGGATGCTTTCGCCGGTAACGATGGTCCACATGCGTTGCCGCGGAGTGAAGGCGGGAGGAACCGGGAGATGATCCGCGACCCGCTCGATGGCGCCGAATTCGCCGTCGTACATGCCGAATACCGCCGTGCGTCGCATGATGCGGACATTCGGCATGGCGCTGAGCTCAGCCTCGACCGTTGCAGCCCACATCGAGCTTGGCATGCCGTCGATCTCGTGGGTTTCGGCCAGCAGTCTGCCGCCGAGCATAAAGTCTTCTTCCGCCAGAATGACTTTCGAGCCCGCGCGCCCCGCCGTCTGCGCCGCAGAAAGCCCCGCCGGACCGGCGCCGATTACCAGCAGATCACAGAACGCGTAGGCCTTCTCGTACCGGTCCGGGTCCGCGTCGCCGCTGAGGCGTCCGAGCCCCGCCGATTTGCGGATGAGGGGTTCGTAGACTTTCTCCCAGAAAGCCGCAGGCCACATGAAGGTCTTGTAGTAGAAGCCGGCGCCGATGATTGGACTGGCCAATTGATTGATGGCATGCACGTCAAAACCAAGCGTCGGCCAGCGGTTTTGGCTCTGCGCTTCCATCCCGTCATACAGTTCGGCCGTCGTTGCCCGGGTGTTGGGCTCTCGTCTGGCGCCGGAGCGGAGTTCGACGAGCGCGTTGGGCTCCTCCGAGCCAGCGCTCAGGATGCCACGGGGGCGATGATATTTGAACGAGCGTCCCACCAGCGTGACGTCGTTGGCAACCAGGGCGGACGCCAGCGTGTCGCCGGCGAATCCCTGCATGGATCGCCCGTCGAACGAGAATTGCAGCGGCTTGGACCTTTTGATGTGTCCACCTTCTGGAAGACGTCTGGCGTTGTTCATCGGGCCATCTCCGAAAACGCGAGCTGGACCGAGAGGATGTCGTGGTTGCGCGTGTCGCGTTCGACGACGAGCCACGAACGGCAGCCGGCTCCGTGATACCAGTGCTCGCGATGTTGACCCGCCGGATTGTCGCGGAGGTAGACGTAGTCGAACATCGCACCGTCGATGTCGTGCTCACCATCGACAGGCCGCTTCAAGGTGGCATCGCCGAGGTAGCTGAACTCTCCCGAGTCACGCGATCCGCAATAGGGGCATTTGATCCGCATGGCGCCTCAGTGAAGGTTGGGTTGGGCGCCCTGGCCCTTTTCGTCGAGGATACGGCCCGACCGAAATCGACCGAGACCGAATTCGGTTGCCGCCGGGTGCGGCGTGTCGGTTGCGAGGAGGTGGGCGAAGGTAAAGCCGGATCCGGGCGTGGCCTTGAACCCGCCGTAGCACCAGCCGGCGTTCAGATAGAGTCCATCGATTGGCATGCGGTCGATGATGGGCGATCCATCCATCGACATGTCCATGATGCCGCCCCAGCTTCGCAGGATGCGTGCGCGTCCGATGCCGGGCATCAGTGCCATGCCGCCCTCGCAGACATCCTCCACGACCGGAAGGTTGCCGCGCTGCGCGTATGAATTGTATCCGTCGATGTCTCCGCCGAACACGAGGCCACCCTTGTCCGACTGGCTGATGTAGAAATGGCCGGCGCCGAACGTTACGACGCCGGGTATAATCGGCTTTAGTCCTTCGGAAACGAAGGCCTGAAGGGCGTGGCTCTCGACTGGCAGTCGCAGGCCGGCCATCGCCGCCACGCGCGACGTGTTGCCCGCCACCGCGATCGCGATCTTCTTTGCCCGGATTGGCCCGCGGGACGTCTCCACCCCGGTAACGCGGCCATCCGAGATGGAAATGCCGGTCACCTCGCAATTCTGAATGATGTCGACGCCACGGTCGCTTGCGGCACGCGCGTAACCCCACGCGACGGCGTCGTGACGCACGGTACCGCCCCGGCGCTGCAATAGTCCGCCCCGGATGGGAAAGCGTGCGTCATCGAAGTTCAGGAACGGATACAGCTTTCGGACGCCGTCCAGGTCGAGCAACTCTGCATCCGCCCCGTGGATGCGCATTGCATTGCCGCGCCGTGCGTAGCCGTCGCGTTGCGCGTCGGAATGATAGAGGTTGAGGACGCCGCGCTGGCTGACCATCGCGTTGTAGTTGATGTCCTGCTCCAGTCGCTCCCACAGCTTCATCGACAGTTCGTAGAGCGGGATGTTGCCCGCCAACAGATAGTTGGAACGGATGATGGTGGTGTTGCGGCCGACATTGCCTCCGCCGATCCAGCCCTTCTCGAGGACAGCGACGTTGGTAATTCCATGCTGCTTTGCGAGGTATAAGGCAGTTGCGAGACCGTGCCCGCCGCCTCCGATGATGACGATGTCATACCCGGCCTTCGGCGCCGCATCGCGCCATTGAGGCCCCCAGTTGCGGTGGCCGGAGAAGGCATTGGCGACAAGCGATATCAGTGAATAGCGCATCGGAGATAATTCCGGTTGTCGGAATCCCAGTGTGGCCTGGTTTGAAAAAGCGCTATATGCTGAATACGACTCCGAATAGTTCGTTCGCGACATTATTTGATCGGATTTGCCGTGGCTGCAGCCAGACGCTTTGGTTTTCTCCTCATCGATGGATTCGCGCTGATGTCGTTCGCATCGGCCGTCGAGCCGCTGCGGGCCGCAAATGTCCTGTCCGGAAAGCGCCTGTACGAATGGTCTCACATCTCGTCTGGGGGCAACGAAATCGTGGCCTCCAACGGATTGGCGGTCGCTGCCGATTACACCATCGCGGATAAAATACGCTTCGACACGGTGCTGGTGTGCGCGGGCGGCGACCCGAGTTCGTTTGACGATCCGAAGACGCTGGCGTGGCTACGGCGCCTCGGGCGTTCCGGCTGCGAGATCGGGGGAGTGTCAGGCGGTCCTTTCATCCTGGCTCGGGCTGGCCTTCTGCACGGCGTGCAATGTACCATCCACTGGGAGCATATTCCCGCATTTGCAGCGTCTTTTCCTAACCTCGATCTGACGCAGACGCTGTTCGAAATCGACGGCGGCCGCCTCACCTGCGGAGGCGGCGTCGCGGCACTCGACATGATGCACGCGATCATCAGACGCGATCACGGCCAGTCGCTGGCGGGAAGGGTGAGCGACTGGTATCTGCAGACGGCGGTCAGGATGGGCGACAGCACGCAACGTATCTCCATTCGCGAGCGGATCGGAACCAACAACAGAAGCCTCATTGCCGCGATCGCGGCCATGGAGCGGCAGATAGGCACCCCGGCTTCGCGTCAGGATCTTGCGAAGGCCGCCGGAGTATCGGTTCGACATCTCGAGAGGCTGTTCGCGGAACACCTCGATGTCGCGATTCACCAGCACTATGTCTCGATTCGGCTCGCTCATGCCCGTATGCTACTGAGGCAGACGAGCTTGCCATTATCGCAGGTAGGCGCTGAATGCGGCTTCCCCGACGCCAGCCATTTTGCGCGGGTCTACCGCAAAAGGTTCGGCTCGGCCCCATCCGCGGATCGTGCGACGGTAAAGCGACGCATTCGCTCGCCGTCATGAGAGTGCAACCGCCGAAACGGCCGTAGCGGGCCGCGCCCATTATGCCTCAAATGGCCACCATCAGCGAGTGTCGGTATCGGTGGTTGCGTGTCCCGTGCGCCGTGCAAGGCGGCGCTTTCCAGTGGGTGCAAGTCCCACCCGGCACCCGCTCCAGCCGGAAGCAACCGGAGCAGGCATGGAGGTGACGAAATGTCTGAAGCCTCTGGATATTGAAACCTCGATTCCCATGCGACCGTTCCATTCGTTTGCGATGCCGGCAAGACGCGGATAGAGCGCCGTGCGGAGACCACCCAGGATATCCGGAAGCGGGTACTTGAAATATTTGTACTCCCCCTTTCCGAATCCGTGGCGCGCCATATGGATGTGGCTGCGGAACTGACCTTCCTCGGGGTAGAGCGCCGAGATCTGCCGACACTCGTGCGGCGACAGGAGTTGTCGAATGACAGTGCAGCCGAAGCCACTCAATTCGTCGGAGAGATTCTTCCAGTCGTATGCGGAGACGCGCGCCTCCGCGGACTTCACCGCGGAGGTCGGGGTTGCGATTGCCAAGCTGGTCTTCATGCCGTTGCTTCCTTGTCGATCAGGGACCGCTTTAGTTCGACGCTCCAGCGATAGCCGGAGATCGTGCCGTTGCTGCGGATGACGCGATGGCACGGTATGCCGAGAGCGATCGCGTTGGCCGCGCAGGCGCTGGCGACGGCGCGCGCGCCGTTAGGATCACCGATGCGACGAGCGAGCGCTGCGTAGGTGATCGTCGCCCCGTATGGAATCGTCAGCAGCGCGTCCCATACGCGGCGCTGAAAAGGTGTTCCGTGTCGCATATCGAGCGGCAGCTCGAACCCGTCCGTCGGGCGATCGAGATACTGAGCGACCTTCTCAAGCTCGTCGTTCAGTTTCGAGGCGGTCCACGTCAGGACCCGGTCGGGAAAGCGCGCTTCAAGATCGCTCCGGAGCGCATCCTCATCCGCCCCGATCAGGACCGCGCATACGCCGACGACGGTGCGCGCGATAACGATTTTACCCGCGTTGCTGTCTCCGATAGAGAAGACGATATCGTGCGAAGCGACGGCATCAACCTTCTTCACCGGCGTGATCGGTCGCGAAAGAGCTTCCGTTTTGATCATGTACATTTTCTTCACTCCATAATTCGTTGCTGTTTCGAACGTAGGGGCGATGTACGTGCCCTTCACTCCGGTCCTTGCTTTCAAAAGCATTCTGGCGCGGATAGTAGTTTCGTGCGCCGAGGCTGACGCAGCAGCCATTTTGCGCGCGATCATGTCACATGACGCGCGTGATCGTCGTCTCCGCGAGGAGAAACACCTCGCCCGACACGAAGCGCAATTCGACTTCATCGTCTTCGAGCATGCGCCATTCGGCGAATCCGTCGCTAACGAGTTGGCCGAAGTACGTCATGACCAACGCCTTTGCGGGGTCGTGACGGAATCGCTCTGGAATTCCGTCCAAAATCGCCGCGGTCCCACACGATTTCACGCGTCGCGTCTTGGCGTTTAGCCCGCCGGTCGCAAACATCGACTAGAAACCTTCATTGTGTCGGCCTGGATTGTTCTGCGGCCCCAAAGGCGCGCAGCGCGGAAATGCACAATCAGGTGAGAAAAGCACGGCGCTGATTTTGCGGCACTCCGGATATTGTCTTCAAATCCGGAGCGCACATCGTTCACAGCGCCTCGCGAAAGGTGAGGTTCAGCCGCATCCGCCCAACGATTTCGTGGTCGCCTTCCTTCAATTCAGGAACGCCGTGGCAGCAGAGCCGGGACGGGCCGCCCCACACAGCGACATCGCCATGACGCAGAGCGAACTTCCGGACAGGGTCATTGCGCTTTTGGCCCCCGAACTGGAAGGTCGCGGGACGACCTAATGAAACCGACACGATCGGATTCGCGAAATTGCGCTCGTTCTTGTCCTGATGCAGAGAGAGCCGCGCGCCCGGTTCGTAGCGGTTGATCAGGCAGGCGTCAGGTACGAAGTCCGAATATCCCGCCTCCTTCGCTGAGGCGACCGCGAGATCGAGGAAGCTGGCCGGCATCGGAGGCCACGGCTGTCCGCTCTCTGGATCCAAGGCATCGTACCGATAGCCGCTCCGGTCGGTCACCCAGCCCGCAGCGCCGCAGTTGGTCATGGCGACGGACATGACGAAGCCGCCGGGCGTGACCATGTGCCGGAATGGCGACATGGCCGTGATCGCCTGGATAGCAGTCAGGATATCCGCTTCGAACGGGAGGGCTGCACCGCGCAGCAGCAGCGCGCCCTCAGCCATGACCTCTCGGGGAAGGGTCAACGGAACGATCGGGTCGAAAAGGTCGCTCATCTGTTACTCGTCCTGCATTACCGTCAAACGACGCGTTTCGACAACGACATTGCCGCGTCCGGATTGGCCACCTTGTGGCCGCTGATCACGTAGAGGTAGACGTCGCGCGGCGCGCCTTCGTGTCCCCCCGGCTCGACGCGCGCCAGACCATCGGGCGATCCGCCCGAAGCCCAGGTCCGGGCCCTCGCCGCCCACAGGTCCAAGGCCGCCTCTGGGTAGCCCAGCGGCTCACCCTCCTGCGTGCCCATGATGCGGGCGTAGACGAACGGCGCGGTAACGTCGGCGATCAAAGGGTACTGGGAGTCGGCAACCAATATGACGGCGACGCCGTATTTGCAGATGAGTGCTACGAACTCCGGCGACAGGAAGCTTTCGTGGCGAACTTCGACCGCGTGGCGAAGCGAGAAGCCGCCAGCTTCCTTCGGTAGCAATTTGAGAAACGCCTCGAAATCTTCGGGATCGAACTTCTTCGTCGGCATGAACTGCCAATTGATGGCGCCTAGCTTGTGCTTCAATTCCAGTACGCCGCCCGAGAAGAAGCGCTCGATCGTCTCGCCGGCGTCGGCCAGAACTTTGCGGTTGGTCGCGTACCGGGGCGCCTTCAGGGAAAAGACGAAATCGCCAGGCGTTTCCTCGAACCATTTGACGAAACTCTCCGGCTTCTGCGCGCCGTAGTACGTTCCATTGATCTCGATCGACGAGAGCCGGCGGCTCGCATATTCGAGCTCCCGCTTTTGGGGATGCTTCTCGGGATAGAACACGCCGCGCCAAGGCTCATAGGTCCACCCGCCGACGCCCGCCCGAATGATGTCGCTGCTTGTATTCGCCATGTGCCTCTGAGATCCTGATCTTAAATTGCCGTCGGAAAGAGATCGCCCGTCTTCCGATGTCGGGGCTATTTGAGGACGTTGCCGCGATCCCGTGGCATCCGCCAAAGATACCAGGAGGCGACGGTCCGGTGGGGCGCCCACGCTTTGCTGATCTCGCGTAGGGCCTTCGGCTTCGGCTGTTCCTCAAGCGACTTCAAGGCACGATAGCCCTCGCGCACGCCGAAATCGTCGACTGGCAGAATATCCATGCGCTCCAGCGAATACATGAGCAGCATCTCGACGGTCCAACGTCCAATGCCCTTGATGGTGACGATCCGATCGATGAGCTCTTCGTCGCCCATCTCGACGGCGATTTCCCTAGGCGGAACGAGACTCGACAGCGCGCCTTCGGCGATCGCCTTGATGGTCGCGATCTTGCTGGCGGAAAAGCCGCAGGCGCGCAGCGTATCGAAGTCGGCGGCGATGATGTCTTCGGGTGCCGGGAACGGCACGTCGGGGTGCAGCGCCTTGAGCCGGGCGATGATGGCGTCGCCCGCCTTCGCGGTGAGTTGTTGATATCCGATCGCCCTGACCAGCGCTTCGTAGGGTTCGCGGGCGGCCTTCGGATCGTGAAGACATGGACCGACAAGCTTGATCAGTGCGGCCCAGTCGCGGTCGAGTTTGCGAAGAAAGGTGACGGATTTGTCGTAGCGCGCGAAAGTCGTCATGGTTCCCCGTGGAAGACGGTAGATGCAACGGCGAAGCGCAGCCGGTTACCTATCGTGAGTAGAAGCAGGATTGCGAAGAAGGGCAGAACGAAGCGGGCGTTCTCCGGCAAACGGCCGAGGCATGCGAGCCAGACGCCAATTGCCCCGACGGCTAAGGAACGGTCCACTTTGCCGAACGGACCTTCGATACGGCGGGAGCTACCATGGACGGGCCCCACGATTCCGGCGATCTCCGTCAGCATCGTCAGGGAGAGGACAAGCGCGATCCAGACCGGCGGGAACGTCGGCAGGAAGGCCAGAGGCACGAACATCGCGATGTCCGAAATGATGTCGCCTGCCTCGTTTAAGATGCCCCCGAGCCTGCTCTTTTGACCGAAATCGATCGCGAGCGTGCCGTCGATGGTCGCAAGTGCCATGCGGACCAACATCCAAACTGGAAGCAAGCCCCAGACAGGCCCCCCGTCGGCATGGACCGAAAGCAAGGAGCCGACGATGATGGATCCGACCAGCGATATGATCGTCATCTGGTTCGCGGTGATCCCTGCCCCGGCAAGCCCTGCCGCTAGAGGCCATAGGGCCCGCTTGAGAAGCGGCTTCAGGAGATTTAGGGACGTCGCCGCCAGGAACGCCGCACGCGGACGGGAATGGCGCTCCGAAGCGAATGTCATGAGTGAGGGCAACGCCATGGATTCCGACGAACGGGTTGCAGGAACGGGAAGAGAGAGGCGGGCGATCGATCGCTGGCGTCAAGCGGCGATCGTCGTGTTGGCGGCCTCCCGATCCAGCAGCATGCGCTTGCGTTCGACGCCCCAGGCGTAACCGGAAAGCGAGCCGTCGTTCCTCACGACGCGATGGCAGGGAATCGCGACCGCCAGAAGGTTGGCGGCACACGCGCCGGCGACGGCCCGCACCGACTTCGGGGATCCGATCCGCTGCGCGATATCCGCGTAGGATACGGTCTGTCCGACGGGTATCTGCTGAAGGGCCTGCCAGACACGCTGCTGGAACGCGGTCCCGCGGACGTCGAGAGGAAGGTCGAGACCGAGTCCGGGTGTTTCGATGAAGCCGACGACGCGCGCCACAAGGGCTTCGTAGTCCCGGTCGGCGCCGATTAACTGCGCCTTCGGGAAGCGATCCTGAAGATCTCGCACCAGCTTGTCGGGATCATCGCCCAGCAGGATGGATGCCACGCCCTTCTTGCTCGATGCCACCAGAATGGCGCCAAGCGACGTCTGTCCAACCGCGAACAGGATCTTTTCGTTGGAGCCGCCGGCGCGATATTGCGTCGGCGTCATGCCGAGCATGTCGGTCGACTTGGCGTAGAACCGTCCGCTCGAATTGAAGCCCGCGTCGTACATGGCCTCGGTAACGCTGTTTCCGGACTCCAGCCCCTGACGGACTTTCGCGGCCCGATGCGCAGCGGCGTAGTCCTTGGGCGTCAGGCCGGTGGCAGCCTTGAACATGCGGTGGAAATAGCTGGCGCTTCGTCCTACCGCGTCGGCCAGGTCGTTCAGCGACGGTTCTTCTTCGCGGTCCTCGATCAGGCGACACGCCTTCGCGACGAGAGCGGCGTTCTCGCATTCGAGCGACCGTCCGTCCGGATTGCAGCGCTTGCACGACCTGAAGCCGGTCGCCTTCGCGCTCTCGAGCGTGTCGTGAAGCTGGACGTTCTTGGGATTAGCGGTTCGCGAGGGACAGGACGGCCGGCAATACACGCCGGTGGTCGCGACCGAATACCAGAGATGGCCATCGGCGGTCTTGTCGCGGATCAGAATTCGGGCCCAGCGCGGATCTTCGGCCACGCTCATGGGAGACTTTTTCTGGTGGAGTGTTTGGATATGGGCCATGTCGTTTCGATTCATTATCGGAGATGTGGATTAAGGATGCCGCGAGGGGGCGGCCGTTGCACTCCGGTCCTTGCTTTCAAATCCGGGGCGACGGAGCCCGTCGCGAAGACTGCAGGACCATAAGCGGCGGGGCCGGCACCGGGCCACCCGATTTCCGTCCAGCCGGGGGGCGATGGTTTAGGCGTGAGGCCCGCAAGTCGCTTTGCGGGCCTCACCCAGGATCAAGAGTTTGCCGTCGCTTAGGATATGTCGGCGGCGGCGCTTCTCAATCAGACGGCCTTGAACAGGCCGAGCTGCGTGAGAGCCGTGACGCCATCATCGAGGCCGATTTCCTCGACGATCTTTCCATCCACGACCTTGAGAACGGTCGTGCCGGTGAAGCGCATCTTGCGGCCGGTCTTCGCGGGCAGCGAACCGATCAGGAAATCGCTGAACGCCGGTCCGGTGTGCGTGCCGTCGCCTTCCCACTGACCGACGACGTAGTCGCCTTCGGCGATGAGGTCGGCGGTGGCTCCGAACTGCAGATCTGGAAATGCAGCGCGGAAGTCGGTCATGAATGCCTTGATGTCGGCATGGCCACGACGCGGTTCGTGAAGCGAATACTTCAGAAGCATGTCCGGCGACGCGATGTCGTCGACGACGCTAAGGTCGACCTTCTCGCCCCAGAAATCGGTGAACCACCGAACGACTACTGCCTTGTTGTCTTCTTCTTTGCTCATTGTTCTCGTCCTGAGTTGATCTCGTTGGGATCATCAACGTCCGTCGATGATCTGCGCAGAGACTTACGCTCGCAGGATCGAGCCAAAACTCCGGTTCTTGCCTCGCAATCAAAACCGCATCGATCGGGAAACGCATCGCTATTTTTTCTCGGCGATTGATCAGAGCACGATTCGGAATGTGTGCGAACGCCGCATGCATGAAGACCCATGATGTCGGGTGCTTCGAACGAATCAATTCGTCGAAGCATTCACGAAACTTCGTGGGACTTCTCCTTATGAAGCACGTGCGAATTTGAAGACAAGAAACGGATAGCCTGCTGTTCGTCCATGACCTTTATCTAGATTTCTAAAGTCGAAGAGATAGAAGGAGTGGAAATCATGAACCAGATCAGTCTTATCCCAAGTGATGTAGCGGAACTCGCCCGCCGTCGCGGACTGGCCGCCGCGCGGCGAACCCGCGAAACCGAGCGGACGTTGTTGCTCCGTAAGCTGTTCCGGATGGAACGGCAAGCCGGCCATTTGCGCGAGTGGATCGCGCAATGGGAAGCAGACGTAGAGGTCTCCCCTGAAATGCGACGCATGGTGGATTGGGTAAAGGCAGAATTGGCAGGATTGGAAGAATTTCTGAATCCATCAAGGCTGTCGCAACTACTTCAAACGCGCAATCTATTCCCGAAAGACGACGATCTCTTCGATCCCCTCGGCGAACCACCACCGAAGCGCCCACTGGGTCGATGACGCGGAAGCTACCGCGACGATCGATATCACGGCGGGTAGGACCGATGCCGAGCGCTTCCTTTCACCCAAATCGGCGACCGTCGAGGCTGAGCGAACTGTTCCCCTCTTCCGTTTGACGCAGCTTGTTAGGAGCGCGGACCCAATGACCCTGGGTGTCGAAACGTACGTCGGCGGCCGCCGCAACGGCCCCGGACGGAGAGCGTAGTGCTGCGTCCTGTCATCTTGTCACTGAGCCGAACGCAGGCGCGCCGGCAGGCGAGGAGGTGATGCGGGAAATCCTGGGCGACCGGGAAGCCGGTCTGGCGGTGACCACGCGGCTCGAAGCACTAAGCGACGGAACGTTCGCGATTATCATCACGTTGCTGGTGCTGGAAATCCATAGGCCCGGCGCAGCAGTCGGTCACCTGGGAACAGAGCTTCTTCAAGCCTGGCCCTCGTATCTCGCCTATGCGGTGGCCTTCGTCTACGTTGGTGTGATCTGGCTCAATCACCACTACATGATCGAGCGGTTACGCAAGTTGGATCTGACTTTCAATTGGCTTAACCTATCCATCTTGGGTACAGCGGCTTTGATACCATTTCCGACCGGCGTGTTGGCGAACGCCTTTCGCGACGGCAACCTGATGGACCAGAAGGCGGCGGTAGTGCTGTACGCACTGATTGCAGCTCTGATGTCGGCTGCCTGGCTGCCGACATTTATTCACCTGAATCGTAATCCGAGATTGTTAAAGACCGGCGTCCCGCCGGGCATGTTCGCAGTCCAAATCGTCCGCCCGGCGATCGGCGTGCTCCTCTATGCCGTTGCCGGCTTGCTCGGATGGTTTCTCCATCCAGCGTTCGCGGTGGTGATTTTCGTATTCATCGCCTGTTATTACGCGGCCACCAGTCGTGGTGTACGCACCGGCCAATGCGCGATTTAAGCAGGCTCACGTGTCGGAATGCCCGCCACCAAGGCGCAGGTCCTGATCAAGGAGCTTGTCATCCATCATGAGGGATCCGGTCGCTGACTTCGAAGCTTTGCAGCGTCTCGCCCTCAGGCACTAGTTCGAGGAGTCAGCCTATGTCGCCCGTTCCTCCAAAACACATTCGCACCCTCCAATGCGCCCGCCGCCGCGCCAACGATCAATCGTAGGATCTGCGATTGGTCTCACTGGGAGTAAGACAGAATACCTTTCCCAGATCAGCACGGTGGTCGGAGCAGTCCGGGGGCTCCGGGCCGGTCTGTCCGAATAGCAACCGGCGCTTACTGCTTTCACGGACTCGGAAGCGCTGGGATCTCAATGGATGTCCCGTCTGGATCGATCAGGAAAAGCGGCGGGGAGCCAGGCAAGGGAGCGGGCGGGCCGTCGAGCACGAAGCACGCCATCTGCAAATCCCGTGAGGGTCGGCTTGCTCCGTCGGAAGAAACCAGCGTCACGCCAGCTAGGTCTCGCGTCATCACCGAAATTGCGCCGCCATGGCTTTCGCCAAATTCTGATCTAGGCGCCTCAGCAAATCCTGCATTCTCGCGGTACCAGCGCACGGACCTTTCGATATCTGATACGAACACAATGACACTCGGCGTCGTCGGGGCGGCGATCGTGCACGGGCCAAGCTCCGCTTCGGCGCGTCGAGAGAAGGCGCATTCGATCAACAGGAACAAAGCCAAAAATAGTGCCGACGTTGACGGGTACCCATTTTGGGCAATGGTATCGTGCGGACCAGGCTGTGATTTAGGAATCGGACGAGCAACAACGTCGGTCGGCCTATAGTAGGCCGACCGCGACCGCGCTGAATCGGACACTTTCTCGGCCCCAAGATACGTCACGGGCCTCACCCTAATTACTTTCGAGACTTCTGCGATTGAAGTTCGGGTGCGGCAGCAGCGGGGTTCTTCGGCACACACGTTAACAACGCCACGTTGCCGCGCGAGGCCGCAATTTCCGAAGCGGGGCTTGGTCCGGCCTGGAGCATGCCGTCGTTACGAACCAAGACCTCCGGAGAAGGAGAGGCGGCCAAGCGCACGAACAGGTCGCGAAGTCTCGGATGCAAACCGTCGCCGCGCGCAGCAGCAAATTCGTTAAATCGATCTAAAGAGGTCATAGCTCTGTACTCCCGTGCCGTGTCTCGTAACGTGAAACGCCAGGGGAGCTCAGCCACTCCGTTTCTTGCTCTTGAACTGATCTATGTGTTTCGGCGCGCCATATTAATATTGGAGTTCAAAGACAAGAAACGGAGCGCGGATCCTGCCAGGATGCTCGAATCTGCCGTCACGCAAAAGTAGGATCCCGTGACAAACGACATCGACGTCCGCAGATTGATCAATTTCGAGACCGCGACCGACGGTACGGCCGTCAGGTTGGTGATCGAGGACACCGCGGGATGTACAATCGGAATCATCTTCACGATCGAGATATTGTCGGCCTTGCTGATGACTCTGCCAACTATGGCGTCCAACGCGGTCAAGCGCGCGCACAACGACCCAGCAATGCGTATCACTTATCCGGTAACGGAGTTTCAGATCGAACTTAGCCCCGGCAATTTCCGCATTTTGACGATCGGGACCCCTGACGGATTCACCGTTTCTTTCAGTCTGACTGAGGAGCTTTCGCAAGAACTCGGCGAGGCGCACCTCAATGGCGTCGGTCTGCGAGCCAAAACGCACTGACCGAACGCGCCTTCGAAAGACTCAACGGATCGTTCGCACGTTGCTCAACTGGATAATTCGATCAGTGGTTGGGGTTGCCACGGTCCCCCGCCCCGTCGGATCCGGCCGCGTCTCGGCAAATTGGCGTTCCATAGCCTCGCGTCCCGTGGGATCCTGCGAGGTCGCATTCAACTCCCCGATATCGAGGCTGTTGATCCTGTCCGGCTGAACAGACGACTCTTTGAGATCGTCAAGCCGCCGCACAACGATCTGTGACGAGCCCGCAGTCTGGGCCAAGATTGCGAGCCTGCGCAAGCCGGAGCGCGCCATTTTCCAATGCTGGATGAGGGGCGCCCAACTACCATTATCCTTTAGTAGTCCGTTCAGGACGCCGTGAGAGATCGGATCCTCTGGAATCAAGGCTCCGATGCTCGCGATCACGTCGACGACATGCGGACCGGATGAAAGCTCGACCACAAGGCCGGTCTTGTCATCGTCGAAACGTACTAGCTTCATTATGTCTCTCCGCGATCAAATGATGTCCTGCACGAAGGTAGCCAGGATCACGCTGCTCGAACCTCGATTCTCGCCTTCGAATCAAATTCATTCTGTTCATTTGGAAGCAGGAATTGGAGTGCCGTCACGCTCTGCCGTCGCGCAAGCTGCGCGTATCCTCAAGCTGGATTTCCCGATGAACTACAATGACGATTCTGCGGCTGGCGTATCCGATCGCGAGCCTATGGCCGGGGGCGAAACAGAATGGATTGCCGGTTCGTCAAGGATGCGCCAAGCCTATGCCACCACGCGACTAGGCCGCGAGGCTGCGATTTTTCCGCCGATGCGGTGCATTCCAAGGACGTGGAATCGCGGCGCGCTGACTATGCATTCCGTCCAGCCAATCAGGTCGCCCTCCCAATGGCCTGGCACCGCACGATCTTCAACCGACGGCGGTCGCTCGCGGATGGACACGGCATTCTTGATCTGACCGAGCCCGTTTCGCTTCATGCTGGCGTGCCTGGATCGGCGGACCGTGCGCCTCGCCCTCAGGTGCTCAAGAAGCTCCTTTTTCAGCACGCCGCGCGCCTGAATGAACAGGCTGCGATAGATCGTCTTGTGTGACACCTGCTTTTGAGGTTCCCCCGGATATGTACGCTTGAGCCAGCCGGCAATTTGCCCCGGTGACCATTGCCGCTGCAGCAAGGTTGATACTGTCCGCCTCAAGAACGGACGGCAAGCCAGCTTGCAAAGCTTGGGGCGCTGCGCCCGATCCCAAGCGGCCTGATCGGACCCCGCAGCCCGATAGCGACCCGCCCCGCCATTGCGCTCGACTTCACGGCTGATGGTTGACGGAGCCCGTCCCAAGTGGCGTGCGATCGACCGCAACGAGCAGCGCATGCTGAGCCACCGAGATATCTCCTCCCGTTCAGAAAGGCTGAGCGCCTGTTTGCCACGGTGCCGATCCGGTGGACGGATGCCGCCGGTCGGCGAGATCACTGAGAAGACTGACGAGGACTCCCGGTCAAATCGGCGTCCGATCGAACTCATCGGCTCGCCGGCCTGCCAGCGATCCCAGATCTCGGATCGCTGGGCTGCCGAGTAATAAATGCGACGTCGCTGCTTCATATCACACTCCATCTTTGCTAAAGATTAGAGTGTTGCGCTGACCAATTGAGCCCGCCGCGCCAAGCGGACATTCGCGACGAGAACTGGAGCTGGTATTTTGTCAGCCGAACGAGTGATGCCTCTGACGCCGCCGGCCGTACCGGACCATGCCGCCGCCCCAGGCGCTGAACCGGCGTCCAGGTTACGGTTGCGCTTGAAATTTTCCGGCGGCTGTCCTGAGAAGCGCTTCTCGATTAGTTCTTCGGCTGGAAGGACCGTCTTGCGCATTTAGATTATCGGCAAGAGGGCTGAATTCGGCAGGTTATTGACGGCATTTGCGACTGAAGCTTGTCCCCCGACTCCCGCTTCATTTCCGTACGTTGCGCGACCTACCCCGATCATTTGGTAGCCCCGCGGAAACGTTCTGCCTCAAAGCCTCAAAGCCGCTGGGTGTAAAATCCTGCGCCAGTTCCTCACGCCGTATCGCGCCGCCGGATTTTTCGGCGACTGCGATGAGACCTTTGACGCCGAGCGCAAGTTCGACATGTGTAATTGTTATGTGCGATCGGCGAAACCCAGCATTCTCGAGAAAAGTGGCAAGATCGCGCTCGTCGAAGGTCCGGTGGGTAGTTGGGCCGGCAAACGGCCATTGTTCCATGGTCTCCCGCGACGTCACGTAGATGACAAGACGGCCGCCCGATTGTAGCACACGGTAGACTTCTGAGATATCGCGGCCGTCATGGTCGAAGAAATAAAGAACGTTAACCAGCAGGAGCTTATGAAACACTTCGTCGATCCAGGGCAGCGGGCTGAAGGCTCCCCGCACCAGCACCATTCGACCTCGGGATATCGCGACCTCGTTCATACGTTTGGCTTGTTGGAGCATTCGCGCCGATTGGTCTACGCCGTACACACGTGCGCCGCGGGCGCGCGCCGCGATCGTTCGAAGGCCCCAACCAGGACCGAAGCCGAGTTCAAGGATCGTTTCACCTGGGCCAGGGTCGAGCGCATTGATGGCCAGCCGGTTGGGCTCGTCATTGATCCAGGCCATCAGCCATCCAACGATCAATCCAACGCCGCCGCTCGGGTTTCGCAATTGACGACCTAGGGCGTGCCAAATCCGGTCGGTTACAAGCAAACGGGGTCTTGCATTTCTGATCGCGGATTCGCGGGGAGGAGGTCTCACCTTTTCTCCTCGATCTTGGCCAGATCTTCCTCGATCACGAGACGGCGATTCTTGTCCCAGAGCGGACGATCCGGATGTTGTGGTATCTTGAGGGCATGCTGAAAGACTTCGACGGCCTTCGGAAATTCGTTTTGCGTGTAAAGGAAGTCTCCGTAAAAATACCACGCGTCCAGCCCATTTGGGGCAAGTTTGACTGCCTGTTCGAGCAACTGCCTGGCTTTCGCCTTATCGCCAAATCCGATCGGAAATCCGGGAACGCGGTAGTATAGCACGCCAAGGCTCGTCGTCGCGCCGGCATCCAATTTCGCAGGATCCAGGTTGTAGGCCTGCTCGAGAATGTCGCGGGCGCGCTTGGCAAAGCCGAGCGCATAAAACGTGCTCGCCATCGAGGCGCGCTCGCTCGTGATGATGCCATCCCAAATCAGGGCTTCGGGCAGACCGGGAAAGTGTGCGGCGACTGCATCGGCTTCGTCGCCAAGCGCATTCATTTGTTTGGTTTGCTCGTCGCCTTCGGGAACGCCAAACTTGATCGCCTCCCACTTGGTTTGCAGGCGACGGACTTCCGGCGACAGGGTATCTGCAGCCCGGCTGGAAGTTGCGCAGGGGCCGGTGACCAGCAACGCGATCAACGACAGTAGCGATATCCGGGATTTCAAGATCATAGATCGCCTTCTCGTTAGCGGCGTGTGTCTTTTCTGCCAGCGGAATTAAATGAGAGGACGCCTGCCGTGAGAGCGCCCAGTCGATGATTTGCGGGAAGATCCGTTGAATTGCGACGTAGATACGTTCCGGTGCCGGTGCGTAGATGGAATCATGACCGCTTGCGACCGACCGCCATATTTGCCGGGCGACCTTTGCAGGAGCGTCGACGCTCATCTTCGCATTTGCAATTAGATGGTCGAATGCGACGGCTGCATCGGTCCGGGTTGCCCGCGGGGCAGCATAGGTGACGCCAATGCCGATTTGCTTCCATTCCAGGCGCAGCGCATTCGAAAATCCGCGCAGCGCGAATTTCGAGGCGGAATAGCTGGAAAACCGCGGATAGGCGATGTCGCCAAAGACAGAGCCGATGTTGACCACTCTCGATGGCGTTGCCGCGGCCAACAGAGGCATGAGATCGCGAGCCAGCGCGATCGGCGCGATGACGTTGGTGAGAAATGTCCTGCTGATCGCGTCATCGTCGAATTTCTCAATGGCGCCGCCCTCGACGACGCCTGCGTTGTTGACCAGTATGTCGAGCGCTTTCCATTCGCCGCTGATGACCTCGACGATCCGGCAGCGGTCTTGGGGATTTGTTATATCCGCCGGAACAACGAGATGCTGGCGTCCCCGGTCGAGCAGCGCGGCAGTTCCCTCTAGTGCCGTCTCTCGCCGCCCACATAGCGCAACGACCATCCCGCGCTGCGCCGCCTCGATAGCCAAAGCACGCCCGATCCCGGAGCCTGCTCCTGTTATCAGCACGCATTTTTGCTCACGCGGCATGGCTTAACCCCGCGCGAGCGCCAAGGTCGTGAAAGAGCGCGCCGTACAACCGGTAGAAGATGGTCGCGTTGTCGATGATGATGCGCTGGACGTCCCGATCGTAGAAGCCATCAACCAGCTTCTGGAAGAAAGCGACGTGTTCGGTGTCCAGCGATCCATGGGTTCGAAGATAGGTAAATCCGGCATCGCTTTCCATGCCGAGAGACTGCTTCATGACATCTGCGAGCTGGTCCGCCAGCAACACGGAGATGCCCTCGAGAACATGCACGCTTCCGAGGAATGCGTACGGGCTGACATGCTCGATAGCGTAGTACGCGTAGCCCACCATAATTCTGCAGGCGGGTCCCGCTTGACCATTGCGAACCGCATCCGGGTCGCCGCCCAGAACGCGGATGTCGTCGAGAATCCATTTCTCATGACCCCGCTCTTCGTCCATGTATTCGACTAGGGCGTCTTGATAGCGCTCGTCCGTGGTACGTGACGCGGCTAAAGCCAGCAGGGGAAAGGTATGTTTGACGTGGTGATAGGCTTCAGTCAGGAAATCGAGGTAGAGACTGCGCGACGCCCCATTCCGAAGCGCGTTTCGGACCAGAGGAATCGAGAGGAAGGCGTCGCGGCTGTGGGCGGTCTCGGCGACCAGTTGCTCATGGAAGCTCATATTCGGCCTTTCAGGTTGAAACGAAAATGTGAGAAGGGCCTCCGCTAGGCGGCCGCCCTTTCCAGGACGAATTTGCCAATTGCTTTGCGAACGGGTCGTCCGTTACTGAGCAACTGACTTTCCAAGGCCTGCTCAAGGGAAACGATCACGTAGGCGCGCGGTACTCCATATTCTGGTGCGTCAGAGCAACGATCGGACAACAGCTCCAGGATATCCGCGCGAGTTGCCTTGGCGAACCAAGCTGCACCTTGAGGGGAGGGGATGAGCAGGACCGTCAAGTGCGGCTCGCCGTGACCGGCCACCGTGCAGAGCGCGATGCGTGGATCGGCAAGCAGCATTGTCTCGATCCATTCAGGGCTGACGTTTCTGCCGAATGACGTGACGAGGAGACTGTCCTTGCGTCCATGTACGGTAACGAAACCGTCCTGATCGATCTCGCCGAGGTCACCGGTGTGCCATGGCCTTTTGGCAGGTCCCTGGCCCAAGTAACCGTCCGTTATCGAAGGTCCGTCGACGACGATTTCCCCGTCGTCAATCGACACAGAAAGTCCGCTCAGCGGCTGGCCAACCGTACCCGGGCGACGTTCCTTCGGACGGTTGACTGCAACGACCGAGCAGCATTCCGAAAGCCCGTAGCCTTCGTGGACGGGAATTCCCAGGCTCCAGGCGGCATTCGCAACCTGCCTCGGGACAGGCGCGCCTCCCACCGCAACGAATCGAAGAGAATTCGGCGAGAATTGCCGGCCACCATTGAGCTCCGCGACCCAATGCTTCAGCAATTGCGGTACCAGCACGCTCATCGTGGGACGATGAATTTCAAACGCCTTCGCAATGCCAGTCGCATCGCCGCGACCGACTTGCTCAGCGAGGCCGGTATCGAAATGCACATATGCCCCGAGCCGTATTGGAATGAAAATCGAACAGATCGTCTCCAACAGGAGCGGTAGCGGAAGGACGGAGAGATAGGTGTCCTTTGCGCTTGCCGCGGTCGCGGCTCCCATTGCGGCGGCCGACCATACCATCTGCCCACTTTGATGGCGGACGCCTTTGGGTCGACCCGTGCTTCCCGAGGTATAGATGATTTGGCCGAAGCCATCGACCAGATCCGGCAAGCCTGCCTGCACCCGATGAATATCGATGACAATCGTCGGCCGCCCCGATTGAACGGCGAGCGCTGCGGTTTCTTCAGAGGCAAGAATAAGTTCGACCGATGCATCGCGAACGACGTGGCCGAGCTGCGCCGGGCTGAAAAACGTCGGCAAGGGCACCACGACTTTGCCGGCAAACGCGCAGGCAAGCTGGGCAACGACCCAGCCAAGCCCGTTTGGCGCGTAGATACCGATCGTTCGGGGTTGACCTTTGAGGTCAGCGGCAAGAGCCGTCACGCCGGCAAAGAGTTCGCGGCGGGACAATTGACCGTGCCGGTCACTTACCGCGGCCAATTCGCCCGCCTCCGACGCATGGCGCTTCATTGAATCAAACAGCTGCCGCATGCCGCTCCTCGCTTCGAGAACCATCACCGCTCATCTTCAGGCGTCGGCTGGCAACGGCGAATACTTTCGGGAGGCAAGCGTAGTAGGTGCCCCATCGCTCGGAATCCGCGATGCGCCTGCGGTCGGCTTCCGCAAGATAAGTCGCCTCGATGCCAAGCCGCCCAACCATGAGATGAAGGCGGCGCGTCAGGGTAAAGAAAGACCACTCAAATCCG
>JAQGKC010000039.1 GCA_028290305.1 Bradyrhizobium sp.
GATGGATTGCTTCGCTTCGCTCGCAATGACGGAATACAATAATCAAGAACAAAAAACCCAGGGAGAAACCACCTTATGTCCGCCGCGCTGGCGAAGAAAAGGGCATTCGCTGTAATGTGATCGCGCCCGGCTTCATGGATACGCCGATGGGCCGCGACGCCGGCCGCAGGCGGACGATCGCGCGGTGACGGTGCCGTTCGGCCGCCAGGCTACCGGCCGGGAGGCCGCCTATGCTGCGCTGTTCCTGATTTCGAATGAATCCTCCTACGTCAATGCACACACGCTGTTTCTCGATGCCGGCCATATGGCGGGCATCTTGCGTAGCTAATCTGCGCAACTCGAATGGCTGGGGGGATTGCGCTGTCCGCCGCAATGCACAATTCTCCAAAGTCAGTCATTTTCCCGGAAAGAAAACATGAGCCAACCGACCAAACTGTTCGAGCCCACCAAGCTTGGCCCGCTCACACTGCCCAACCGCTTCGTGATGGCGCCCTTGACGCGCAACCGTGCCGTTCCTCCCGGCATGGTGCCGAGCCCATTGGCGGTGGAATATTACGGCCAGCGCGCCTCGGCGGGGCTGTTGATCACCGAAGCCAGCCAGGTGTCGCAGCAGGGCCAGGGCTATCAGGACACGCCCGGCATCTATTCCAAGGAACAGGTCGCGGGCTGGCGCAAGGTCACCGACCGGGTGCATGAGCGCGGCGGGCGCATCTTCATCCAGATCTGGCATGTCGGCCGCGTCTCGCACACCTCGCTGCAGCCAAATGGTGGCGCACCGGTCGCGCCTTCGGCGATCCGCGCCAAGGGCAAGACGTTCGTCAACAACAGCTTTACCGACATCTCCGAACCCCGCGCGCTCGAGCTTTCGGAGATCGCCGGGATCATCGAAGACTTCAAACGTGGCACCGCGAACGCGCTGGCGGCCGGGTTTGACGGCGTCGAGATTCACGGCGCCAATGGCTATCTGCTCGACCAGTTCGCCAAGGACGGCACCAACAAGCGCACCGACGCCTATGGCGGATCGATCGAGAACCGTGCCCGCTTGATGCTCGAAGTGTCGAAGGTGGTCGCCGCGGAAGCAGGGCCGGAGCGCACCGGCATTCGCATTTCGCCGGTGACGCCGGCAAACGATATCTCCGACAGCAATCCGCAACCGCTGTTCGACTACATCGTCGATCACCTCAATGCGCTGAAGCTGGTCTACATCCACGTCATCGAAGGCGCCACCGGCGGTCCGCGTGACATCGCGCCGTTCGACTATGGCTCGCTTCGCAAGCGGTTCAAGGGCGCCTATATCGCCAACAACGGCTATGACTTCGAACTAGCGACCAAGGTGCTCGCGGAGGGCGCGGCCGACCTGATCGCGTTCGGCAAGCCGTTCATCGCCAACCCCGATCTGGTCGAGCGGCTGAAGCGCGGCGCGCCGCTGAACGAGCCGGACAAGGCGACGTTCTACGGCGGCGGCGCCAAGGGCTACACGGATTATCCGGTGCTCGGCGAAGCGCTGGATGCGGCGCAGTAAGAAACTCGATGCGCTCCCTCTCCCCGCAAGCGGGGCGAGGTGAGACGAGCCCCCAAGCCGTCATTGCGAGGAGCGAAGCGACGAAGCAATCCAGACGGCATTCGCGGCTCTGGATTGCTTCGCTTCGCTCGCAATGACGCGTAAGATACACCGCACGACCGTTCCTCTCGATTACAAGCGAACGATGCGGATACCATGAGCAAGATCGACGCCGAGGAAATCGTTCGTCGTGCGACGGCAGCCTTCAATGCCGGCCAGCCTGACGAGGCACGAAAACTCTGCGAACAAGGTTTGAGCCGCCTGCCCGGCGATCCCATGCTCAATCATCTCTTGGCCGCCGTGCTGTTTTCCAAAGGGGAAATTCAATCGGCCCGCACGCCTATCGAGACCAGTCTCGCCAAACGGCCCGGCAATGCCGCCGCTCATCTTCTCGCGGCCCGCATCGCGCGCGCCACTGGGGATTTCGACGGCGCCCTGTCGCATCTGGATCGGGCAACCGCGATCGCCCCCCAACGCGATATATTTCTCGAGAAGGCGCGGACGCTTGATCAGGCGGGGCTCAAGCCGCAGGCGCGCGAGGCGTGGCGGGCCATTCTGGAAGTCATCCCGCAGCACCAGGAGGCCGCGGCGCGGTTAGGACGATTGGCATGGGAGGACGGCGATTACGCTGCCGCCGCGACCCTGCTCGAACGCGCCGTGGCAAGCGACGCTCCCGCTTCGGTCTGGTTTGATCTCGGCCTTGTCCGTCAGGATTTGCGTGATTACAGCGGCGCCGCCACCGCCTACCGCAAGGCACTCGAGATCAAACCGGATTATGCCGAAGCCGCGCTCAATCTCGGCATCGTGCTTCAGGAAAAAGGCGATGTGGACGACGCCATGCGCGCCTATGCCGAAGCCTATCGCCTGCGTCCTTCGACGTTCGGCAAGATCGCGATGGCGCTGACGTCGGCATCGTACGGCCGCCTGTGGCTCGATGAGGCGTCGCTCCGCCGTTCACTCGGCGGTTGAGCGTCCGCGCCGCGCCCGAAAATGCTTGCGATAGATGCCGGGCGTCGACAACACCTCGGCCACGGTCGTCGCATAGGCCGCCTTGTGAGGCTCGTCGAAGCTTTCAAATACGAGCTGCGGCGCAGCGCGCGGCACCGCAAAACACTGCGCCACCGGCGTGCCCTTCGGCAGTACGCCGGAAAAATCAGGCTGCATCCAGATCGCCGGGAAATTGATTCCGCCGTCATGAAAACGATCGGAGTCCACCAGTCCCGAGATCAGGCGAAATGGCAGATCGTCACGATTAACGGGATGCGTGGCGAACAGCGACCAGCCGGGCTCAAGCTCGATGGTCCAGAAGCTGTTGAATTTGAGCGCGGCCTGCCCTTCCCGTGCGAAAGGCGCATCCGGAAACTGAGCCGCGACATGAAAGCTCAGGGGAGCGCGCGGATGTCCTGATGTCGCCGGCTCCGGAATATCCCAGCTCCACGAAAACGAACCGCGGTCGACAACAACATCGCAGGGAAGCAGGATCATGACGCCATAGGCCATCGCGTCCACAAAGGGCGGGCATTGCTTCACGGTGCGAATTTCCCGTCCGTGGATTTCCGAATGCGCTTTCGCAGGCATGGTCCGAAGCCAATCGGGAAGCGCGCCCCGCGCTGGAACCGGCCGCGGCAGATGATCCGATAATGCCGGATCGCACCGAAAAATCATGCGCATGGCGAACTCCTGTTGGCGTCATGCCCGCAAAAGCGGGCATCCAGTAATCGCCGCCGCCAGAGATAGAATCGAGAAGGCGCGGCGTACTGGATCGTCCGCTTTCGCGGACGATGACGGAAGTGTAATAGAAAAAAAGGCCGGGATCGCTCCCGGCCTCCTGTTTTCTCTCCTGTCATGCCCGGGCTTGTCCCGGGCATCCACGTCTTGCTTCGTAACAGAGAAAGTCGTGGATGGCCGGGTCAAGCCCGGCCATGACGATGTCAGAAGACCTCACTTCGCCTCAGCGCGCTTCGGCGGCGATGCCGGCCACGACTTGATCAGCGTATCGTAGTCGATGGTTTCACCCTTCGGCTTCTCATTCGCCAGCTTGCGCTGGGGCGCGATGTTGCCATCCTTGGCCGACTTGGCGAACCAGTACTCACCCGTTTCCTTCTTGTTGAGCTTCGGTCCGCAAGCGCCCTGGACGCCGGATTTCTCCAGACGCTCCATCACCGAGTCCTGCGCAGCTGCCAGCGAGTCCATCGCTGCCTGCGGCGTCTTCGCACCGGACGACGCATCGCCGATGTTCTGCCACCACAATTGCGCAAGCTTCGGATAATCCGGCACGTTGTTGCCGGTCGGGGTCCACTGCACGCGCGCCGGCGAGCGGTAGAACTCGATCAGCCCGCCGAGTTTCGGCGCGCGTTCGGTGAACGACTTGTCCCAGATGTCGGATTCACGAATGAAGGTGAGACCGACATGGCTCTTCTTCAGGCTCACCGTCTTGGAGACGATGAACTGTTCATAGAGCCAGGCTGCCTTGCGGCGGTCGAGCGGGGTCGATTTCAGCAGCGTCAACGAACCGACGTCCTGGTAGCCGAGCTTCATGCCGTCCTTCCAGTACGAGCCGTGCGGAGACGGCGCCATGCGCCACTTCGGCGTACCGTCAGCATTCATGACCGGCAGGCCGGGCTTCACCATGTCGGCGGTGAAGGCGGTGTACCAGAATATCTGCTGCGCGATATTGCCCTGTGACGGCACCGGCCCCGATTCGGAGAAGGTCATGCCTTGCGCCTGCGGCGGGGCATATTTCTTCATCCAGTCGAGGTATTTGACGATCGAATAGACCGCCGCGGGGCCATTGACGTCGCCGCCACGCTCGACCGACGAACCGACGGGACGACAGCCTTCCATGCGGATGCCCCATTCATCGACCGGAAGACCGTTCGGGATGCCCCTGTCACCGTTGCCGGCCATCGACAACCACGCGTCAGTAAAGCGCCATCCCAGCGACGGATCCTTTTTGCCGTAGTCCATGTGACCATAGACCCTGACACCGTTGATTTCCTTGACGTCGTTGGTGAAGAAATCGGCGATATCCTCATAGGCCGACCAGTTCACGGGAACGCCGAGGTCATAGCCGTACTTGGCCTTGAACTTGGCCTTGATGTCGGGATTAGAGAACCAGTCGTAGCGGAACCAGTAAAGGTTCGCGAACTGCTGGTCGGGCAACTGGTAGAGATGCCCGTTTGGTGCCGTGGTGAACGACTTGCCAATGAAGTCATTCACGTCCAGTCCGGGATTGGTGACGTCCTTTCCGTCGGCGGCCATCCAGTCCGTCAAATCGACGGCCTGGCCGTACCGGAAATGCGTTCCGATAAAGTCTGAGTCGTTGATCCAGGCATCGTACACGTTCTTGCCGGATTGCATCTGGGTCTGAATCTTCTCGACGACATCGCCTTCCTGAATGATGTCGTGCTTGACCTTGATGCCGGTGATTTCCTCGAAGGCCTTGGCGAGCGTCTTTGATTCATACTCGTGCACCGTCAGGGTTTCGGAGACGGCGTTGATCTCCATGCCCTTGAACGGCGCGGCGGCCTTGATGAACCATTGCATTTCTTTCATCTGGTCGTCTTTGGACAACGTCGATGGTTGAAATTCCGAGTCGATCCACTTCTTGGCAGCAGCTTCATCCGCAAATGCAGGCGCGGTGACTGCAGCCGAAGCTGCCGTCAGCGCGACGGCGCTGGTCATCATCCAAAAACGTGTCCTGGTCAAAGGACCTTTCCTTCTCTCTAAGTGTCGCATGTTGTTTCCTCCGTTGCAGCGACGAACATATTCAGGCCCGGGTTGATCCCGGATCTGCTCTTTTTCGCTCACTTCAGACCGTGCGGAAAATCGCAACGGCCGAAACAAGCGAAATCAGGGTAGCGAGCCACAGGCTCGATATTTCAACGCCTTCTCCGATCGGCAGCGTCGCGATCGTGTCGGTCCCGACAAATCCGATCCACAACAGATGGATGACGGCGGTCATGATCAGTGAAATGAACAACCGGTCGCCGCGCGTCGCTGGAATGCGAAGGATTCCGACGCGCTCGGCTTCCGGATAGGCAACGGCGAGCCATGTCATGACCGCCAACGTCAGGGAAAGCAGCACGAAAAAGATCGCGGTCGGCGCCGTCCAGGCCATCCATGCGATGTTTTCCATTTGCCTATTTCCTCCCGCCAAGCATCGTGGTGAAGAACTCTCTCTCCCCGTGCGCGGGGAGAGGGTTGGGGTGAGGGGGCGCCTCAACAGGCTCGGCCTCGCAGAGAGCCCCCCTCACCCGGATGGCGCTGACGCGCCATCCGACCTCTCCCCGCACGCGGCAGGGGAATCGCATATGGCGGAATTGAGCTGCGCGTTGGTGCGGTCGTTGCCTCGCACAAGCTCTCGGCGGGTCGTCCCTGCGAACGCAGGGACCCATCACCCCTGGCCTCAAAAGTAGAAAAAGGCCTCTGCTCCAGTGCAGAAA
>JAQGKC010000137.1 GCA_028290305.1 Bradyrhizobium sp.
CAGAAATATCGTATCGTGGGAGAGGACGAAGCGGACCCTAAGGCCGATTCTATTTCATTCGTATCCCCGGTTGCAAGGCTTCTGATGGGCAAGGCTGTTGGAGATGAAGTCGGCGCATCCGGTCCAAACCTTGAGATCATTTCGATCTCGTAGCACGTCCTGCACCGGACACAGCCGATGTTTGGAAGGCCGCTTTGCGCATTTGCGGACATTAGGTGCACGCGTTGGCGGTGATACCCAGATCCGCATATCGCTGATCAGTACCGGGCCTGCTCGTCGAGGCGGGGCAGCCGTCACCCCATCCTGACAACAACCTTCCCTTTCGCGTGTCCACTTTCGACATAGGCTAGAGCCTCGGAGATTCGCGCAAACGGATATGTTTTGTCGACGATTATCTTTAGTTTTTCCTGTTCGATGAGTTCAGAGAGCTGAGCGAGGTCGCGACCGTTTGGATGCATGAAAAGATAACGATAGCCAATCCCTGCACGTCGCGCCCGCGATCGGATGCCGTAGCTGATGATCCAGAAGGCGGCGGACAGAGCGCGGCGACCGCCAAGGTCCTTGATCGCGGTTTGCGGTTCTGGAATGGCGGCTACCGAAACGATCCTGGCCCCCGGCCGCATGATTCCGAACATCTGCTCCAGGGTATTGCCGCCGACCAGGTCGAAGCCCGCATCAAACTTGCCTCCCGCCTTGGATAGGTCCTGAGCCGTATAATCGATCACCTCGTCACAGCCGAGCGAGCGCACCAGCGCTTCGCCCCGCTTCGAGGCCGTTGTCGTCACATGCGCGCCCAGCCATTTGGCGATCTGAATTGCAAAGGTGCCGACCCCTCCGGCGCCACCTGAAATGAACACCTTCTGTCCTGGTCCGACGCCGAGTTCGTCCCTTAATGCCTGCAGAGCAGTCAGCCCCGCCAGCGGCACAGCCGCGGCGGCCGTGAAATCCAATTCCTGAGGCATGGGCGCAGCATGATCCTCGTCGACGCATGCTTGCTCCGCGAACGCGCCAGCCCGATCCTTTGCGACCCGAGCAAACACACGGTCACCCACGCGGAACCGTGTGACGTCGCTGCCAACAGCAATGACTTCACCGGCGAGTTCGTTGCCGAGCACAAACGGAAGCTTTGGTCGCAGGATAGCGCGAAGCTTCCCTTGTCGGAACTTGAAGTCTACCGGGTTCAGGCCCGCCGCGCGCACGTCAACAAGAATGTCGCGTGACCGCATCGCCGGCGCTGGGACATCCATCAGCTGCGCGCCTTCAGGGCCGCCGTAGTGTTTGAGAACGTATCCGCGCATGAGTCTCCACGCTCCGGGTTCGCGGGGGCATCACCCCGCCACTTCCGAGTTGATTGACCCTAACCCTAACGTTAAAGTTGGGTTTAATGTCAATCGAGGGTTTGGCCTGCCATGAGGATCGGTGAACTGGCGAGTCGAAGCGGCCTGAGTACCTCGCGCATCCGCTTTTACGAGGCCGCAGGGCTGCTCAATGTCGTGTCCCGAAAGGCCAACGGATACCGCGAATATCCGGCCGACGCTCTCATGATTCTGGGTATCATCGTCGGCGCACAGCGGACCGGTTTTTCCCTGGATGAGATCAGGCAGATATTGCCTGCGGATCTCGCCAACTGGCGCCAAGGCGATCTGATCGGCGCGTTGCGCCGCAAGGTCGCCGAGATCGAACAAATGGAAAAGCGTCTAGGTCAAAGCAAGCGACAGCTTTGCGCTCTGATCCGAAAGATTGAAGGCAGACAACACGGTACGGGTTGTGCGGACAATACCAAGCGGTTGCTTAAGGAGTTCGCCTCGAGAGGACCGCGGTCTGTGTCGAGAACGTCCAAAAAATACGATGTGCCAACGTAGAACGCTTGAACGCTTCGTGCAAAGCTCGAAATTGTCTCGATTGAAGCGGCGATCACCAAATGACCGCTTTGCGCCAAAGATCGGGATAGGGGGGAGCCTTTCGGCTCCGCCCCTCCCACACCACCGTGCGTACGGGTCCGTACACGGCGGTTCGAGAGATTGCGCTAACGCGTTTCGACCAGGGTTGGAAGACCGAGCAATTTGAAGTAGGCGTTGGAAAGCCCAACAGAGAGGGCTTTGCTCCGTGCGATGTTCCAGGGGCCACGGCCGCTTCCGGCCGTATTGCGCAGTTCCCCCGAGACTCACAGTGCGATCAGCGCTGCGCGACGGCGACGTGGTGTTTTCCACTGACGCCACAGAGCGGCCCGCAATCGCAGCCGGACCCAACGAGTGAGAGCAATCAACACCTCGGGCGTTTCGCAAAAGCCGAAATAGCCGCACCAACCCCGCATATACGGGACCAGTTCTTCCATTGTCGTCTTGATGCTGACGCCTTTGGCCCTTCGCGTGATCTCCCGGATTCGCCGCTTAAACCGCTCCAGAGATTTCGACGCAATCGTGCGCTTGGTGTCTGGACCAGCCGTGAAGCTGAACCCGAGGAACTTCCGTTCCTGCGGTCGTGCCACCGCACTCTTGGCCTCATTTACCTTGAGCTTGAGCTTTTGTTTGATGAAGCGCGTAATGCTCTGCATCACCCGCTGACCCGCGCGTTCGCTGCGAACGTAGATGTTACAGTCGTCCGCATAACGAACAAAGCGGTGTCCGCGGCACTCCAGCTCGCGGTCGAGTTCATCGAGCACGAGGTTACTCAGCAATGGCGAAAGCGGTCCTCCTTGCGGAGTTCCTTCCACGCTGGGGCTGACCAGTCCGTTCTCCATCACCCCGGCATTGAGGAATGCCCGGATGAGCTTCAACAGCCGCTTGTCTTCGACGCGCTTGGCGATCTGGCCCATCAGTTTGTCGTGATTGACTCGATCAAAGAACTTTTCCAAATCGAGATCGATCACCCATCCGTAGCCTTGCGCGATATACTGCTGCGCTTGAGCCACGGCGTGATGAGCCGACCGACGCGGTCGGAACCCATAGCTGTATTGGGAGAACGTCGGATTCCATTGCCTCTGCAGAACCTGCATCACTGCTTGCTGGACAAAGCGGTCCAGCACGGTTGGGATGCCAAGCTTTCGCACCCCTCCGCCATCCGGCTTCGGGATTTCCACCCGTCTCACCGGTTTCGGTTCGTAGGTCCCGTTCAGCAATTGCTCCCGAATAGCCGGCCAGTGCTGCTTCAGATAGTCGCCGAGTTGATCGACCGTCATCCAATCGACGCCCGCGCATTGCGCAGCATGTCGGTCTCGGGACCAAAGATGGCAGGGCTGGGGAAGGTGATTTCTGATCCGACACCGGGCAGGCTGCTGGGCGGCCCGTCAGGCCAGAGCCGGATCACCGGGTTCAGCGAGACCTGTCCGCCCGCACTAATTTCGATATGCCTATCATCGGCCATGACCGCACCTGTGTCTCGTTGGTTGGCAGAGACAGACGTAGTGATCCTCCCGTGAAGCGACCAGTATGTACCTTTTGGTAAGTACCCAATTGCGGGGCGAGGCATCGTCACCCTAATTTGTGGCGAGGAAGCCGCCCTAGTAATCCGCGGCTCTCGTGGCTCAAGACCCACCCTTCCCGATACTTTGCCGAAGATCGAAGACGCGCAAAGGACGGGGGACCTTCCTCCGAGCGCCCCCATTCTCGCACATTGCATGCCTATTGGGATTACATCTGTCCTTTCCTCGATTGGTTCCGAGATCAAGGCCTCTCGCATCGTCTCGCGCCAGTCGCGCGATTCGTTCAAGTGATGCCGTTCTGCGCCAATACGAACGCGGTAAATCCGGTTAATCAAGCCCGCTATGCCCCGCCCAGGCTAACCTGCGGACGTGTCGACATCAAAGCGCACGTCGCGATGTGGTTGGCCGTTGGAGTGTTCGGCCACTCTTCGCCAGTCCCCTCCTCGACGACCGGGTGTTTTGCGTGACCGAAATCGAGACCGATGTGCTGATCGTGGGCGCTGGACCGGCAGGTCTTACTGCCTCAGCCTTGCTGGCCAGACTTGGTGTTAAATCCATTTCGGTCACGAAATACGACTCCACTGCAGATTCTCCGCGTGCGCACATCACAAACCAGCGCTCGATGGAGATTTTTCTCGATCTAGGTTTTGAAGACAGAGTGCGAGCGCACGCAATGCCGCAAGACCTGATGGGAACGCTGGTGTTCGCGACGTCCTTTGCCGGCCTGGAATTGGCAAGAACCAGAGCTTGGGGAGCCGGCGTTGATCGTCGGAGCGACTACGAACGTGCGAGCCCGACCAGTATGTGCAACATACCCCAGCACGTACTCGAGCCGATTATATTGGAGGCCGCGAGATCCAACGGGGTCGAGCTCCGCTTCGGGCATGAGCTGCTCGAGCTGAACGAAGTCGAAAATGGGGTCGATGCCCTGATTCGCAATAGGCAGAAGAATGAGGAGTATCAGATCCGCGCCAAATACGTTGTCGGCCCGACGGCGGTCGCAGCATAGTAGCGCGTCAGATGCAAATCGATTTCGAGGGCGAAGGAACGATTGGAGACTCCGTAAGTGTCTGGTTGAAGGCGGATTTGTCCAAGTATGTAAGGCACCGTTCCGGTGCATTGACCTTCACCTATCATCCCGGAAGCGAGGTGCCTTTTAGCGTATGGCCTTGCGTCAATCCCTGGGATGAATGGAATCCTTTCTTCCTTCGGCACAATTTCGCCGGGGGCGACATCTCGGAGCTCTGGATTCGGCAACAAATCGAGGCCGCCATTGGCGATTGCTCCGTGAAATATGAGATCAAGAAGATAACCAAGTGGCAGGTCAACAATCTCGTCGCCAAGCAATACCGGAAGGATCGCATCTTTCTGGTCGGCGGCGCCGCTCATCGTCATTCGCCCGCAAACGGACTTGGAAGCAACACTTCGATCCAAGACTCCTATAATCTGGCTTGGAAGCTCGCCTTGGTCCTCTCGGGCCGCGCGAGCGAGGCGATGCTCGACAGCTACGACACAGAGCGCCGTCCGGTCGGACAACAGGTCATCGCGCGCGCATCGAAGCGGTCGAGACATGTCCTACCTGTGGAAAGCCTTGGGCGTTCGCCCCGACCAGCCTGTCGACGAGGCAAAGAAGAATATCGATCTGCTGTTCGCCGCTGGCGAGGTGTCGGCGCAGGCGCGGCGATCGGTGTGGGATGCGCTTGACGCGATGAACGGGCAATTCAACGCGCACGGCCTCGAACTCGGGCAACGATATGCTTCGCGCGCCATCGTCCAGGACGGAACTCTGACCTCGGCCGAACGACCGAACTCTGATCTCTATTACAGGCCGAGCACGGATCCAGGCGCGCATCTGCCTCACGTTTGGATTGAGAAAGATCGCGAACAGATATCCACGCTTGATCTGGTGGCCTACGACGGGTTCACCCTGATTTCCGGCATCCAAGGAGATGTGTGGCACAACGCCGCCTCCTTGGTCGCGAAGGAGTTCGACGTCCCAGTCTCATGCTTCCGGATTGCGCTCCGTCAGGAATACGACGACGTATTCGGCGATTGGGCACGCATTCGGGGGGTCGATGATGACGGGTGCCTCCTGGTCCGGCCCGATCGCTTCGTCGCATGGCGATCGAAATGCGGAGCAACAAAATCCGCCGCCCCGGCGGCGCTCCGTGCCGCAATGGCGCAGATTCTCGGTCGGTGACCGTGCCATGTCACAGCCAGTTTAACCGTCGATGGAACACCGATAATGTTTAAGCGACTGGTCCTTATCGCCCGAAAGACCGATCATAGTCCGGAGCAATTTCGAACGCACTGGAGCGGTCCGCACGCCGATATTATCAAGAGGATCATCGCGCATTTTCCGGATGCGGGAAAGGTCAGGTATACGCAAAATCGCGTTGCCAACACCCTTTGGCAGCCCTTATCTTCCGCGCAATCTTTCAACGTCGACGGTTTCGTCGAAGTCCATCTCACGGCGAAGACGCCTCCAGAAACGGCGGTCTCATCGGGAGCCGTAACCAGCATGCTGCAGGACGAGCTTAGATTTCTTCGGGCATTCACGGAATGTCACGTAAAGGCCGAAGGTAGCGATTTAAACGATGTTCGGGGAAAAAGATAATCTTCATTGCGGCGAAAGAGACGGAAGTTGATGAGTGTATCTTCGTGACGGCAATTCGTCAGGCCTTTCGGAGTCGGCTCGACTACGTTGCGGGGCGTGCGCCAGATTTGCTTGAACTGGACGACTTCAACATCGGTCAGGCAAAGACTCCTTCACGAAGAAACACCGCCAAGCGTGCTCATAGAACTATGGGTCGAGACCATCGAGATGGCGCGGCTTGAGGACGTCGGTCGAGGCTTGATGGCTGTCGCGGTCAAGCAGTCGGCCTATGAAATTGACCCGCACGTTGTCCTCGGGTAGATGTGGCCAATAACGCAGGCAAAGCAGACGGTTGACAATCTAGCTCGCCTGCTGAGCGTCGACAGTGACAGGTGCTCCCCTAGGCGGCGCGTTGATGCCCGTGGACCTTGCGGCGTGTCACGATCGCCTCAACCTTGCTCGAATACTTGGTTCCCCACTCGCAAAGAGGAGCCAGCGCCTTTCCCAAGGTTCTTCCGAAAGTCGTGAGGGAATATTCGACCTTCGGGGGTATCTCTCCGAAATCGACACGATCGATTATCCCGTCCGCCTGCAACTCCTTGAGTTGTTGAATCAGCACTTTGTCACTGACCTTGCCGACTGCGCGTCTTAACTCGCCATAGCGGCGGGTCTCATGGGCCAGATGGAACAGGATCAATGGCTTCCATTTGCCCCCGAGCACAAATAGTGCTGCGTCCAAGCCGCAGGTAAAGGCGCCCTTCTTCATCTTGATCCTCTCCTAATTTGATACTTACCAAAAGGTGCATACTGGAAGAGACAAATGCAACCCCTATGTCCGCATTTCATCATTCACGTATTGAGGACGCTATGAGCAGACTTAAGGGAAAGATCGCGGTCATCACCGGCGCGAACAGTGGCATTGGCCTGGCAAGCGCGAAACGGTTCGTCGCCGAGGGAGCGCATGTCTACATTACGGGGCGCCGCCAGGAAGAATTGGACAAGGCGATCCAAGCGGTCGGAGCCGGCGTGACCGCTGTGCAAGGGGATGTGTCAAATCTCGAAGACCTGGACCGGTTGTTCGCAAAGGTCCGGTCGGATCATGGGCGCATAGACGTACTATTCGCCAATGCCGGCTTGGGCGCAACCGAGCCGTTGGGCAAGATTACGGAGTCCGCCTATGATCTGGTCTTCGGTGTGAATGTCAAAGGTACGATATTCACGGTTCAGAAGGGACTGCCACTGATGCGGGACGGAGGGTCCATCATCCTCACGGGATCAACCACGGCCTCGATGGGCACTCCGGCCTTCAGCATCTACAGCGCAAGCAAAGCGGCGATTCGCAATCTCGCCCGCAGTTGGACGCTGGACTTGAAGGGCACCGGAATTCGCGTGAACGTTCTTTCGCCCGGCGCCACTGCGACGCCCGGTCTGCTCAGGGCCTTGGAGAGAACGGGCCAGAAGGACGCGATGATCGCAGGACTTACCGCGCAATCTCCGCTCGGACGGATTGCGGAGCCGGACGATATCGCAGACGTAGCGCTCTTTCTGGCGTCCGACGCCAGCAGGTCCATGACAGGAAGCGAGATCTTCGCGGATGGTGGAATGGCGCAGGTTTGAAGGCGGCGACCTACGCTGCGACAAACCCGACGCGACCGGCGTGCTTGACACATTCGACGAGCACTAATGCGCAATTCCGAACCTCGCGAGGGCCACGGCGGGAGTGTGTCGACGGCCGCTGCGACGACGACGCATACGATGAGGCCCGAATTTCGCTGGAAGACGAGACTCGTTGCCAGCAAATTCTGGCGTTATGGATGGCGGCGCTGAACCGGCATGATGCGACGGCGATGGACACGTTGATGCGCTTCCCTCATGTCCGCCTCTCCGCCGGCAAGGTCACCGTCTATGACACGCCGGGCAACAATCCGATGGACCTGTTCGATCGCCTGCGTCAGCAGGAGGGCTGGCACCATAGCGCGTGGAACGAGACGAAGCTGCTCCAGTCCTCGCCGACCAAGGCCCACTACGCGGTCCGTTACACGCGTTACCGGGAAGATGGCTCGATCATCGGGGTCTACGATTCCCTCTACGTATTCACGGCGCTCGACGGCGACTGGCGAATCCAGTGCCGCTCGAGTTTTGGCCCTTGAGCGAGCACCATCGTTTTGAACCCGACCGCGCCCAATGACCTCGTGGTCGTTGAGTCGCGGCGACCGAGCTATTGGCGTTCGAGAGTTTTGAACATTCCTGCTTAGGCTAACGTGCTAGATTCGCTTTATGCATCAGCTCGCTACAGACAACCGGGCGCCACCGGAAGCCTCGATATGCTGTCCGGTCACCCACCGGAAATCATCCGAAAGCAAAGCCGCGATCACGGCACCCACGTCGTTCGCTTCGCCGAGACGTCCAAGCGCCGTCATTTCGACGATCTGCTGAATGACTTGCGGATACTTGTCGTAGGCGTCATCGCCGATGCGAGTGCGGGTGGCGCCCGGCGCAACGGAGTTGACGCGGATCCCGCGACGGCTGAATTCCTTGGCCATGTAGCGCGTCAACGTCGTCAGCCCGCCCTTCATAGATGCGTAGGCGGAAGCTCCCGCCGCTATACCGCTCTGGAAAATTGAATTACTCGTCACGTTTACGATCGCGCCGCCGTCTGCAAGCACCGGAAGCAGAGCCTGGGTCAGGAAGTATGGACCCTTGAACAGCACACGCATGTAGGCGTCAAAGAGCTCTTCGGTCGTGTCCTCGAAAAGCGCCACTTGCAGGAAGCCCGCGTTGTTGACGAGATAGTCGAAGGAAGAGGTCTTCCATTCGCTATCCAGCGCTGCGATCACCTCTTCCCTGAAGGCGATGAAACTGACGCTCTCGCCGACGTCGAGGCGC
>JAQGKC010000186.1 GCA_028290305.1 Bradyrhizobium sp.
AGGGGCCATAGCTCAGCTGGGAGAGCGCGTCGTTCGCAATGACGAGGTCGGCGGTTCGATCCCGCCTGGCTCCACCACGCTTCGCCTTCGGCTACGCGTGGCGCAGCCACGCCGCCGAAAGCGAAACGTGCTTGGCATAGCCCGTAGGGCGACGACGGGCCTCGGCAAATCCCAGACTAGCGAAGACTCTCACGAGCAACTCCAGCGTCTCGTTTACTTCCCCGTAAACCGCGGCGGACGTTTTTCCATAAAGCTCGCCACGCCTTCGCGGAAATCGCTGCCGCGCTGTGAAATCGTTTTATTGATTTATTCTTCTGAACGCCTGGCCTTGCACGCGAACCTCGTCGCGCACTGGCCCGATGCGTTATTCCGCGGCTTGCGACATCGCCGACATCGGCACCCGCGCCAGCCAGCCATCGAGAAACTGCTTCAGCCAGGCGCGCTCGGTCACGTCATGCACCGCGCGATCGGCGAAGTGATGATGGCGCGGACGAGCGCCCGGCAATTCCAGCCGCTCGCAACCGCGCGTCGTCCAGCGATGCATCATCGCGTAGGTCACGTCGGGATGAAACTGGAAGCCGAACGAGTGACCTGATTGGAACGCTTCCACCGGGAAGTCACTTCCCTCCGCCAGCAATTCGGTACCAGCCGGAAGTTCAAATCCTTCACGGTGCCAGTGGTAGACATGGTCAGGCCAATGCGGGCAGATCGCCAACCCCGCCGCCGTCGGCCGGATCGGGTAATATCCGATCTGCGCGCGGCCTTGCGGATGAGGTGACACCCGGGCGCCGAGCTGCTTCGCGAGCATCTGCGCGCCCAGGCAGATTCCCAGAAACGGCCGCTGTTCCCGTAGCGGCACCGCGATCCAGTCGATCTCCTGACGAACGAAATCATCCGGATCGTTCGCGCTCATCGGACCGCCGAAAATGACCGCACCGGCATGGCCATCCAGCGTTTGAGGAAGCGGATCGCCAAACCGCGGACGCCTGACATCCAGACCGTGTCCGAGCGCCCGCAACGCATTGCCGACGCGCCCCGGCGTCGACATTTCCTGGTGCAGGACGATCAGAACCGGCCGCAAAGGCTCGGTGGTTTTGGGCGCGACGGCGGCCGCAGGTGCCCCGCTGGGGAAGCGCAGCACGGTTTCGGCGTCGATTTCGACCGACCTAGACGACATCGTTTTTCTTTTTGGCGGCTTATCAGGCCGGAATCATACCTAAACAAACGTTAATTTCGCGTGAGCCTCGTACGAAGATGCTCCATACGACGCTCTGCATGATCTCACATGATCTCAAAAGCAAATCGCGGGCCAAAACAGGCTCCCGAGGCGATTTATCAGCGCTTCCGCAGCTGAAAGCGACCGACCGCCGCCAGGATAAACGCGCGCGGAAACAGCCGCAGCAGAAGCGGCACGATCTTGATTCCGAAACCGGGCAGCACGGCGCGCTTGTTGGCCATCAGCCCGCGGTATCCTGCCCTCGCAACATCAGCCGCGGAGACATTGAGGATCGCGGAATCAAATCCGGGTTCGAACCCCGCCCGCGCCTGAAACTCCGACGGCACCGGACCCGGGCACAACACGGTCACGCGGACGCCGCGAGGAGCAAGCTCCTGCCGCAGCGCTTCCGTGAACGACAGCACATAGGCCTTGGACGCATAATAGACGGCCATCCCGGGCCCCGGCAGAAAGCCGGCGATCGAGCCGACATTGAGGATGCCGCCGCGATGCCGGATCAGGCTGTCGGAAAACCGCAACGACAAATCGGTCAGCGCGCGGATGTTGACGGCGATAATGCCAAGCTGTTCTGCGCGGTCCAATTCGATCGCATTGCCGAACAAACCAAAGCCCGCATTGTTGACGATGAATTCGACTTCCACGCCTTCGGCGGTCAAGGCCGCGGCAATTTTATCACCGGCATCGGGCTGTTCGAGATCGCACGGAATCACAATCGGCGCAGCGCCGCCGCCGATCTCGCACGCCAACGCCGTCAGATGATCGGCGCGTCGCGCCACCAGAGCTACGCGATGGCCGTTCGATGCGAAAACGCGCGCCAGTTCGGTGCCTATGCCCGCCGAGGCACCGGTAATCAGCGTTACACGCTCGGTCACAATACAATGCTCTTAGTTCATTGGCAGGATATGCGGTTAGCGCCGGGACGAGAGCATACGCCTTAGGCGGGATGCAAGTCACCTGCAAGCATAGCAGGCGTATTCAAGCGCACAGTGCCACAGAATTAAATAGCAATAATTCGAGGCTGACCGGAGCCGGTACGGCCCGATTGCCTCGGCAGATTAAAAATTCGTCATGTCCAATAGCCCAAGGCCGCAGCGCGTCACGTTGCCGCGTCGGCGATATCCGAGCCGCCTTCGACCGGCGCCGGTTGCCTGGCGGCGATACGATGCTTGAGATCGATCCGGTCGCGCGAAGGCACTCCCAACAGATCCGCCGCGCGCCACACGACGTTGTCTTCGAACTCGCTGACCTGGCCGTCCGCATAAACCAGCTCCCACATCATTTCGACGATGCGGAGTCTGCCCTCCTCATTCACCGAACGCATAATGACGCTGGTGAAATGATAGAGATCGACCGCCTCGCCTTCGACCAGCGTCGCAGACGCGATCAATTGATCCGCCGTGCCGGGGTCGAGCCCGAAGCGGCTTTCGATGAGGCCGTGAAGTTTGCGCTTTTCAATTTCGGACGGCTCGCCGTCGATCGAGATGACGTGAATCAGAAGCGCCGTCGCCGCCAGGCGATATCCGGTGTCGTCAAATGCCCGATCCTGATGCGCGGTGGTAGAAACAACATCGGCAATGAATTGGCGCAATCCGTCCAGCATCAATGTTCCCGCCACAAATGTTTCAAGGTGTGCCTGTCTTCAGAATAGCATCCGTCATCGACATATGGGTCGAAAACCAAATTCGCGCAATCCATCGTGGTCCGCGGGCGCATTACAGTTAGGCAATCTGCCCGCGCCGACGCGAAATTCATCAAGGGATTTCATACACGACGATCTTGTCGGCAATGCCCCGCAGCGCCGCCTGCTTCTGGATCGGCGTAATCGCTTCCTTGTCCAGGATGGCGGCCACCGCGGGCGCGTCGATTACCGGACCGGTGATGTGGATCGCCTGCGAGGTCGACAGGCCCTGGACCCGTGCGGCGATGTTGACGGTCTGGCCGAAATAATCCTGCCGCTCGTTGAGCATGACGGCGAGGCACGGGCCTTCGTGGATGCCGATCTTGACCACGAGATCCCTCGTTCCGCGTTCGGTATTGAGCGTCTCCATGGCGGCGCGGATTCGCAAGCCGGCCGCCAGCGCGTGTTCGGGCTTGACGAAGGTCGCCATCACGGCATCACCGATCGTCTTCACGACAGCGCCTTTCTCCGATGAAATAATTTCCAGCAGGGCATGGAAATGCGCGCGCACCAGATCGAAGGCGGCGAGATCGCCGACCCGCTCGTACAGCGCGGTGGAACCCTTGAGGTCGGTGAAGAGGAACGTCAGCGACGTGATCTTGAGACGCTGATCGATGTTGAGATTGTCGGCCTTGTAGACGTCGCGGAAGGTCTGGTTGGTCAACATCCGCTTGGCCGTGAGGAACGGCTTGCGCTTGCCGATCAGATGATGGAGCGCATCGGCCGCCACGAAAACCGACGGCAGCACCCGGACATCGGTCTGATTGTCGAGCGACAGCCGCAGCGGTCCCGGACGCAACGTCATGGTTCCGACCGGCGCCTGGATCTTGTTGTACATCAGCGACAATTGCTGACGCTCTTTGGTCGGCTCACCCTGGACATCGATGAACTGAGCGGCGTGCGTCACCGGCTCGAACACGATGATGAAATTCGACGGCAATTGCAGCGACAGCACCGCCTTCTCTCTCGGCGGCAATTCAAGCGCATCCAGCACCACGTCATTGGAGAGCGATGCGAACGACTGTTCGTTGAGATCGACGCCCGAACTCCAGAAGACTTGCCTGAAATAGTCCCAGATCGGCAGCGTGTTGGGGTCATGCGCTGCGATCCGCCTGACCCGCGG
>JAQGKC010000200.1 GCA_028290305.1 Bradyrhizobium sp.
AGAAGGCCGTCGGCGACGCCAAGGAAGCGACCAAAGACGCCGTCAACAAGGCCGCGGCTGCAGCAAACAAGAATCTCTGATCGACGCTGGTCGGGTGGAATCGATAAAGACCGGTCCATTTGGGCCGGTCTTTTTCTGCTTACCTCGCCCCGCTTGCGACCCTCTCCCCGCAAGCGGGGCGAGGGAGTTCGAACATCACCGCCGTTTGCCCATCACATCCGGGTTGACCACATTCGTCGGCGTACCCGCGGCGTAAGCCACGATCTGGTCGAAAATATCCGTGAACTGGATTTCGTATTCGTCGCGCGAGACGTAGCCGAGATGCGGGGTGCAGACGACGTTGTCCATGGTCAGCAGGGGATCGTTGACGTCGCGCAGCGGTTCTTTCTCGTAAACGTCCACCGCCGCCATGCCCGGCCGGCCGGCGCGCAGCGCATGCACCAGCGCGTTCGGCTCGATCAGCGGCGCGCGGCTGGTGTTGACCAGGAGTGCTGTCGGCTTCATGCGGGCGAGATCGTCCGCCTTGACGATGCCGCGGGTGGCATCGACCAGGCGCATATGCAGCGAGAGCACGTCGCAGCGTTCGAAGAATTCCGCCTTGCTGCCGGCGGTCTCGTAGCCGTCGGCGCGCGCTTTCGCGAGTGCGGCTTCCCGCGCCCATACCAGCACCTTCATGCCGAACGTCTTGCCGTAGCCGGCCACGACCGCACCGATCCGGCCATAACCGTAGATGCCGAGCGTCTTGCCGCGCAACGTGTGGCCGACGCCGATCTGCCATTTGCCGGCTTTCAACGCCGCCATCTGCTGCGGAATCGCGCGCATCGCCGCCAGAATCAGGCCCCAGGTGAATTCGGCGGTGGCATAGGACGGCGTATCGGCGTGCTGGCCGGAGGAGACGATGATGCCGAGCCGGGTGCAGCTGTCGATGTCGATATGGGGCTAGACGCTGCGCTGGCTGATCAGCTTCAGCTTCGGCAGCCGCTCCAAGAGGGCGTTGCGGATCTGCGTCCGCTCGCGGATCAGCACCAGCGCTTCGGTGTCGCGCAGGCGTTCCGCCAGCGCGTCCACATCCTGGACGTGATCGTTCCAGATCTTGACGTCATATCCGTCGAGCTTGCGAAAGCAGTCGAGGGTACGCAGCGTGTCGAAATAATCGTCGAGGATGGAGACCTTCACGATACGCGCTCCCTTCCCGCGCGGCGGTTATTTCACCGCGAGCAATTCGACGTCGAACATCAGCGTCGCGTTGGGCGGGATCACGCCGCCGGCGCCGCGGGCGCCATAGCCGAGCGCGGGCGGAATGATCAGCGTGCGCTTGCCGCCGACATGCATGGTGGCGACGCCTTCGTCCCAGCCGGCGATCACCTTTCTCTGCCCGATCGGAAATTCGAACGGCTCGTTGCGGTCCACCGAAGAGTCGAATTTCTTGCCTTTCACGCCGTTCTCGTAGAGCCAGCCGGTGTAATGCATGACGCAAATCTGGCCGGGCTTCGGCGACGCGCCGGTGCCAAAGGTGTTGTCGATGATCTGCAAACCTGATGCTGTGGTCATGGGCTTTCCTGCGGCTTGGGCTGATGCCGTCGTGGCAATGATTAGGGGAGTTGAAACCGCGGCCGCTATCGCGGCAAAGGCTGTCTTGATGATTGTGCGTCGGGAAGACCGCATTTTGGGCACCTCTTCTGAAGGACGGACGTCTCTAGCCCAAGGCGGGCCATTTCCATAGCCATTTTCACGTGTTAAGCGGGCCGGAATTGGCGACGCCTCAATAACCCAGCGCGCAGCCGTCCTTGCGCGGATCGGAGCCGCCGGTCAGCGTGCCCTTGTCCCAGTCGATCCAGATCGCCTGGCCGCCGCCGAGCGGCGCGACCACGCTGGTGGTCTTGTGCCCAAGCTTCTTCAGGCCTTCGACGATATCGGCGGGCACGCCGTCCTCGAGCTGGTAGACGCCTTCGTAATGCAGGCCGCGCGGCATATCGATCGCCTCCTGCACGTCGCAACCGTAATCGAGCATGTTGGTCAGTACATGGGTCTGCCCGACCGGCTGATACTGTCCGCCCATCACGCCGAACGGCATCACCGCGCGGCCGCCCTTCGTCACAAGGCTCGGAATGATCGTGTGCAGCGGGCGCTTGCCGGGCGCGATGCAATTGGGATGGCCGGGCTGAATGCGGAAACCGCCGCCCCGATTTTGCAAGAGGATGCCGGTCTTGTTCGACACGATCGCCGAGCCGAACGAATGCGCGATCGAATTGATGAACGAGCAGACGTTGCGGTCCTTGTCGACCACCGTGATGTAGACCGTCGAGGGGTTCATCGGCGGCGCCACATTCGGCAGATCGAGCATCCGATCCATTCTGATCTTGGCGCCATGCTCGTCGGCGAACTCCTTCGACAGGATCCTGACGACATCGACGTCGATGTGGCCGGGATCGCCGATGAGCTGTTCGCGCATCATGTAGGCGACCCGCGCGGCTTCGGCTTCGAGATGGAACCGCTCGACGCTTAGGGGCGGAAATTTCGTCAGATCGAAGCGTGAAAGAATGTTGAGCATCACCAGCATGGTGATGCCCGGCCCGTTCGGCGGACACTGCCAGACATCATGGCCTTTATACATGGTGCCGATCGGCGTCGTGGTCTCGGTGGTGTGCGAAGCGAAGTCTTCCAGCTTGTGCAGGCCGCCGATCCCGCGCAACGTCTCAACCATGTCCTCGGCGATAGCGCCCTTGTAAAATGCGTCACGGCCGTCCTTCGCGATGGCGCGCAAGGTCTGCCCGAGTTCGGGCTGATGGATGACGTCGCCGGCGACCGCCGGTTTGCCGTGTGGCAGCAGATAGCGCTCGGTGTTGGTGCCCTTTTTCAGTTTCTCGAACTGGTTCTTCCAGTCGAACGCGATGCGCGGCGCAACCACATAACCTTCCTCCGCGGCCTTGATAGCGGGTTGCAACAAGGTATCGAGCCCAAGCTTGCCATGATCGCGCAGGATGACCGTCCATGCGTCGACCGCACCGGGAATGCTGACGGCATGCGCCGAGGTCAGCGGAATCGAATGCATGTCGCGTTCGAGATACCACTCGGGCTTGGCGGCCATCGGCGCGCGGCCGGAGCCGTTATAGGCAACGATCTTGCCCTCGCCCCTGGGCTGGACCAGCGCAAAGCAATCGCCGCCGATGCCGGTGGATTGCGGTTCGATCACGCCGAGCAGCGCGCACGCCGCTACCGCAGCGTCCGCGGCGGTGCCGCCGGCACGCAGCACCTCGATCGCCGCCAGCGCGGCGAGCGGATGCGACGTCGCCACCATCGCGTTCTCTGCATGGACCGTCGACCGGCCGGCGAGATGGAAATTCCTCATGCCAAATTGCTCACTTTGTCGTTGTTTTCCAGGTTATCCGCCGGTATCGCGCGGGTTTGCTCAGGGGGTTACTTGGCATATTCAGGTGGTGCTGGGCAATGCTTGGAGATGGAATGGGGGCAGTGCAACTGGGGCTGGTTTCGGGGCGCCGCGCAACTCTCAGCGTCGTCACGACGCTCTATTTGTCGCTCTCGCGATGGTCTTTCCCGTCCCCCTCCCTCCTGATAAACCACCCCGATGTCGTACAAGGTCGCCGCTTTCTATCAATTCGCCGCGTTGCCGGATTTCCGGGAGCTGCGCGAGCCGCTGCGGGCGATCTGCGCCGACCTCGAGCTAAAGGGCAGCGTGCTGCTGGCCAATGAAGGCATCAACGGCACGCTGGCGGGCCGCGCGGACGCCATCGACAACCTGATCGGGGAACTACGTGACGGCGCTCTGTTCGGCGGCCGGCTCGACAACCTCGAACTGAAATTCTCGCATGCCTCGGCAATGCCGTTCCAACGTCTCAAAGTCAGGTTGAAAAAGGAGATCGTTACCCTCGGCGATACCGGAACCGATCCGACACGGCAGGTCGGCGTCTATGTCGACCCTGCCGACTGGAACGCGCTGATCGCAACGCCGGACACGATGGTGATCGACACCCGCAATGCATTCGAGGTGGCGATGGGCACATTCGCGGGCGCGCTCGACCCCGGCATCACAAGCTTTGGACAATTCAAGGATTTTGCCGCGCGCCATCTTGATCCGGCGAAGCATCAGAGGATCGCGATGTTCTGCACCGGCGGCATTCGCTGTGAAAAGGCCAGCGCCTATCTGCTCTCGCGCGGCTTTGCCGAGGTCTATCACCTCAAGGGCGGCATCCTCAGATATCTGGAAGGCGTGCCGGAAGCGCAAAGCCGCTGGCGCGGCGAATGCTTCGTGTTCGATGATCGCGTCGCGCTCGGCCATGGATTGCGGGAACGTTCGATGAAGCAGCACTCCGATGAGTGACGTGAAAACGCTCAGCGACCGCATCGATGCACTGGAAACCCGGTTGATGTTTCAGGATGAAACCATCGAGGCGCTGAACAAGACCATCACAGCGCAGTGGCTCAAGATCGACGCGCTCACCCGCCAGATCGCGAATCTAAACGAACGTCTGCAAGAGGCAGAAACTAACGCGCCGGGTATTACGAACGAACCGCCGCCACACTATTAGGCATCGCGCAACGCGATTTGAGCGCGGAGCGTCACAGCTTCATCGCAAACCAGATCGCCACGACGACCATCGCCACCACGATTGCAGCCCATACCGCGGGCGTGACCCGTTTCGAACTGCCGCTTCGCGGGGAGTCGTTTTCAGCGCGGTTGAACGGACTGACCATTTGGAGCGCCTGCAAGCCATCGGCTTTCGAAACCGGCCGAGCGGATCTATCGAAACACGGCCAGAACCTTGTCCCAGAGCGAATCTTCTCGATGGCGATCATGCTTCGACGGCGACGGCTGCCGCGCTCACAGGATCAGACGCCGGAAAACTATCCATCAGGCCGGCTTCAAGTTTCGCGTGGGTATCCCGGTCGGCCAAAGCAGCCTCGCGGGGGTCGACGGCATGCTTGTCATGCGCCGCGGGATTGAATTTCTCAGCCATATTGAGCCTCCATCGGGTAAGAACGCCTCCGCAATCCAGACGTTCCCAACGGGGGACGATCGCATCTTGGCCAAATGCGCACCCACAGTGTATCAGGAAGCAGCATCTCGCCTCCGATCACCCCTGCGGAACAAAGCGCTTGACCCAGATTCCCTCCATTAAACCCTTCCTTGAAGTGCTTTCCGGCCGCAGGCAGCCCGTGCCGCCAATCTGGATGATGCGGCAGGCCGGCCGTTACCTGCCCGAATATCGTGATTTGCGCGCAAAGGCGGGCGGCTTTCTCGACCTGTGCTTCACGCCGGAATATGCCGCCGAAGTCACGCTGCAGCCGATCCGGCGCTTCCACTTCGATGCCGCGATCATCTTCTCGGATATTCTTGTCATCCCCTATGCGCTTGGCCGGTCGGTGCGGTTCGAGACCGGCGAAGGCCCGCGGCTCGATCCGTTGGACACGCCGGAGAAGGTTGGGACGCTGGCAGCCGGCGCGGATTTCGGCAAGCTTGAACCGGTGTACGAAGCGCTGCGCCGCGTGCGCCGCGAACTCGATCCAAAGATTGCGCTGATCGGTTTCTGTGGCGCGCCATGGACGGTCGCCACCTACATGGTGGCCGGGCAAGGCACGCCCGATCAGGCACCAGCGCGGATGATGGCCTATCGCCATCCCGAGGCATTCAGTAAAATCATCGACGCGCTGGTGGAGAACTCGACTCAGTATCTGCTTGGGCAACTCAAGGCCGGCGCCGACGTGCTGCAGATCTTCGACACCTGGGCCGGCGTGCTGCCGCCGCGCGAATTCGAGCGCTGGTCGATCGAGCCGACCCGGCGCATCGTCGAAGGCGTGCGCAAACAAGTGCCTGACGCGAAGATCATCGGCTTTCCCCGAGGCGCCGGCGCGCTGCTGCCTGCGTATGTCGGCGCGACCGGCGTCGATGCCGTCAGTATCGACTGGGCGGCCGAGCCGTCATTGATCCGCGAGCGGGTGCAGAACCGCGTCGCCATTCAAGGCAATCTCGACCCGCTGGCGCTGATCGCCGGCGGCGCTGCGCTCGATCGCGCCATCGATGATGTGCTGGCAAATTACGCCGGCGGCCGGCTGATCTTCAACCTCGGCCACGGCATTCAGCCGGAAACCCCGATCGCACATGTCGAACAGATGATTAAGCGGGTGCGAGCGTATAAGGGGTGATTACGCCGGCCGGCTGCGCTCGATGACGTCAGCCGCGCCCTTGTCCAGTAGCTCGAGGCCAACGGCGCGGCCAAGTTCGCGCGGCCGATCGGCTGGCCCGGAGCGCGACGCCTCGATGAACAGGCCGCCTGCGTGATCCAGTACCGACGCGGTCAACGACATCTGCGCGCCATCGATCGCTGAAAATGCCGCGATCGGCGAATTGCAATGGCCGTTGAGAACCCACAACACCTCGCGCTCGGCATCCGCGCTTTGATGCGCGGCGGTATCATCGATCAGAGACAGAATCCGCCGCGTCTGCCAGTCCTGGGCCGCGCATTCCACCGCGACAATCCCCTGCCCCGCTGCCGGCAGCATTTCCTGTATTGAAAACTCATAGGCGATGCGACTGGCCAGGCCGACGCGCTCAAGCCCGGAGCGCGCCATGATCAGCGCATCGGCCGGGCCGACCGCGCCACCATCAGGCAACCGCTGCATTTCCAGATGATCGAGCTTGCGGACACGGGTGTCGGCGGCGCCGCGATAGTGAATCACCTCGATGTCCGGAAACAGCCGCCGCGCATAGGCCGCGCGCCGCACCGCATTGGTGCCGATCTTGAATCCCTTGCCGCGCGATCGCCTGAAATCATCGATCGAGACCCCGGGGCGCAGCACCAGAACGTCACCCGGCGGATCGCGCGACAGCGTCGCGCCGATCACGAGCCCCGGGGTGTCCTCATTGCCGGGCATGTCTTTCAGCGAATGCATCGCGGCGTGCAATTCGCCTGAGAGCACCGCACTGCGGATTTCGGCGACGAACGCGCCGCCCTTGCCGCCGTGCTGCAACAGCTTGCCGGTCTGATCCTGATCGCCCGTCGTTTCGAACTTGACGATCTCAACATCGAGTTCGGGCGCGGCCGCGGTCAGGCGGCGGGCAATTTCCTCGGTTTGGGCCAGCGCCATGGCGCTCTTGCGCGTGCCGATCCGCATTCGAAGTGCCACTGTTCACGCTCCATTCGAGGCCACGCAGGGATCGTCGCTAATTGATCGCCGGCAGATAAAACCAGCTCGCGCCGGAATGCAAACGCGGGCCCGCTGCCTCACGCAATCTCATCGGCGACTTCGCCGATGGCGTCATAGACCAGGTCGAGTTCGCTGGCCGTGCTGCAATAGGGTGGCATCAGGTAGATGGTGTTGCCAAGCGGCCGGATAAGCAAGCCCCGCGCGAGAAAGCTCTGGTAAAGACGGGGACCGATATTGGCCATATAGCCTGCGTCATTCACCGCGATGTCGAGCGCGGCAATAGTTCCGATCTGGCGGACATTGCTAAAGCGGCGATCCTCACGGAAGCGATCTAGTCCCCTACCATGAACGCGGGCGATATCCGCGATGCGCTTGCGGACCGGCTCTCTCTGCCAGATTTCCAGATTGGCCAGCGCCGCCGCGCAGGCGATTGGATTGGCCGTGTAGGAACTGGAGTGGAAGAAGGTGCGGGTTCGATCCTCAGAATAGTGTGCCTCGAAAATATCCGCGCGGCAGAGCGTCACTGCCAACGGCAGCGAACCGCCGGTAAGACCTTTGGAATAGCACGCGATATCCGGCCTGACATCCGCCTGCTCGCATGCGAACAGCGTGCCTGTCCGGCCCCATCCCGTCATCACTTCATCCGCGATCAAGAGAACACCGTGCGCTTCACAAACGCGCTTCATTTCCGCGAGAACCCACGGCGGATAGATCAGCATGCCGCCCGCGCCGAGAATCAGGGGTTCAACGATAAGGGCTGCTATTCCTCCTTGCCGGCATGCCGCGTTCAACGCCTCCAGCGTCGCCTCTTCGCGGCCTTGGGACGGAAACGGAATCCGCTCGACGTCGAACAGCAGCGGGCCATAGGGCGCGGTGAAGACGCCGCGTGCCCCCACCGACATGCCGCCGATGGTGTCGCCGTGATAGGCGCCTTCCAGCGCCAGGATCCGGCTGCGCGCCTCGCCGCGATGCCGCCAAAAGCCCAGCGCCATCTTCAACGCCACTTCGACCGACGTCGATCCGCTGTCGGAAAAAAAGACGTATTCAAGCTCCGGTGGCGTGATTGCGATGAGATGGCGCGCAAGATTTTCCGCTGGCTTGTGCGTGAAGCCGGCGAAAATCACCTGATCGAGACGGCCGGCCTGGTCCCTGATCGCCTCAACGATGTGCGGATGGCGATGACCATGGGTCACAACCCACCACGACGAGATGGCGTCGAATATCCGGCGGCCATCGGCCGTCTCGAGCCATGCCCCCTCGCCGCTGGATATCTGCGTTGGTTCGGGCTGCGTGGCGTGTTGGGTGAACGGATGCCATACAGCGGAGGCCGATTTCATCCGACGCGCTCCTTCACAAAATCGCCGATATCGAAATGCCGGGCAAAGCTTGCCCGCAGCGAGTCGGCCGTCAGCAGCGCGATAGGTGGAAGCCCGCCCAGACGCGGCACGCGACCGATATCGACAATGGTGCGCTCGGTCTCGGCATTCTCGTCCCCGGTGAATACGATACCGAGAAGCGCTATTCCGCGAGCGCGCAGGGCCTCGATCGACAGCAGGCTGTGGTTGATGGTTCCAAGCGTGGTGCGGGCACACAGCACCACCGGCGCACGCCACTGTGCGATGACATCGATATAGAGGACTTCACGTGTCAGCGGCACCAACAGTCCGCCGGCGCCCTCGACGACCAGCGGCCGGGCCGTATCCGGCAGAATGAGCATTGCGGGATCGATAGCAACGCCATCGAGTTCGGCGGCAAGGTGAGGCGACGCCGGCGTTTTCAGCCGATAGGCCTCGGGCAGCATCCGTTCGGCGGGCAGGCCGGACAGCCGCTGAACCGTCTCCGTGTCGGTCTCGTCCTCGATGCCGGCCTGAACGGGTTTCCAATAGACCCCGTCCAAAGCACCGGCGAGCGCGGCCGCAAAAATGGTTTTGCCAATGCCCGTATCGGTGCCGGTGACAATGATGCGCGGGGTCATGCGGCTTCCCGCATGTCCTCAGCGAGAGCCTCAAACAAGCCGGCGACAGTGGTTTCGCTGACATTCAACGTCAGCGCGATGCGAAGGCGCGCGGTGCCTTCCGGGACTGTCGGAGGCCGGATCGCGCGAATATCATAGCCCCTGCGCTGCAGGGAAGCCGCAAGCGCGACGGCCGCCTGATCGGCGCCGACGATCACAGGAAGAATTTGCGACCCCGACGGCTCGATATTGCAGCTGCGGCGAAGTTGGCTTCCCGCGAATTGAACCAGACGTGCCAGTCGATCACGGCGTTCCGGATTGGTCCTGGAGATTTCCAGGGCCGCTCGCGTAATGGCGGCAACCAATGGCGAGGGCGCGGTCGCGAAGATGAAGGGACGAGCCCGGTTGACGAGAAAGTCTCGGATGATTCTGGGCGCAAGTATAAAGCCGCCGACGGTTCCGAGCGCCTTGCCGCACGTGTGCAGCGTGATCACGTTGTCGCGGCCCTCGAAGGCTGCGGCGAGCCCCCGTCCCTGCGGCCCGAGCACGCCCGTTGCGTGCGCCTCATCGATCACCACCATGGCGTCGTGGCGATCCGCAACTGCCATCAAATCGGCAAGGTTCGGACTGTCGCCGTCCATGCTGTACAGACTTTCGACCGAAAGCCAGGGCCGACCTTTGCCTCCGCCGGCGCGCCAACGGCCGACCGCTGCGTCGAAGGCGTCGGCATTGTTGTGCGGCACGCCTGCGAAATCAGCGCGTCCGGCGCGAAGCCCCTCATGGACGCTGGCATGGATCAATTCGTCGTGGACAACCAGATCGCCGCGTTGCGGCAGCGTCGAGAAGATTGCGAAATTGGCGATGTAGCCGCCGCCAAAATAGAGTGCCGTTTCGGCGCCGAAATAGGCGGCCGCTTCGCGCTCGAGTGCTTCATGCTCGGGATGATTACCGCGCAAAAGCCGCGATCCGCCCGATCCAACCGGCACCCCCCTTGCCAAAGCTTCGCCCGCAGCCCGTTTCAATTCCTCGGATTCAGCCAAACCGAGATAATCGTTCGACGCAAAATCTATACCCGACCGCTCGCGAAGCTCCCGCAACCGCCCGCGCCCTGAGAGGCTCATCAAATCCGCTTCAAAGATATCTGTCCGGCGCTGCATTACCGCGCATCCTGCAGGATCATGTCAGATGCCTTTTCGGCGATCATGACGATCGGCGCGTTGGTATTGCCCGACACAAGATCCGGCATGATCGAGCCATCGACCACCCGCAGGCCTTCGATGCCGCGAACCCGCAAGCGCTGATCGACCACAGCGAGGGGATCGTTGCCCATCCGGCAGGTCGATGTCGGATGATAGATCGTGCTGCCGCGCTGGCGGCAGTAATTCAGCAATTCCTCGTCGGTGGAAACCTTCGCGCCGGGGTCGACCTCTTCGACCACATAGGCGCTGAGCGCCGGCGCCTGCAGAATCTTCCGTAATATCTTCAAGCCCTCGACATTCGCGGTGCGATCGGTTTCGGTGGCGAGATAGTTGATCCGTATTTCCGGCGGCGCCGCGGGGTCGGCGCTCCTGATGCGAAGCGAGCCGCGGCTCTCGGGGCGCAATTGACAGACCGACGCCGAAAATCCGGAAAACGAATGCAGCTTTTCTCCCATCTTGTCGGTGCTGAAGGGCAGAAAGTGGATCTGGATATCCGGTGTCGCGAGGCGTGGACTGGTTTTGAAGAAGGCTCCGGAGGTGCCCGCCGCTATCGTCAATGGACCCTTGCGAAACGCCGCGTACCGCGCGCCAGCCAGAATCCGGCGGACGGGATGGTTGATGATGTCATTGAGGGTGATCGGCTTGGTGCAACGCATGACAACCCTGACCTGCAGGTGATCCTGCAGATCATGCCCGACCCCCGGCGCATCGAGCACGATATCGATGCCGTGCTTTTGCAGCAGTTCCGCAGGCCCGACACCGGAGAGCTGCAGCAATTGTGGCGAATTATACGCGCCGCTCGAAATCAATATTTCTTTCCTGGCCCGCGCCGTTCGCAACACGCCGGCCGTGCGGTATTCGACGGCGATCGCACGGCGTCCATCGAACAGAACGCGCTGCGCCAGCGCCGAGGTCTCGACGTGCAGGTTCTTTCGCCCCCGTGCCGGGCGCAGATAGGCGACCGCCGTGCTCGCCCTTCTCCCCTGGTGAGTGGTGGTCTGGAAAAAACCGGCCCCTTCCTGGGATGCACCATTGAAATCGGGATTGACGGGGATGCCCGTCTCGGCAGCGGCTGCGATAAACGCTGCCGAGAGAGGATCCGGGTGTCCCAAATCGGAGACCCGCAGCGGGCCGCCGACGCCGTGGAAATCGTCGCCGCCGCGCTGCTGGTTCTCCGCCTTCTTGAAATAAGGCAGGACGTCGTCATAACCCCAGCCGCTATTGCCATGCTGGCGCCAGCGATCGTAATCCTCGTGCTGGCCGCGAACGTACAGCAATCCGTTGATCGAACTTGACCCGCCCAGCACCTTGCCGCGCGGCTGAAACACCGTCCGCCCCTCCAATCCCGGCTCCGGTTCGGTCTGGTACATCCAGTTGACGGTTTTATCCTTGAACAGCTTGCCATATCCGAGCGGCACGTGGATCCAGAGGTTGGTATCCTTTGGACCTGCTTCGAGCAGCAACACCGAATGCTTTCCGTCCGCGCTCAGGCGATTTGCCAGCACGCAGCCGGCCGACCCCGCGCCGACAATGACGTAGTCGAATTCGAACGTTTCGGACGAGGGGTTAGCTGCCGCGCCAAATGGAGCTTTGCTGTTCATGCTTCTTGTTTTCTTGGCACGCGGATTCGATTGTCAGTGTGAAACGCAGACAGCACGCCCGCGCTCAAGACGAGCCCTGCAGCTCCATGGGTTGCAAACCCAGGCGACGAAACAGGTCCATATCCTTATCGTTTTCCGGATTCCCCGCCGTCAATAACGTGTCGCCGACGAAGATTGAATTTGCGCCGGCAAAGAAACACAAAGCCTGCATTTCATCCGTCATGGCGGTGCGGCCCGCAGAGAGGCGCACGACCGATTCCGGCATCATAATCCGTGCAAGCGCGACGGTGCGCACGAAATCAATCGGCTCGATCGGCGTCGCATTCGCAAGCGGCGTACCGGGAATGGGGATCAACATGTTGATGGGAACGCTTTCCGGATGCTCCGGAAGATTGGCGAGCACGGTCAGCATCTCGATGCGGTCATCAGCCTGTTCGCCCATTCCTACGATGCCGCCACAGCAGACCTTCATGCCGGCTGCGCGAACGTTCTCAAGGGTCTCGAGCCGGTCGGCAAAGTTGCGGGTGGTGATGATCTCGCTGTAGTAGCGCTCCGACGTATCGATATTGTGGTTGTAGTAGTCGAGGCCAGCGTGGCTTAATTGTTCGGACTGCTCACGATCGAGCATGCCAAGCGTCATGCACGTTTCCATTCCGAGCGCCTTGACACCCTTCACCATCGCAACGACGGCCTCCATGTCGCGGGGCTTCGGGTTTCGCCAGGCCGCGCCCATGCAATAGCGGGTCGCGCCGCCATCACGCGCTTTCCGTGCCTCCGCGATGACACGCTCGACTTCCATGAGCTTTGAGGCAGTCAGCCCCGACTCGTGATGCACGGACTGACTGCAATACGCGCAATCCTCCGGACAGCCGCCGGTCTTGATGCTCAAAAGACGGCTAAGTTGAACCCGGTTCGGATCGAAGTTCTCGCGATGCACGGTCTGCGCCCTGAACAGCAGATCGTTGAACGGCATGTTGTACAACGCCGCAGCCTCCGCCCTGGTCCAGGTCTTTCTGTGATCCGGGACAGCCGAGGACTTTCCGTAAGCGATTTCTTCATGATCCGTTGCAAGCGTCATAGTCTCTCCAAACTCCGATCAACCAGCCACGAATGCGCCATTTGGAAGGGGTTCGCAAATGCTGGTACGCCCCACAATTGCCGCGGCCGGGCACGATTACGCGCTGAACCTCTAGCCGCCGCACTGCAAAGTCAAGCGCCGCGCAAAGCATTGCGCGCCCACAGCAAAAGTCAAAAAACTTGGGCAAGTTCGTTATTTTGGGCTAGGAGACCATCGCGTCCGATTTTTGGCGCCGCGCCTACATCATGGCGCGAAGCCGTACAGCCGGGCCGGATTGTCCACCAGTATCCGGTGCCGCAATTCATCCGACGGAGCCCACGCGCCGAGCAGATCGAACAGGTGGCCATCATCCGGCATATGCGTTTCACCGAACAGGCTCGGATGAGGCCAGTCCGTGCCCCAGACGCAACGATCCGGCGCGGCTTCGATGAATCCCCGCGCCAGCGGCGCGACGTCGTCATAGGGATAGCCACCGGTCGAGCTGCGATAACCCGACAGCTTGACGTAGGCCTGGCCCGATTGCATCAACCCGACCGCGGCTCGAAACTCGGGACTATCGATGCCGCGATTGCTTTGCACGCCAGCCATGTGATCGAGCACGACCGTGACCGGGAGATTTCGTATCGCCGGCGCGAGATCGGCGATTTGACTGCCATGCGTGTAAAACTGGATGTGCCAGCGCAACGGCGCCACCTTGGCGGCCAGCGTCTCGAGTTGGGCAAACGGCGTGCCGTTGCCGCTCACCGCATTGAAGCGCACGCCGCGCACTCCGCGCTGATGCATCTGCGCAAGCATGCCGTCGTCGACGCTGTCGTCGATGACCACGACGGCACGTGTATTGTCGTGGCCGAGCAATTCCACCGCATCCAACGTGCAACTATTATCGGTGCCGAAAGTACTCGGCTGCACAACCACCATGCGGCCGATGCCGATCGTGCGCGCCATGGCCTGATAGTCCGGCACCGTTGCTTCCGGCGGCGAATAGGAACGGCCCGGACTGAGCGGGTATCGATGATACGGCCCGTTGATGTGGAAGTGACAGTCGGTGCTGTTGGCGGGCGCCGTCCAATGCGGCGCCGACGTGACAGAGCGAGGGGGCAGGCAAGGCTTGATCTGGTAAGGTTCGGTCATGCAAGTCGATCCGGGATGCCGGCCGGTGACGGCCGCAGTGGCGTTAGCCCGCCGGGCACGATCTTGTCCAGTGAGCGGCCTTTGGTCTCCGGCAGCATGGTCAGCGCCAACAGCATCAGGCCATAGGCCAGCACCGTGAACAGCAGGATCGCCCCGCCAAGTCCGAGTTTTCCGCTCAGAAATCCAACCAGCGCCGGAAACAACGCGCCGATCGCGCGACCGGAATTATAGCAGAAGCCCTGCCCCGCACCTCGGTTGGATACAGTTCAGTCATGAAGGGTCCCATCGCGGAAAACATCATGTAGAGGATGAAACCGAGTGGCGCACCGAGCACCAGCATCAGCCCGTCGCTGATCGGCAAAGCCAGATAGATGACGAGGCAGATCACGGAGCCGACCGCTGAAACGATGAAAGTTCGTTTTCGGCCGATCCGGTCCGACAGATACGCGCCGACCAGAAACCCGAGGAACGCACCGAAGATATGGATCAGCAGGTACGATCCGGTGTTTAACGAACTCAAACCGCGCTCGGTTTTGAGATAGGTGGGAAGCCAGACCGAAAGCGCGTAAGAGCCGCCTTGGGCGCCCGTCACCATCAGCGCAACCTTGAGGGTGGTGGCAAGATACGGCGCACGTAACACCGAGAACGCCTGTGCGATTCCATTGGTATCCGGGTTGCGGCGCGCATTGAAGATTTCCGGCTCGCTCATACGGCGTCGAATCCAGAGAACCAGCAGCGCCGGGGTCAATCCGATCCAGAACATCACGCGCCAGGCGATGACATCCGGCAGCACGGCGAACAGCAGTGTGTACAACAGCGCCGCGGCGCCCCAGCCGACAGCCCAGCCGCTCTGAACGAAGCCCACGGCCCGGCCGCGATATTTGTCACGGATGATTTCGCCCATCAGTACCGCGCCGGCCGACCATTCGGCTCCGAAACCGAAGCCCTGCAATGCGCGCAATACAAAGAGCTGTTCGAAGTTTTGCGCGAATCCGCAAAGGAAGGTGAACACCGCGTACCAAAGCACCGTAATCTGCAGCACGCGGACCCGGCCGTAGCGATCGCTCATCGCACCTGCGAACCAGCCGCCAAAGGATGAAACGATCAACGTGATGGTTCCGAGCATTCCTGCCTCGCCGCGCGAGATGTTCCAGGTCGCGAGCAAGGTCGGAATCACGAAACTGTAGATTTGTACGTCCAGGGCATCCAATGCCCAGCCGCCGAAGCAGCCCGCCATGGTTCGCCGCTCACCTGCGGTGAGTTCTCGCATCCATTGAAACATCTGTCCCTCCCGGCATTCTCCGATTTTTTTGGACGTCTAATTCCGAATATTTTCGAATCTTCCTATGTTTTTCGCTCCGGCAGATACCCCGCCGCCGCGGCTGCCGGCGCGAAGCTTTCTCCTGCACGGATGCGGCGCTCGACCTCTTCATCCACGGCGACGATGCGTTCCACGCGATCGAACGCCTCGGCGAGTCTCGCGCGGGGCACCACGATGATTCCCGTGTCGTCGCCGATCACCAGATCGTCTGGAGACACCGAGATACCGCCGACCGATACCGGTTCACCCAACGATTGCAGTTTGAGGCGGCGCTTCCCCGTGGTCGGCGCCACCCATCGGCTGGCCAGCCACAGCCCGGTCGCGCGAATCTCATCGAGATCGCGACATGCTCCGTCGATCACCACACCGGCAGCGCTGCGCTGCCTCACGGCGAAAGATGCCAGGCCGCCCATGGTCGAAATCGGCGCTCCGCCGACATCCACCATCAGCACCTTGCCCGGACCGCTTGCATCCACGAGCCGGCCGACGGCGAAATCGGATTTGTCAAACTCACCGAGACTTCCGGGCAATTGCCGGGCGGTTGCAGCGAAGCCGCACATCCGGCCTTCGCCGCTGCGCTGCACGATCCCCCTCAGCACGCCGTCGATGCCGAGTTCGTCCAATGCATCCGACCAACTGCTGACTCCGATGGAAGCGCAGCGTGCGAGCATGGTTTCATCTTGGGAATTCATGCCGGCTCACGGAATGAAAGTGACCGCTTCAGCGATTGATAGAGCGAGAGGAACATTGCTGCAGCGCGAAAAGTTCCTTGCGGCGCAAGGGCTTTTGCGATTGGCGGACACCTTCTGCGTCTAGACTGGCTGTGAAAAGGCGGTCATTGTCGCCAAAAATGACAACGGGATTATTGATAATGGGGCGCCCCGAAAAAATGCAGAATACCGCCCTCTCCGACCCCGAGCTCTGCGCGGACCTGCCGGCATTGTCCGGAAACGATGCGCTGCAACCGGATCAAGTGGCGGCGGTCATCGCCGCGATCGAGACCGACATTCTCCGCAGCCGCATCCTGCCGCAAACGCGGCTGATCGAAGATCACCTGGTTGAAGATTATGGCGCCAAGCGCCACGTCGTTCGCACCGCGCTGACCGAATTGCAGCGGTTGGGAGTCGTGGTGAAACCGCGCCATCGCGGCGCCGAGTTGCGGCGCTTCGATGCCGCCGACCTCGCGGACCTCTATGCCATGCGCGGGGTGCTGCACCGTGCCGCGGTCCGCATGATGCCGATGCCGATGTCGCCTGAGCGGCTTGTGACGGTCGAACTCGCGCTGGCACGACATGCGGCAGCCGCACGAACTGGGGATCTGATCGCGATCCACCGCACCAACATGGCGTTTCATCGTGCTCTTTACGGGCTTTGCGACAATGCGTATCTGGCGGAGTCGATACGTCTGCACGATTGGCTGAGTTTCCCCGCCCGCGCCTACGGTACCGCCGACGCAGCCGCCCTGCATCAGGCCTGTGAAGAACATCAAGCCATGGTGGTGGCATTGCGCACCGGTGATCGGCCGACACTCGAACAGCTTTCGGTCACTCACATGGACCGCGCCCGCCGCATTTATGTGGACCGGTTCCTGACCGGCAGTTGCCGCTAGGCTGGAAGACCTCATTCCAGAAGTCTCACCGCGGTTCCTGGAACCTGCGCTCGCGCCCGGTTGGGATCATGACAACGTTCCCCGGCCATCTCGCGCAAAAACGAAAAAAGCCGCCCGGGCGTGACGCCGGACGGCTTTCTCATGCGACTGCCGGCCCGGCACTGCTCCGGTTCCGTCGCATCTATCGGCAAGGCTGATGCAACTTGGTTAACGCGAGGTTAACGGCTGGGTTCCGGCACCGAGGCGGGGCGAGGCATTGCAGAGCGTTGCTTCAGCGTCGACAATGCCGGCGGGAACATGCGCCGCCCGCCTTTGTTTGCGTAAATCCTCCGGTAGCGCCGAAGACGCTACTCGTCGGAGGATGGAAACAAAGGAGAGGCAATCATGAAACAGCTTATCCTCGCAGGCTGCGCCGTAATGATTTTGAGTGTCGGCGCTGCTCGGGCCGGTCCATGCGACAACCGCGGCAAAGACGCCGGCTCTGGTCCTACGCCCGGCTACACCGGTCAAACGATCGGCACCGGCTCGGCAGATACAAAAGAGCACCCGCCGACCGACACGATGAACCGCGTCGCGGGAGAAAAAGCCACATCATCCCAGGATGCTCAGAGGCAACAGCAGGGCCAGCCCACCGCTGCGCAACAGGCCCAGGGCGCCAAGCCGACACAGACACAGACGGCCGATCAAGGCTGCTGAACAACTAGGGAATGTCGGCGGCTCAACTTTGCGGATGAGCCCTCAAACAAGGCATAACGAAAAAAGGCCCCGCAACGCGCGGGGCTTTTCTTTTACCGATCTCTTTTACTTGTCCATCACGCCGGGAGCATCTGCGCCGCTTTTCGGAACGCGGCTACAGCCGGACTTTATATGGGGCTCAATATTGGGCTCGGTGAAAATGAACTTTAGTCATTTGTCGGAAGGAACGTCTGCACAGCTTTGAACTTGTTTTCTTCGGGTCGTGAGTGGAAGCATGGCCTGCGCGGCCTCGTCCTTGATCGGCTTGTCCCCGTCGACCGGCGAGGCCGTGCTCTTTCTGAGGCTGGATAATTTAAAACACCTTATGTGTCGGTTCTGCGACGTGGAGTAGCGTTGTGTCCTGGGATAGCCCATTCGATCGACCCGTCCCCTTACCGAACGGCGCGCTGGCGCAAACGCTGCGTGACGCCGCCAATTACATCAAGAAGCTCCCTAAATCGGAACGCCATCGTCGGGAATGGCGACTGGCCATTCACTTGCTGATCGAGGCTGCCGACGATCAGGGGCCTATGACTTTCGCACGCATGGGAATACTTCTTGCGATCGAGCGCAGCGCCGAGCCGCATTTTGGATCGGGGCTGCAGATCATGGTCAGCCACCGAAGACGCCGCACCCCGCCGCGGGGACGATAACGGATGCCCGTAAATATACGGGCGATCAAGACGTCTACCTCGTGCGTCGCCAGTCGACTCAAGGCAAGGTTATGTAGCCAAGTAGCGACTATCCCACGGCATCGATCAGTTCCCGAATTAACCCGCAGCGCTGACATTCAGCTTAACAACCGACTCCTGTTGCCAAAGCGAACTTCCGACCTAGTCTGCCTGGATCGGACATTGGCAGGTTTTGTTTCATTCCTGAGAAGGCAATGCGCGAACAATTTAACAAATTGGAATCTCGAGTGGTCGTTCTTCAGCAACGCCTTTCGGCTATCGCCAACGAGGCGTCTTACCTTAATGCGCAAATATTCGAATTGAACAGACTACGCGACCGTTTCAGGAAAGCACAATTGTCGGCCCGAAGACCTCGGCGGACAGGCCGCAGAAACAGAACACGCGTATAAAACAAAAAACCGCGTCATTCCGGAAGGAGTGACGCGGTCGTTCGATGCCCCCTTCACAAATTCAGGTCCCACCGTTCTGCACGAAGCAAAAGACCATTCCGGAATGTCCAATGAACAGGACGTTGTGGCCGGTCGGGTTTCCTCGATCCCATTTGAGTTTGTTGTTCGGAATTTCAATTTCCGTACCAATGTCGACGTGAGGCCGGCGTCGCGGTTCGTCGGCCCGGTCATCGGTAATTGTGGCGTAGGTTCTCCCGTCTCTGACATGAACTTCATCGGCCCAGTAGGCGTCGGCTTCGCCGCAACATGACGCGTTTGGAACGTCCGGCTGCATCAGGGCCTGGTACCATTCCCGGATCGCGGGATCTGTTGCATCCCACTGTCCGAGGTCGCGCGCATGCACAGCTCCGATCACACAACCGGACGCTAACAAGAGGATAATGCGTTTCATGCGCACTTCCTTCCGACACAGAAAGACCCCGCCTGGGGCGATAAGAAGAACAGCGGCGAGGCCGTCCGCGCCGCGTGGTCGCGGAACGCGAGGTGAGCAAATAACGAGCGTAAGCGGGAGACGTTCCCGCTGGACTCAGGTGGTAATGCAAGCGCAATCGCGGGACAAGCTAGCGACCGCTTTGAAAAACCCCAATGTTTCCCGAAAGTTCTGGTGGGGCGTAAGGTGAAAGCGAGAGAGGGACACGCTCCACCTCGGTTCAAACAATAAAAAACGCAGGTCATGCTGCTACCTAACCGGAAAATGCTCTAGCGAGGTTGACGCCCGGCAGGTGCGTTCGGGTCGTAGCTCTGATGACCCGAGCTTCCGCGACGCCGTTCCTGTTCCCCGCCGTCCGACGTGTCACCACCGCCACCGCCGATCGCACCTGGCCGTTTTCGAACAGGCGATCGCCGCATGCGCAGCTACCGAAGATTGAAACTGTCCTGATGACAAACTGGGTGCGCGGCTATAGCCTATGGCAAAATAAAATAAATGGGAGGAGTGGCATGCCAGACGCAATGGTCGCAGCATCTTCTTCAGAAGCGACGAGCGGCGGTACGACGCAACAGGTTGACGTCGCGGTGGCCCGCAGATCTCAGGCCAGCTTTTGGTATGCCCGGTCACCGACTGCACTTTCGACCGCCCGTCCTACAACGACAATGCGACGGGCTACTTCCTTACACGCTCGTTGATGTACTGGTTCTGGGACCTGTACTGTTCGCCTGGCGACCGAACCGATCCGCGCGTCTCGCCACTGCGCGGCAAACTCGAGGGCTTGCCTCAGGCGTTCGTGGCGACCTGCGAGTTCGATCCGCTGCGCGACGAGGGTCTCGCTTACGCCGAAGCACTGGCTGCCGCGGGTGTGCCGGTCGAGCAACTCAATGCTCGCGGCCACTTCCACTCGTCTTTAACCATGGTCGACGTGGTGATCACCGGCGTCAGCGGGCGCGTGCAGATGGCCGAAGCTTTGCGCCGGTTTGCTGGGCTCCCCCCGGGAAGGCGACAAGGTGACGAGAGCCTCCGACCAGGTCGGACTGCCTCGCCGCACGAAATCGCTGCGGCTGCAGAGTAAGCACACAGGGACAACAAACTCTTTGACTGCGTGCAGCCGCCGATCTGGGTCGGTCGAGCGCTCTTCGAGAACGCGCGAAAGGGCTGAAAATTGGGGCCGCTTGTCCCGGCTACCTGCTGGGATGCTCATGCTACAGGCCCGGCCGAGTTGCGGTTGCCCTGCCCGGCCAGATGGACCGGAGTGACTGCAGACGGCGCAAGCGGGGCGTCATTCCCCAAGGAGCCTTCGCCGTGCTGTGTCAACGGCCGGTTGCCGGCGATCGATCTCAAGAGGACATAGAACATGGGCGTGAAAAATATTCCGAAAGCCGTGACCCCGATCATACCGGAAAACACGGCGACGCCCATCGCGTGCCGCATCTCCGAACCGGCGCCGGTGGAAATCACCAGCGGCACTACGCCCATGATGAAGGCCAGCGACGTCATCAGGATCGGCCGCAGCCGGAGACGACTTGCTTCGATCGCCGCCTGAAGTGGCGTCCGCCCACCAAACTCGAGCTCGCGCGCGAACTCGACGATCAAAATGGCGTTCTTGGCCGATAGTCCCACCAACACGATCAGGCCGATCTGCGTGAAGACGTTGTTGTCGCCCCTGGTGATCCAGACGCCGAACATCGCCGCCAACAGGCCCATCGGAACGATCATGATGATGGAGAGCGGCAGCGTGAGGCTTTCGTACTGCGCGGCCAGCACCAGGAACACCAGCAGCATCGCCACCGGGAACACGATGAGCGACGAGTTGCCGGCGATGATCTCCTGATAGGTCAGTTCGGTCCACTCGAAGCCTATTCCTTTCGGGAAGGTCTCTGCGGCGACGCGCTCGACCGCGGCTTGCGCCTGCCCCGTCGAATAGCCAGGCGCGGCGCCGCCGTTCAAATCGGCCGTCAGGAAGCCGTTGTAGCGCATGGCCCGCTCGGGCCCGGAACTCTCCTTCACCTTCAGCAGTGTCGACAGCGGCACCATCTCATTGCTGTCTGAACGCACCTTCAGGAGACCCACGTCATCCGCTCGCGCGCGGTACTTGGCGTCCGCCTGGACGCGTACCGAGTAGGTGCGGCCGAACTTGTTGAAGTCGTTGACGTAGAGCGAACCCAGATAGATCTGCATGGTCTCGAACACGCTGGTGACCGGCACGTTCAACTGCCGCGCCTTCGTCCGGTCGATGTCCGCGTAAAGCTGAGGAACGTTGATTTGATAGCTGGTGAACAGACTGGCAAGCTCCGGCTGGGTCGCGGCCTTTGCGACGAACGCCTTCGTCGCGTCGCTGAGCGCCTCATAGCCGAGACCCGCCTGGTCCTCGATCTGCAGCTTGAAGCCACCGATCGTGCCCAGGCCCTGGACGGGCGGCGGCGGAAACATGACGATGAAAGCCTCCTGGATCGCAGAGAACTTCTTGTTGAGGGTCGCCGCGAGCGCGTTGCCGCTGAGGCTCTTGTCCTTGCGCTCGTCGAACGGCTTCAGCGTGACGAAGACGATCCCCGAATTGGAACTGTTGGTGAAGCCGTTGATCGAGAGGCCCGGAAACTGCACGGCCGCCTCGACGCCCGGCTCCTTCAGCGCGATCTCGCCCATGCGGCGGATCACGTCTTCGGTCCGATCCAGAGTCGCGCCGTCCGGCAATTGCGCGAAGCCGACGAGATACTGCTTGTCCTGACCCGGCACGAAGCCGCCAGGCACGGTTTTGAAAAGGCCGAAGGTCACTGCGATCAGTGCGACGTAGCCGACCATCACGATCGCCCGCCGGGAAATCACCCGCCGGACGCCGCTGCTGTAGGCCTCCGATCCGCGGCTGAAGGCGCGGTTAAAGCGCCGGAAGAACCAGCCCAGGCCCTTGTCCATCGCGCGTGACAACCCGTCCTTCGGCGCGTCATGACCCTTGAGCAGCAGAGCGGCCAGCGCCGGCGACAGCGTCAGCGAGTTGAACGCCGAAATCACGGTCGAGATCGCCACGGTCAACGCGAACTGCTTGTAGAACTGCCCGGTCAATCCGGTGATGAACGCCAGCGGCACGAACACCGCTACCAGCACCAGGGCAATGGCGATGATCGGCCCGGTCACTTCGCGCATCGCCTGATAGGCTGCCTCCTTCGGAGATAGCCCGCTTTCGATGTTGCGCTCAACATTCTCGACCACGACGATGGCGTCGTCGACGACGATGCCGATCGCCAGCACCAACCCGAAAAGGGTCAGCGCGTTGATCGAAAAGCCGAACAGATGCATGACCGCGAAGGTGCCGATCACCGAGACCGGCACGGCGATCAGCGGAATGATCGATGCCCGCCAGGTCTGCAGGAACAGGATGACGACCAGCACGACCAGCGCAACGGCCTCCAGCAACGTGTGGATGACGGCCTCGATGGAAGCGCGGACGAACTGGGTCGGATCATAGACGATGCTGTAGTCCATGCCGTCGGGCATGTTCTGCTTCAGATCCATCATCAGCTTCCGGACGTGATCGGAGATCTGGATGGCGTTGGAGCCCGGCGACTGGAATATCGGTATTGCCACCGCCGACTTATTGTCGAGCAGCGAACGCAGGGAATAGTCGGCAGCGCCAAGTTCGAGGCGCGCCACGTCGCGCAGGCGGGTCACCTCGCCGTTGGCGCCGTTCTTGACGATGATCTCACCGAACTCCTCCTCGGTCTGGAGGCGACCCTGGGCGTTGATGGAGAGCTGCAGGTCGAGCCCGGTTTCGTTTGGTGATGCGCCGACGACCCCGGCAGCAGCCTGCACGTTCTGGGCCCGGATCTCCTTGACGATGTCGCCCGGCGAAAGACCGCGTTCGGCAACCTTCTGCGGATCCAGCCAGATGCGCATCGAATAGTCGCCCGACCCGAAGAGCTGAACGTCGCCCACGCCCTCGATGCGCGCGAGCCGGTCCTTGACGTTCAGAACGGCGTAGTTGCGCAGATAGGTCATGTCGTAGCGGCCGTTCGGCGACTTCAAATGCACGACCATCGTCAAGTCCGGAGACGACTTGATGGTCGTTATTCCAAGGGTACGGACTTCGGTCGGCAAGCGCGGCTCGGCCTGCGACACCCGGTTCTGTACCAACTGCTGCGCCTTGTCAGGATCGGTACCGAGCCGGAAAGTGACGTTCAGCGTCATCAAGCCATCGGTCGTCGCCTGGCTGCTCATGTAGAGCATGCCCTCGACGCCGTTGATCTGCTCCTCGATCGGCGTCGCCACCGTTTCCGCAATGACCTTCGGATTGGCACCCGGATACTGCGCGCGAACGACCACGGTCGGCGGCGCAACTTCCGGATATTCGGAGATCGGCAGCGCGGGCAGCGATAGCAGGCCCGCAAGAAAGATCAGCGTCGAAAGGACGCCCGCGAAAATCGGTCGGTCGATAAAGAACTTCGAGAAATTCATGACACGGTCTCTTCGGTTTAGGCTCTTGCGGAGCGCAGTTCTGCTGCGCGGTCGACACCGTCGACCTCGTCGTTCGTTCCAGCTGGTGGAAAATGCGGTCCCGCCGAAATGCGACGGGGCCGGTTATCAAGCGGGCCTATTGCTGGGCCACATTGGTGGCCTGCGCGGCATTGGAAGAATCCATCGCGACCATCTCGGGTTTGACGGTCACGCCGGGCCGCACGCGCTGCAAGCCCTTGACGACGATGCGTTCGCCCTCCTTCAGCCCACCCAGCACGACACGCATGCCGTCGACGGAGACGCCGAGCGCGACTTCTCGGTACTCGGCCTTGTCCTTGGCATCGACGACCATGACGTACTTCTTGTTCTGGTCCGTGCCGATCGCGCGTTCGCTAATTAGCAGCGTCTTCTCGGCCTTGGGCTGTCCCATCTGCAGTCGGGCGAACTGGCCCGGCATCAGGCGTCCGTCGGCGTTGTCAAAGATCGCCCTCACCCGGACTGTGCCGCTGCGCGCGTCGACCTGGTTGTCGATGAACTGCATGTGGCCGCGGTAAGGCATGCCTTCGGAAGCCGCCGTTTCCATCTGGACCGGGATCCTGCCGATCTCGGAAGGCGTCGACTCGTCGGCCAGCGTCTTCAGCGCCCGGGCGACGACCTGCTCGTCGGCGTTGAAGCTTGCATAAATCGGATTGATCGAAACCAGCGTAGTCAACACCGGCGCGCCCGGCCCCGCGGCGATGAGGTTGCCGACGGTGTATTCCACCTTGCCCACCCTTCCCGATACCGGAGCACGAACTTCGGTGTAGCTGAGATTCAACTGGGCGGTCTGCAGCGCGGCTTCCGCAGCCTTCAGGTTTGCATCGGCTTCGCGATAGGCGTTCACGCGGCCATCCATGTCACGCTGCGAGATAGTGCTCGAGCCGGTCAATTGTTGTCCGCGTTCGAAGTCGCTCTTGGTCAGAACCAATCGCGCCTTGGCCGCCGCTACCTGGCCTTCGGCGCGCGCGACGTCCGCGGCGTAGAGAGCGGGGTCGATCAGAACCAGCAGATCGTTCTGTTTGACGAGGCCGCCTTCGCGAAAGTGAATCTCCTGGATGGCGCCGGCGACGCGGGAACGGATCTCCACCCGCTCGATGGCCTCAAGCCGGCCGGAGAACTCGTCGGTCGGAGCCGTTTCCTTCGCGGCGACGACGGCGACCGAGGCCTGAACCAGAACCGGTGCGGCTGACGTTTCAGCTTTGGCGCTTCCGTCGGGCCACTCAACAAACGCAGCGCCACCGGCGGCTGTCACAGCCAGGAGTGCGATCAGCGAGCCGACCAGGTGCTTGGGTCGCAGAATGCTTGTCATAAGAATCCCCTCTCGAATGTCCGAAATTCACGAAAGCTCTGATTATTCAGGTCGTTGCTGCCTAAACATCTTTCGCCGCGCGCCCCCGCGTTACGCTGCAGTGCACATATTGTAACGCCCGGTATAGATGGGCTATCGACAAGGCCTGTCAAGAGACTTATTTACTGACCAGTAGAAAACCCTTGGAGGATGCGTCATGGTCATGGGACGCCCCCGCGAATTCGACGTCGACGCAGCTTTGGACCTCGCGCTGCAGGTATTCTGGCGCAAGGGCTACGAAGGCGCGTCGATGACCGAGCTCACCGATACGATGGGAATCACGAAGCCAAGTCTCTACGCAGCGTTCGGCAACAAGGAAGAACTCTTCCGAAAGGCACTCGACCGCTACGTCGACGGGCCCGGCGGTTACGCGCGCATCGCGCTGGAGAAGCCGACGGCTCGGGAAGTAGTCGAACACATGCTGTTCGCGTCCGCGGACGCCGTTTCCGACCCGGCCCATCCCCCCGGCTGTCTCGCCGTCCAGGGCGCGCTGACCTGCGGCGACGCTGCGGAAACGATCAAGCAGGAATTGACGGCACGCCGTGCGAAGGGTGAAGTGGATCTTCGCGTTCGTTTCGAACGTGCCATCAAAGAAGAGGATCTGCCGGCGAACTCGGACGCGGCAGATCTCGCGCGCTACGTGTCGACAATCCTGCAAGGTATGGCCGTGCAGGCCGCGGGCGGTGTCGGACGAATGGAATTGCGCAAGATTGCCGAAATGACGTTGCGCAACTGGCCACCGGCGTAGCAACTAAGCTCCGTATCCAGGCGGCGCGAATGGTCTTTCAGCAACCGACCTGCGTTCCAGGGTCTCATCTGTCCGCACCCGGGACCGGCTCAATTAATATCCAAGTTAATATCCAAGTGCGCGTGCTCGCTCCACCGATGGGTCGTTCGGCAAGTCGCTTCGCGCACAAAAGCAGCTCCGCGCGTCTGTTCGGTCGATCCCGCAACTGAAAACCCGCGATCCGCCCGCTTTGGTCTCGGGCTAGACGAATCTGTTCTTGATTGATCCAATCTTCGAAATTTCGATTGTTACGACGTCGTTTTTCTTGAGGAATCTCGGCGGCGAAAAGCCGATCCCAACACCGGCAGGCGTGCCCGTCGCGATGATATCGCCCGGGAGCAAGGTCAGTCCTTCCGAAATTGTACTGATGAGCCGGGGAATGTCGAAGATCAAATCGCCGGTGTTCGCCTGTTGCCGGAGTTCACCGTTTACCCAGCATTTCACTTCAAGGTTTTCGGGATCGACTTCGTCGGAGGTCGTAATCCATGGCCCCATCGGGCAGAACGTGTCGAGCGTCTTTCCGAGAAACCATTGTTTATGGCTTTTCTGACGATCGCGGGCGGTCACATCGTTCACGACGGTGTATCCGAAAACGTGCTCATAGGCGCGTTCAGGGGAAATTTGTTTGCCAGCTTTGCCGATGATCACCGCAAGCTCAGCCTCGTAGTCGACGCTCGATGTCACGTCAGTGTGCAGCAGTACGTCGTCGTAAGGCCCGACGACCGTATTCGGGCCCTTGGAGAAGACGGCAGGATACTCGTCGAGTTCGGCGCCCTTCACGGCACCGGCCTCAAAACCGCTGCGGGAGAATTCCTTGGCGTGTTCCCGGTAATTCTTGCCGACGCAGAAGATATTACGCCGTGGACGTGCAATCGGCGCCCGCAGGGTGACGTCCGCAATGGCAATCGACGGCTGCGATGGAGCCAGATTGGGGGCAATCGTCGCGCCCCGCGCGATCAAGTCCACGATATCGCCAAAGCCCGTGACAGGCGCAACATTCAGGCCGTCCGCGTCGACCAGTCCGATATGATCGGCGCCGTTGTAGGTAAATGCCGCAAACTTCATAGTGCTACTTTCTGTTCTAGCCTGGATTGGATGACGGTAAACGAGAGCACGAAGCGGCCCAGGCGTCCTCGCGCGCCTTGCGGATCTATTCAAGAACCGAGAATGCTCCGCTTCACATCTTGCAAGTGCTTCATCATCTCGACGGCGGCGCCGTCGGCATCGCGCGTGCGAAGCGCTGCCATGATCTTGCGATGTTGCTTTTGCGTGCTCTGCCTTCTGGCGGGAGTCATGACGCGCTCCTTCAGCTTGGCCCAGTCGGCCTTGCGGCGGACCGCATTGATGGCGTCGTAAATATCGATCAGCAGTTGGTTATGGCAGGAAGCCATCAGCGTCTGGTGAAACAGGCCGTCCCACATCTCAAAATCGGCGACGGATTTGACCTCTTCACTTCTCTTGAGGCATTCCATCATGGCATCGATCTCGGCTCCATTGGCGCGAGTGGCGCTCAATTCTGCCGCCTGCGGTTCGATCATAAGGCGAACCTCCATCACCTCTGCTGGACTGGCGTTCTGAATGCGACTTGCGAGATCAGTCGGGGAGACGGCTGGGCGGCCGTCGGCGACGAACGTTCCGCGGCCCACATCGCGTACGATGGTGCCTTCATCCTCGAGGATTTTCAGCGCACGTCGAACGGTGTTCCTGGCGAGGCTGAATTCCATGGCGAGGCTGCGCTCCGTCGGAATTTGATGTCCCGGCGGCCACCGCTTCGATTCGATCGCCCGCCTGAATTTGCCAAGCAGCCGGGTCGAAGCGGTTTCTCGAAACTGAATTTCGATTGCGTCGTCCGCCATGTTTCGATTTTGCCGAATGGCCCGGTAAACGGGCATTCGTCCTCCAAGCCCGATTGCGGCAATCCGTTCGTGAGCTAGACCAACTATACCAAGTCTCTCGGACCAATCAAGCTCGGGCCGTCGATGCCTGGCAGCTAACGCTCAATACAGCCGATGTTTGATGGATGCTTGACGTACCCGTGGGGTACATGCCACCTTGATACCAAGCCCCAAAGATGGCGCAATTGGTTCACACCACAAAAACAGCAAACAAGGAGAGAAGCGCGATGGCAACGACCGCATTCACCCCAAATGCCAAGAATCACCAGGGCCTCGGCCCCATGGCGTCGCGTCTGGTTCAGGCCAACGACATGCCGTGGGAGCCGATCCGTTATCCCGGCTGCTACGTCAAAACGCTCGTCCTCGACAAGACGACGGGACTTCTCACCGTCTTGCTCAAGATGGACCCAGGCGCCGAATTGCCGGACCACGAGCACGTCATGCTTGAGCAAACCTTTGTCCTCGAAGGGCGTCTCGTCGACAAAGAAGGCCCCGATGCCGGCCTGTCCTGCGGACCCGGCGAATTCATCTGGCGTCCGCCGGGCAGCCGCCACTCCGCCTACACGCCCGAGGGCGGCCTCATGATCGCGATGTTCCTGGTCCCGAACAAATTCTACGACAACAATGGCGATGCCTTTGACCTGATCGGCGATGACTGGGGCCTCAAATGGTCCAAGGTTTTGGAAAAGGCCTGATCGTTCGACGCCGCGCATCTCTTGGATGCGCGGCGTTTTTCCAACGCGCCTAACAGACAAGAAATTTGCGGCAACGTCCGCAACGGGGGGAGGATCGTATGCGCATATCAACGGCACCGGTGCGCCCGGAAACAGAAGCTGATCAAGGGGCAATTATCGGCTGGTATGCCGAACTCACCGGTAAGGAGCGGCGGACCTTTTGGGCCTGCTTCACCGGCTGGGCGCTGGATGCAATGGATGTCCAGCTCTATAGCTTTGTGATCGCGACCCTGACGGCGTTATGGAGCATCAGCCGCGCCGATGCAGGCTTGGCCGCGACAGCGACATTGATGGCTTCGTCGGTCGGTGGATGGCTGGTCGGGGTACTCTCCGATCGTTATGGCCGCGTCAGGATGCTCCAGATCAGTATCCTGTGGTTCTCCGTCTTCACTTTCCTCTGCGCGTTTGCGCAATCGTTCCAGCAACTCCTGATCTTCCGCTCCCTGCAGGGGTTTGGTTTCGGCGGAGAGTGGGCCGCAGGCGCAGTGCTGATCGGTGAGATCATCCGCGACAAGCATCGTGGCAAGGCCAACGGTATCGTTCACAGTGGCTGGGCCGTCGGATGGGGAGCCGCGGCGATCCTTTACACGGCATTGTTCAGTTTGGTGCCGGAGACTGTTGCGTGGCGCATCTTGTTCGGTGTCGGCGTGTTGCCCGCGATCGCCATATTTTTCGTGCGGCGCTTCGTCGACGAGCCGGCCGTCTTCCTAGCCAGCAAGAAGCAGTACAACAGCGGCGAGATTGAACGGCCGAGCTTTCTGGAAATATTCTCGCGGCCAATGTTGCGGACGACCGTTCTGGCGTCACTGCTTACGATTGGAACCCAGGGCGGCTATTACGCCATCATGATCTGGCTTCCGACCTACCTGAAGACGGTCCGCGGACTGTCAATCCTTGGCACCGGTGGATACCTCGCCGTGATCATCGTCGCCTCGTTTCTCGGCTACGTCGTCGGCGCGTATCTCACCGATATTCTTGGGCGCCGGAAGAACTTCTTCCTGTTCGCGATCTGCTCCACGCTGACGGTGTTGGCCTACATGTTCATCCCGGTCAGCGATTCGGTTCTGCTCGTCCTCGGCGCGCCGCTGGGATTTTTCGCCTCCGGAATCTACAGTGGCATTGGCGCGTTCTTCAACGAGCTTTATCCGACACGGATCCGAGGCTCCGGTATCGGTTTCTGCTTCAATATCGGCCGCGCCATTGGCGCCTTGTTCCCGACGCTCGTCGGTATCCTTAGCGCGACCATGCCGTTGGGGCAGGCGATTGGCATCTTTACGGTCGCCGCTTACGGACTGATCATCGTCGCTGCTGCGCTACTGCCGGAGACCAAGGGCCGATCACTTGCCGCAGCTTAGTTGTTGAACTTTGCCGATCCATCACATGCCTGCCGGTCTTTCTAGAGACCGCCGAATGGAACGGATCAAACTCAGGAGACGGCGGCGCCGGATGCGATGATCCGCCCGACGTTATCGGGTGCGAAGAACGCCGCCGGGGACACCGTCTGGGCGAAAACGCCAAAATAGTCGCTGGTGTCCTTTGGATTGTCGCGGAGCGCGACGAACAGGTCGATGACCCCCTGCGGCGGCGGATCCAGTTTAGCCATCTCGCGCGTGAACTCATAGATCGGCACCGCTGACGCGTCCCGGCGATCCTGGAACCGGGCGAGCGCTCCCTCGAGCGGGCACGCGCCGGACAAGCCCTGGTGCGCCGCCTCGGCGAGATATTCGGCATCGCGCAAGGCATTGGCGATCCCTGCCGCCGAGATTGGGTCCATCGTCAGTCCGGCATCGCCGACCAGCGCCCAGCCCGGGCCGAAGGCTTTCCGGCGGATGCTCCGGGTCGCGCCCTTGAGCCACGCGCTGCCGCGCCTTGCGGCTCTCACCCGTTCGCAAAATTCCGGCGCCAGCGTTTCGACCTCGGCGTAGAAATTCCGCTCGGGGTCATTGCTAAGCCGCCGGTAGTCATCGTAGCGACAGCAGATGCCAGCAAGAGTCATTCCATCGTTGGTGCCCCAGGCGTAGATCATCCGCCCCGGCCGCGAGTAGAACTCCATGCTGTCCAGCGGAAGATCCGCAAAATAGGCGTAATAGGTGCCCTGCAGTTGCGAGATTTCATCGTAAGCCGGCGCGGCGACGAACCGGGCGATCGACGAATTGGTGCCGTCCGCCCCGATAACCAGACGCGCGCGTGCTTGGGCCACGGGTCCGGAGCCATCGGAATAGCGCACGCCCGCCACGCGTTCGCCCTCCGTCAGCAGTCCGACCACCGACCCCTGGCGCAATTCCGCCCCGGCTTCCACCGCCGCATTCACCAGCATGGAGTCAAGCACGTAGCGGCGCGGCGCATAGCATTGCGTCACCTCGCCGGCCGGCGGTGCCTCGCCACTCAGGACGAACATTCCGAGGTCGAGGTTGATTTTGTGCATCGGCGGAGAGCCGGTGGCCTTCAGCCTGTCCAGCAAGCCCCAACTCTTCAGTCGGGCAATCCCGGCATGCCAAACCATGTGCGTGGATGCGACCATGTCGCTCGGAAATTCGTCGCGGTCCAGCAGCAGGACCTTGTGTCCCGATCGGGCCAGCAGCATCGCCGTCGCTGCCCCGGCGCACCGCGCTCCCACGACGATCGCATCGTAATTGGTCATTGGCAGGTTCCCTTCCCGGTGTCGGCGAGATGCTTCGATGGCTCCGTCACGTGCCCCAAATCGGCCTCTCAAGGCTCAGTGCGCGCCGTACCCGCTCGATCTCATCGGCTTCGCCGTACCGCCCTCGATCGCGCAGAAAGCGAACGAGGCTCGCATAGCTGCGCAGCCGCCAACCGCTGGCGCGTTGCGATTCCGCAATCGAGAGGGCGCGGCGGTAGCTCTGTTCGACTATACTTGCCTCAACTCCAGGTGTAGTGGCAAGGACTTCGCCCTTGACCCGATGGATTTCCGCCTCCTGCCAGCGTTCTCCCCAGCGTTCAACCTGCCCGGCGGCGTCTTGCAGGAACTCCAGCGCTTCCGAGCTTTGTCCGGAATTCCCCAGCAATTCGGCCAGCAGGGTGTGAAAGTAGGGCACCGCGATCGCCGCCCCGGTCGCCTTGAAGGCGATGACGCCGCTCCTCATCTTCGCGATACCATTCGCCGTGGCGCCCCGTTGACCGTCGATCCAGCCGTCCATCATGGTCCCCATCGCGGCGACATAGGAGAAACCGTGATCGTTGGCGATCCCGATACCCTCCTCCAGGCGCGCGGCGAGCAAGCCGAGTTCGCCCTGAAGAAGATAGGCCGTGGAGCCCCACGTCAGCGACCATGCGATCGAGTAGGGATGCTGCAGGCTGCGCGCCAGCGCCTCGGCCTCGGCGGCAACCACCAGGGCTTCGTCGGACCGGCCGGTGATCCAGTACAGAATAGACCGATGCACCAGCGAAACCAGTTGAAGGTCGGTGGTGTAGAGGTTGATCAGCGGTCGGTGGAGCGCCGGGCGAAAAATGCGTTCGGTGCTTTCGCAATGCGTGTAGGCTTCCTGAAAGCGACCGGTGTAGAACGTCGCCTGTATTGAAACCATGCTGGCAACAAGGCGCGATGTTTCATCTTCATGATGATCGGCAACTTGCCGGATGCGATCGCGGGCCGCGATCGAGCCCTCCACATTCCCGCGCACCAGATGGTACACCCAAATGCCCCACAGGATCCAAATCGACTCCGCCGTGTCCTCTGCCGCGTGGCTCAACCGGTTCGCCGCCTCGTAGGCTTGCTCAGCTTCCGGCGCTCCCCAGCCCTTGGCGAGCATGACCGCCGTCCCCAGCGAGGCGTGAAGCCGTAGCGCCAGCAAATCGCGCGTCTGCGAACTTGCGCATGCCTGAATCAGCTCAAGTCCTCTCGACAGATGCGCGATCGCCTCGCTGGTCGCGGTCAAGCGAAGCGCCTTGCGGCTGGCTTCCAGGAAATAACGGGCGGCCGGCTCGTTCAGGCCGGCTTCCGCAAAGTGGCGGGCCGTCAATTCCGGGACCGCCGCGACTTCCTCCGGGAAATGCCGCTCAAGCGCCTCCGCCACCTGGCGGTGGATTTCGCGTCGATTGATATTGAGCAGCGATCTATATGCAGCTTCCTGAATGAGGGCGTGCTTGAAGACATAGTGACGCGAGGTCGTGCTGCCGCGCTGATCCAGAACGCCGGCATCGCAGAGCTGAGCGAGCGCGTTGCGAATCTCATAGTCGGGCTGGCGCATGACGTGGCCCAACAGCTCGGCCGAAAAGGTCCGCCCGATCGTCGCGGCGACCTGGGCGACGTCCTTGCCGATTGGCAGTTGGTCCAGCCTCGCGGCCAGCGAGTCGCGCAGCGTCGCCGGAATCGAAAGGCCGGCCGCCGTGCCCCAGAGCTCGTATCGATTGTCATGTTCCCGGAGCTGGCCCGAATCCAGCACCATCCTGGTGAGTTCCTCGACAAACAACGGAATGCCGTCCGCCATCGCGAGAATTGATTCCAGAACCTTGGCGGGCAGCGCCTTCTCCCCGGTAATTTCCCGGATCATTGTTTTAGCCGACGATTTTGCGAACCGGCGCAAATCGAGCTTGGCGCCGCCGCGCTGTTCGATCCAGGCCGCCTCGAAATCCGGCCGGCTGGTGATTACCATCAGGATACGGTCCTGTTGTAGCCGTTCGGCCAGTTGTTCCAGTGCCACCAGCGTCGTTTGATCGGCCCACTGGATATCTTCGACGACAAACAACAGCGGCGCCTCGCGCGCCATCCTCATCGTCAGGTCCAGCACCATCTCGATCATCTTCTGGCGATGGCGTTGCGGACTGAGATTTATTGGCGGGTAGCGATCGCCGAACGGTATCGACAACAGCGTCGCGAGGTCGGGCGCCGCTTCGCCGACGTCCAGACCTTTTTCCGCGAGCAAGGTCTCGATCTTCTGCAGCTTTGCCTCGTTCGCATCGTCATGGGCGATATTGGCGGACTGACTGACTTGAACGATGAACGGGTGCAACGCGCTGTTGGCGTTGAAGGACGAACATTGCCAGCTCAGGCTGGTATGAGGCTCGCCCTCCAGATGCTGGCCGAGCACCTCGACGAGGCGCGATTTTCCGACCCCGGCCTCGCCGACGACAAGGGCTATCTGACTGCTTCCTAGTCGCGCCCGCTCCCACAGGCTGAGCAACAGGCCGCTCTCTCGCGCGCGCCCGACCAGGGGCGTCAATCGGTGCCCGGCCCGTGCCGCAAACCGGCTGGTTTTCGCTTTTGGTCTGTTGACCCTCCAGACGTGAACTGGTTCCGGAAACCCTTTCAGGGCATGCATACCGCGATCCGCGAATTCGAATGCTCCGCTGACCAGTTGATGGGTCGACGGCGCGATCGTGACCGTGCCGGGCTCAGCGACGGCCTGGAGGCGGGCGGCCAGATTTGGGATCACGCCGACCACGGTCTTTTCCTCGGCAAAGCCCTCGCCAATCAGTTCTCCGACCACGACGAGTCCGGTCGCGATGCCGATTCTGGTGGCCAGCACGGTTTCGCCACCGCGGACATAGATCTTGCCGATCAACTCGGACAATTCCAGTCCGGCACGCAGCGCCCTTTCGGCGTCGTCTTCATGAGCCTGGGGCCAGCCGAAATAGGTCAGCATGCCATCGCCGACAAACTTGGCGATATAGCCACCCCAGCGCGCCACCGTTTCGGTGCAGCGGCTCCGAAAGGCGCGCATCACTTCGGCCAGATCTTCGGGGTCGAGCTCACCCGAAAAAGTGGTGGAGTCCACGAGGTCGCAGAACATGATGGTGATCTGCCGGCGCTCGGGCTTGTTGGGTTCTGCCGGTTTCCGGCTCTCGGTCCGCGGCGCTTTCGGCGCGACGGCCTCGGACCGGAGCCGGGCAATGAGTTCAAGAACCCGCTTCCGATCACCGACCTTGATCTTTAGTTCTTTCAGGTCGGCGGGCGTCAATTCAAGGAATTGAGCCAGGCCGACATTATGCTTCTTGAAGATGTTGCGGTATTCCGTGAGTCCATTCTCATGGACCCAGTTGCCGTCGCTCTTGGTGGAAGCCGCTATCACTGGTTTATGCCGTCCATGTCAGCGACATCAGAAACCCCGCGCAAAGGGGTCGCTCGTTCCGCACATTCAATGGTGATTGGCGTCCGCGCTTCGCGGTTCGGCTCGGCGACTTCAACGATTATGGCGAGTCCTGCGATTTTTGCCAATCGGTTTTGCCTGATTCAACGCGGCTGCGTGCGGAGCCTGCACGCTCGGTCCGCCGCTGCCCCGCATTGACTAACCCGTAATATCATGCAGATTGCAGGACGGATTGAACGTGTTTTATTACGATTTGATGAAGCGCGCCCTTTTTCTAGTCATCCGACCTCGGCGGCATCGAAATGTCCCAAGCGACCGGTGGAAAGCCTGGCGTCACCTACAAGTGGAATTTGAACGTTTCCCAGCTGATGCTGGAATATCTGCATCTTGAAGGCGTCACCACGCTGTTTGGGATTCCAGGCGGCGCGCTCATCTACGTGATGAATGAACTGAAGCAACAACAGGATCGCTTCCGGTTTGTCATTTGCCGTCATGAAACCGGCGCGGCCTATATCGCCCACGGCTACTCCACCGTAACCGACAGCCTTGGTGTCGTGCTGACGACCTCGGGACCGGCCGCCACCAATGCCTTGACCGGCACCATGAATGCCCAGGCCAGCGGCGCCTCACTACTGACGATCACGGGCGAGGTCGCGCAGCAGTATTTCGGCAGGGGGTATTTGCAGGAAGGCATCGACGCCCGGCTCGACGTCGCGGCGGTGTTCGCCAATGCCGTGCAGTACAGTACCGTCATCTCCAGCCAGGCCCATTTTGCGACGCTCTTCCAGCAGGCCTTGCGCGTCGCGCGCTCGCTTCCGGCGGGCGCAGCTCATATCAGTTTGCCCAATGATGTCGCCGCAAGTTGTGTGATCGCGCCGCCCGACCCTGACAGGAAAGGCAACAAGATTCCGATACCGACCTCACCCGAACAATACCGTACGCAGCCGGGCGGCACCGACCCCGACAAGGTGGCGCGCGCGTTTGCGTACCTTGCGGAAGCGAAAAAACCCCTGATCTTTCTGGGCAACGGTTGCCGCCGCGCGCTTCGGCTGCCGGAGCGGCTCAAAGCGTTCGAGGCTTTGGTGGAGAAATACGCGATCCCCGTGATGACCACCCCGGACGCCAAGGGGATTTTTCCCGAGAGCCACGAACTCTCCCTGCGTAACTATGGCATGACCGCCTGCAAATGGCCCGACCTCTACATGCGATCGACCGATCAATCCGATGATGCCTACGATGTCCTGGTTGTTCTTGGATCGAGCCTCGGCGAACTTGCGACAAGCGTCGTGGCGTCCGATAATTATTCGAAGATTCTGATCCCGAGCGACAACTTCGTTCAGGTAGACCTCGATCAGACCGTCATTGGACGCGATTTTCCCATCACCTTGGGAATTGTGGGCGAGGCCGGCGCGACCATCGACCTGCTTTGTGAGCATGGGCGAGGGGGCAAGCCGCCGCCGGGCGCGCCGGCGCGCAAAGAGTTGATCCGGCGGATCAAGCAAACCCCGCCGTTCAGCGATCCCGCGGGGCGTCAATCGGATGCCGCGCCCATCCATCCCGCCGCACTTGTCCGGGTCATCAATGAGGAGATGACGTCGGGCCACGTGTTCATCGACGCAGGCAACTGCGTCGGCTGGTCGCTCAACAACATGGTGGTCGATCCGCCGCTCCATTATCGCAGCGCACTGGATATGGGGCCGATGGGTTTCGGGGTCGGCGCGGTGATCGGCGGCAAGCTCGGCGCTCCCGATCAACATTGCCTTGCGATCGTCGGCGATGGCGCGTTCATGATGCATGGCGCCGAGGTCTCCACCGCCGCGCAGAACAGGGTCGGCGCGATCTGGGTGGTTCTTTACGACAATGATTTGAGCATGGTCAGCCAGGGAATGGCTGAACTGTTTCCCCCCGGCCAGCCGTGGGCGGATTATTACAAGCTTGGCAATCCGGACCTAGTGAAGTTTTCCGAGGGCCTCGGCGCCCGGGCGGTCGCGATCATGCCGGATCAGGGCGCCGCTCAATTCCAGGCCGAGCTTCGCGCGGCGCTGAAACGCGCCACGGCCGACCGGCAGCCGCAAGTTATTATTGCTTACATCGACACGGTGGCGATGCCTCCCTATGGCTGGCCGAAGGCACCGATACCCGATTGCGGTCCTGCGTGATTTCGCCTCCAGGGACAAGGGCGACAACCCAAAGACTTCAGGAGACAAAGATGGCAGCAGATCATGATCTGCTCGACGTTGCGATCGTCGGCGGCGGGGTTTCCGGCGTTTATAGCGGCTGGCGATTGCTGACTGGGTCGCCAACGAAGCCGGCCGTTGCACCGAAGATCGCGCTGTTCGAGAGCAGTACGCGCGTCGGCGGTCGCCTGCTCTCGGTCGTGCCCCCCGGCATCGCCGACACCCGGGTCGAACTCGGCGGCATGCGCTTCCCGTCGTCGCACAAGCGGGTGAAGGGGCTGGTCGCCCACTTCGGCTTGACGCCCGATCCCTTTCCGGTCGCCGAGCCTCAGAACCTGGTCTATATCAGGGGCCAGAGATTGCGCCGTCAGGAGCTCACGGACGCGACAAAGCTTCCATATTCCCTCGCGCCGGACGAGCGAGGCTCGGACACGCTTGATACTGGATTTACTGCGCTCGGCGCGACGCGTGCGTTGCGGGTGATCCAGGGCAGCGATCGGCCTGAGTTGAAGGATGTGGACTGGAAGCAGATCGCCGAGACCGGCCGGTTTGACGGCTATCGGTTGCGCGATCTGCCAATGCAATATGTTCTGCAGCGAAACATCAGCCAGGAAGCGTACAAATTCGCCGAGGACACCAGCGGCTACGACAGTATCCTGCACACCTGGAACGCTGCGGATGGGCTTCCGTGGAACCTCGCCGATTTTGGCGCGAGCATTGAATATTCCCATGTTCGGGAGGGTTACGACATGCTGCCGCGGATGATGGAGGAGGGTTTCGTCAAGGCCGGCGGCGTCACGCATCTCGGGCAAACGCTCGTGAGCTTCGATCAGGTAGAGGCGGATGGCGGGCCGGCCATCGCGTTGCGGTTGGCCGATCGCAGCGGCGCCCTGCGCACGCAACTGGCGCGACGCCTGATTCTGGCGATGCCGCGGCGCGCGCTGGAGCTGCTTGATCGAAGCGGCGCCGTCCTCGCTCCGGGAAACTCGGATGTGCATGAGTTGATCGGCTCGGTCTCGCCGATACCGCTCTTCAAACTGGCGATTTGCTATCCGTTTCCGTGGTGGGAGACGCTTGATGCGATCCCGGGGCAGAGCGATGGCGGCAAGCCATTCCAACCGATCACCCAGGGTCAATCGATCACCGATTTGCCGCTTCGTCAGTGCTACTACTGGGCCGTCGACGAAAAGACCCGCAAAGCCGTGGTGCTGATTTACGATGATGGGCGTGACCTCGACTTCTGGGCCGGTCTGCGGGACCGCCAGTCGCCCGATCTTTTTGCCTCGGCCGGGCCCGGCGATCCGGTCTCGTCCGGATGGGAGCAGCACAAGGCGCCTCGATTGATGGTCGAAGAGGCGCATCGTCAAATGCTTGAGATGCACGGCGTGCAGAATCGGGTCGATATCCCCGCACCCTATGCCGCGGCCTATCGCGATTGGGGCGAAGATCCGTATGGCGGCGGCGCGAATTTCTGGCCGCTGAATGTCGACAGCCAAACGGTCTTCCAGAAGATTCTGCAGCCGAAGCCGCCGGTACCTGTCTACATCTGCGGCGAGGCCTATTCGAATTTCCAGGGTTGGGTCGAAGGCCCGCTGGAGACCGCCGATCAAATGCTCAAGTTGCATTTTGGGCTTGAGCCGCCGCCATGGATCTCGGAGTAAGCGCGATGACAGTGAAATTCGGCCACATCAACATCGTCGTCCAGGACCTCGACGCGGCGAGAGAATTTTTTGTAACGAATTTCGGCTTCACCGCCGGAGCCGCGGTTACACTGGAGGGACCGTGGGCCGACGCGCTCAATGCCCTGCATCATGTGCGGGCGGTACACGTTCCGCTGTCGCTGCAAGGTTCGACCGTCCAGATCGAATTGCTCAAGTTCCTGCATCCGATCGCCGCTCCCGGCGAGAACCTCGGGACGCCAAACAAGTTCGGCTACCGCCACATCGACTTCGACGTCGACAACATCGACGAGTTGACGAGCCGCCTCCAGTCGCAGGGCTGGGAATTCCTCAGTGCGGTCCAGACCGTGTCGTCGATGAATCTGAAGACGGTTTATTTTCTCGGACCCGAAGGCGTCCTGATCCAGATGACGGAAACACTTTGAAACCGGCGGGCCTGTTGCAGTGGCAGTGTAGGCCGGTTCTCAGTGCCGTCGCTGGGTTGGTTGAGGTTGGCGTAGTCTTCTCGCCCAACGTCTTGCGAAACCCAACAAGTTCCAGTTGCTCGTCAATTTAAAGGACGGCAAGACGCTCAACCTGTCGCTGCCGTAACCCTAGAGGTCGCCTGATCGGAATTCGTTCGGTCTCGCTAAATCGCAAATACGCGGACCGCAGCGATTGTCGCGTCCGGTGCTAATCCTGGTTGCCGAGAAGACCTCGTCCGGCCAAATTCTTGATCAAGGCACCGATGCCGAAGCTCCACGGCTCGCAGACGTCGCTGGTCCGCATCCGATTGACAAGCTTGCCTAGTTTGGGGCTTGCGACGGTGACCAAATCGCCCGTCTTGTGCGTGAAGCCCTGATCTGGCCCCTCGCGATCCTTCGTCGGCGCGAACATCGTCCCGAGAAACAGGACGAAGCCATCAGGATATTGATGGTTCGATCCGATCGTCTGTTGCACGAGATCCTCAGGATCGCGGCTGATCATGCTGATGGATGAAAAGCCTTCCAGAACAAAGCCATCCTCGCCATTCACCGTCAACGCGATATCCATTTTCCTGATGTCGTCGAGCGCGAAGCTGTCATCGAAGAAGCGAACAAACGGCCCGATGGCGCAGGAGGCGTTGTTGTCTTTCGCCTTGGACAGAAGAAGCGCGGAGCGCCCCTCGAAATCACGGAGGTTGACGTCGTTTCCGAGCGACGCGCCAACGATGCAGCCCTTGCTCGAAACGATCAGCACGACCTCCGGTTCGGGGTTATTCCAGCTTGATTTGGGATGCAACCCGGCATCCATCCCGGTGCCGACCGACGACAATACCGGCGCCTTGGTGAACACCTCCGCATCGACTCCAATCCCGACTTCAAGATACTGGCTCCAGGCTTGCTGAGCGATCAGTACCTCCTTGAGACGCATGGCTTCCGGCGAGCCCGGCTTAAGTTTCGACAGATCATTTCCGACAAGTCGCGTGATTTCGGTCCGAATCGTTGCAGCCGCAGATGGATTGCCTCGGGCGCGTTCTTCGATCACCCGCTCCAGCATCGAAACGGCAAAGGTGACGCCGGCCGCTTTGATGACCTGAAGGTCTATGGGCGCGAGCAGCCACGGCTGAGTGGGATCGCGTCTATCAGGAGGCGTGTTGGCGGCAATTGCATCCAGGTCGCCAATTCGAATGCCTTCGGCGCCGCGTAATGCGGTTGTAGGATTTGCATGTTCGGCGAGCGCGCTAACAGTGGGATACCGCCATGTGATGTCGAAGACGCCATTGTCCCGAATGGCGACCACCGACGGACCGGAAGCTGCCGGCAGCCAGACCCGGCCTACGAGTGCGCCCGCCTCCCCGTCATCAGGCAATATGGCGGCTGCGTTCAATGATATCATTGAGAATTCCCCGTGTGGCACCCAAGACACGATAGCTCACATCAAACGTCAAGTGCGCTCGATGGGATCAATGGCCCCAGCGCAACGCAATCGGCTCGACCTCTCGTGCAAGTTCGAGCAGGCCGGCGCGCGTATGCGGGTGGATCTGGTCCAGCGGATGACGCACGGCGTCGGACTTGATGACACGCCCCTCCGCCATCACACTTTTCGCAGCCCGCAGTCCGCATTGGCGATTTTCATAATTTATCAACGGCAGCACTCGGGCATACGCGGTAGCGGCTTCCGTCCGTCGGCCCGCCAGGTGATTGTCGATGACGGGGCGCAGGAGATCCGGCAGCAGCGCGCTGGGCATGGTGCCGGTGGCGCCGGCGTCGAGATCAGCCATCATGGTAATTGCTTCTTCGCCATCGAATGGCCCAACGATGGCTTCGCCGCCGGCTTCGATGAGGGATCGCAGCTTCGCCGCAGCGAACGGCACCTCGATCTTGAAATAGCGCGCCAATGGCACTTCGCGCGCCAGGCGAACGAGAAATGGCACCGACAATGTCACGCCGCTAAGCGGAGCGTCCTGTACCATGATCGGATACCAGCGGCGTCTGCGACGCGGCTGAAGTGCTCCAGCATTCTGCTTTCATCAGCCTTCAAACCGGCGCCGTGATATGGAGGCATCAGCATCAAAAGGCTTGCGCCGCGCTCTGCCGCCCGCGACGCTCGTTCAACCGCGATACGCGTGCTGAAATGGCTGCAGGTGACCATGACAGGCTTGCGTCCGGCGACGTGCGACAAGCAGAGATCAACCAATATATTCCTCTCCTCGTCCGAGAGAAGAAATTGCTCGGAGTAATTTGCAAGAATGCAGATCCCATCGACTCCCTGGTCGATCATGCAGTCCAGTACGCGACGCTGCCCCTCCAGATCCAGATCGCCTGACTCCGTAAACGGCGTGGGCGCCACGGGAAACAAGCCACGATAGATCTCGCTCGCGGAGCGTGTCATGAGAGAACTCCTGCATCGGATATTATCAGCAACGGGATTCTACAGGTTTGCCGGGATCGTCCCGTCCAGAACATTCAAAGCCTCGAAAAGATAATACGATCCGAAAATCGTCTCAGCGCTGGTCGCGGAGTCCTGGCTGCGCGCATCCCGTCGTTTGTTGAAGCATGCCCCGACCAGCATGCCGGCGGGCCTGCTCTCATTCTTGTTCACCGACGTCAGATAGTGATCGATCAGCGCATCCACGGTTTGCTCGCCGGCGTGGCGATACCGGCTCCGAAGCTCGGCAGACGGCGCCAGTTCGCCCAACTTCAACAATGCCGCCGCAACGATGGCGGTTGCGGCCGTATCGGTTTCCGTGTTCGGAATGGCGGGATCGTTGAAGTCCCAGTAGGCGACCATGCTTTCTGGAACGTGAGCCAGCCACCAGTCTGCCGCCGCCATGCACTGCTTCAACCATGTGTTGGCGTCTTGCGGACTGCTTGCGATCGCCATGGCAGAATAAACCAGACCCCAGGCCTGAGCCCGCCCCCAAACGCTGTCGTCACTGAATCCCTTGTGCGTGAAATGACGCACAATGCTTCCGTCCGCGGGGTTCAATTCGCTTGATTGCACGATCGAGCCATCCGGCCGCATGTGGATGTCGAGCACCCGCGAGGTGTGCTTGGCCGCACCCGCAGCGAAGGATGGGTCCCCGGTCTTTTTGCCGGCCCAGAACAACAAGGGGATCGCCTGCAGGGAATCGATACTGCTGAACGATCCGCCGACATCCTCCGACTCCTCTGCATCGCCGCCGAGCGGAATAAGCCCCAGCCTCTCGTCGAATTGTCCCTTCAGGGAAGTCGCAGCCTCGAGCGCAAGTTTAGACGCAGCTTCGTCCTGGCAGAGGATATCTCCCAAGGCCGCGCCGTAATAGAAGCCGAAGCCTTTGAATGCGGTCTGAAGTTTCGCTCTCGGCTTGAGCCGGCCACTCCATATTCTGGCCGCCTCAAGATATTTTGGATCCTGGGTTCGCCGATAGGCCAGCCAAAGCATTCCGGGCCATGCTCCCCCGGTCCAGTCGCCGTCCGCCGTGGTGGTCCAGACACCGGTCTGCGCATCCGCCCAATGCGGAAATCGGCCGTCGAGACTGGCCAACGTCTGATCGATCCGGCTTCGGACCAGATCTATTGCCGCCGACAGTCGGCTGCCGTTTGTCGCATTGCTCATCAGAATTACTCCGGCATTCCCATTGATATTGCCTCGCGTGGATATCCGCTGCCCCGAGTGCAGCGGACGTATTGCCACCACCGTCAGCGTTGGCTCACATTGAGCGTCCATTTCGTGATGTGCTTGCCGACGGCGACGAGATCGCCGTTCTGATTCTTGATTTCGATGTTGGCAAGCGTCCTGCGGCGTTCCTGGTCGATCTCGCTGATGACGTAGTTCACCGTGATCGTATCGCCGAAGAACACCGGCTTCAAAAACCGGACACCATCGTAGCCCAGCGAGACCGGCGTGGAATCGATGCCCTTTTTCAGGCTTTCTTCGATCATCCGGGTCGAAGCCGTCGACATGAAGCCGACCATCAGCGCGCCGTGAGCGATACGATGCCCATAGATCGAATGGCTCATGAACTGTTCGTCGACATGATTTTGCGAGAGGTCGCCGGTCAGTCCGGCAAACATATAGACATCCGACTCGCCAACCGTCTTGGAGAACGTGACGGTGTCGCCGATTTTCGCATGCATTGCAGTCATTTGGTTCACCTTTCAGAACGCTTTGGAAACATCGACGCGGCGATACATTCGGCTACCGCAGGGCAGTTTCCGTCTTCGCATCGAAAAAATGCAGGGCCCTTGGATTCATCCACATCGAAACATTTTCGTGAACGGCGATCGGGGTGTCCGGCGCAATTCGCGACGCCATGATGGTGGATCCCGCCGCATTGACGCCGACGACCAGTTCGGCGCCCAACTGCTCCGTGACCGCGACATCTCCCGTAAAAGCCGTGTCGACGTCCGCCGGAGGCGAACCGAGATGGATACTTTCCGGTCGCACGCCCAGCGTCACGGATGTCGCCTTGCAGTTCTTGAGCAACGCGGCTGTCTGGTCGGAGACCCCAATGCTGAAGTCCTTGGCTTTAGCCCGCAGTCTGCCCTGCTCTTCGATAAGGTCGACGTCGATAAAGTTCATCGCCGGCGATCCGATAAAGCTCGCTACAAAGCGGTTGGCCGGCCGGTTGTAGATTTCGAGCGGCGTTCCGACCTGCTGTATCCAGCCGTCCTTCATGACAACCACGCGGTCGCCCAGCGTCATCGCTTCGACCTGATCGTGGGTGACGTAAACGGAAGTCGTCGGAACGCGCTCCCTGAGGCTTTTGATTTCCAGACGCATCTGCGCCCGAAGCTTGGCATCCAAGTTCGACAACGGCTCATCGAACAGGAACACCTGGGGGTGGCGGACGATGCAGCGGCCGAATGCTACGCGCTGCTGCTGTCCTCCAGACAACTGAAACGGCTTGCGGCTCAACAGCGGCTCCAGGCCGAGGATCTGGGTCGCGCGCGCGACCTCTTTACGAATGTCATCCTCCGGGACCTTTCGATTGCGCAGACCGAAGGCCAAATTGTCGTAAACCGTCATTTGCTGATAGAGCGCATAATTCTGAAAAACCATCGCGATGTCGCGGTCCTTCGGAGGAAGATCGTTGACGATCTTGCCGCCGATCGAAATCGTGCCGGAACTGGTGCTTTCCAGTCCCGCGATCATCCGAAGCGTGGTGGATTTGCCGCAGCCCGAGGGGCCGACAAGCACGACGAACTCCCCGTCCGAGATCGTGAGGCTGACCCCATGAACGACGGACAACTGACCGTACTTCTTTGCAACGTCGCGCAAGATGACTTCTGTCATCGTAATCCTCTAGCTATTGCCACTGGCTCACATCCGAAGTCCGCGGATGACGTATTTCTGGCCGAATATCGTGACGAGGAGCGCCGGCAGCATCGCAAGTACCGCTGTGGCGCTCATGAGATTCCACTCGGTGCCGGTCTCGGTGACGAATTGCGCCATGGTCGAAGTGATCATGGGCGTTTTCTGGCCGGTCAGGATGAGAGCGAACAGAAATTCGTTCCAGGTCGACAGCCAGCACAGGATCGCAAGCGCGGCTACTCCCGGCATCGCCGACGGCAAGGCAACGCGATAGAAGGCTCCCCACCTGGTGCACCCGTCGATCAGCGCCGCATGCTCCATCGACGGATTAATGCCGTCGAAAAAGCCCTTCATGAGCCAGGAAAAGAAGCAGACATGGACGGCGATATGCGGGAGCAGGAGCCCGACATAGGTATCGTAGATTCCAAGGCGGGTGTTGACGAGATAGAGCGGCAGCACCCAGGAAATGTACGGAACCGTGCGGAATATGTAGATCGTCGCGAACCAACTGCGCTGAATCCAGCCCGAGAACCGGGACAGCATGTAGCCGCTGCCGACGGTGATGCCCAATGAGAAAATGGTCGCAAGCGTCGACAGCACGAAGCTGTTGAACATCGCCCGCACGACTTGCGACTGCTGCGTCACTTCGACGAAATTATGCAGCGTGAAGGACGTTCCGCGCCAGATATAATAGGCCCCTGATGCCGGCCGGACCGACGTCAGAACCAGGATCGCCACCGGCCCGACGAACAGCACGAAAATCGCAAGCACGCCGATTGAAAATATGCCGCGGCGAACGGCGGCTGCGAGCATCCCGATCATCGCGACCTGACCATCGTTCGGTTGACGAGACGGTAAAGGCCGATGCCGACGAGCAGCATGATGATCGCGCCGGCCCCCGCGGCGGCGGCACCGCGGCCGAAATCGAGATTCACGAAAGCCTGCACGTAGACATAGACGCTGAAGACTTCAGTGCTGCGCGCCGGACCGCCGCCGGTCAGGATGTACACCTGATCGAATGTCCGGAACGCATCGATCGAGCGGATCAGAATGCAGACGGTGATGACGGGCCGCAGCATCGGCAGCGTCACATGGATAAACGTGCGCCAGGGCGTCGCGGCGTCGATCTTGGCAGCCTCGAATTGCTCGGGCGGGAGCCCCTGCAGCGCCGCCAGAAGGATGATCGTGAACCAGGGCGCCCATATCCAGATATCGGTGAGTATCACAAGCGTGAAGCTAGGCCAGCGGTCGGACAGCCACGCGACATCCGGCAACCCGAGATACGCCAGGAATGTGGTTATCACGCCGAACTGGTCGTTGAACGACCAGCGGATCATGGTCGCGGTGATGACCGGCGCAATGGTCAGCGGCAAAAGAATAACGGTGCGGACCAGCGGCCTGCCGAAGAAAGGCTTGTTGAGAAGCGACGCCAGGCCCAGCCCCAGGACCAGCGATACCGATACCGAACTCACCATCAAGATAAACGTATTGGGCAGTACGATCTTGAGAAAAACCGGATCCGTAAAAACCGCCACATACTGGCTGAGGCCGACCCAGGTCTTCAGAGGATTGACCAGGGACCAGTCGCGAAAACTCGCATTCATTCCGACGATGATCGGAATGATTTGGAAGCAAACAAGAACGATTGCGGCCGGAGCGATGAGCAGAAGCATGAAACGCTCCTGCTCATCCAGTCGACGCCTCGTGGCGGGCTTTTCCATCGGCTACTTGGTCATGGCCCCGGCCTGAATAGCGTCTGCAGACGCTTTCAGCACCTGAGGAATGTCCTCGCGGCTTCCCTTCATCGCGCGGATCATGGTGTCCGAATAGATCTTGTGCACCGTGGACCAGTTCCGGAAATAATAGGCGTCGTGAACGTGGGCAGACTTGAAGAGGATGTCGTACAGCTTGCGCCAGCCGGCATCGTTTTTCTCCAACGTCGCCCATACCTTGGTGTTGGGCGGAGGACCACCGGTCTGATTCCACTGCTCGATCTGGCCGTCGGCATCGCTCAGCATTGCGCCTAAAAGCTTCTTGGCCGCCGCTTTGCGATCATCCGGTATCGTCTTCGGGATCGACCATCCCCAGATATCGATCCAGGTTCGGCCGCCGGTGCTCATCGGTCCCTCAGGGAAACGAGCGATACCGACCTTGCCGGCGACAGTTGACTTCTCCGGGTTGTTGAAGGTGCCGAGGAAAGTCGTATCGGCCACCGTAAAGGCGGATTCGCCGGCCTGGAATATCGCGTTGGCTTCATCGCGCGAATAAGTCGTCATTCCGGGAGGGCTGATCTTGTCCTTGTTGAGCGCATCCCACCAGAACTCCGCGGTCTGAACCTGGCAGGCGGAAGCGATCATCGGCTTCCACCCGTCCGCCGAGAGCTTTTTGTTGTCGCGCTCGTATGCCGGGCTGTAGATATCGCAATTGTTGTTCCAAAGCGTCCACCAGAAGCTGAAGAACGTATTGGTGTAGCTCATGCCGCCGACGTAACCCCACTTTACCTTTTTTTCGGCCTGCAGCTTCTGGCTGATTTTAACCAGGTCGGCCCAGGTCTTCGGCAGGTCCGGCTCCGGGATCAGATCGGTCCGGTAAAACAGGATGCCGGCCGTCGTCGTGAGCGAGATGGCGGTGGTCTTGCCGTCGGCGTTGTGGAATGGCTCAAGCTGCCCCTCAGCGACGTTGCGCGCGTCGGTCACATCATCCAGCGGCTCGAGATACTGGGCGAGATCCTGGCCCCAGTCGTCGTTGTTCCAGATGATGTCGCACTGATCCGTCGCGCCCGACGAAAGCATCTGGGTGATCTTCGGCAGATACACGGAATAGGAAGTCAACGTCTTGTTGATCTTGATGCCCTGCTTGGCCGCCCATTTCTCCAGGATCGCAACGTTCGCGACCTGGACGGGATGGTTGATGTAGCAGACGTTGAGAGTTGTTTCCGCACGTGCCGGTGACACGGATGCCGCGCAGGCAAGGATTCCCGCGAGCGCTAGAATCCGCCTTATACCGCTCTCGATGCTCATAGACTTTTCTCCCGTTGGGCGCTGCCGATGCGTTCGACAATCGACTGGTTTTTGTTGATCTGCTGTTCTTCACTTCACGGCGCTGACCACACCTTTCGCGTGGAGCGCCTGACGCTGATCGGCGTCGTAGCCAAGCTCACTGAGGATATCGTCCGACTGCGCTCCGAGCTTTTGCGGCGGCAAGCGGATCGATGGAACCTCACCGTCGTAACGGATCGGATGGCTGACGAGCGTGATCGGAGATCCCGTCGCGCCCGCCACGGTCTGAAAGCTGCGATTATGCGCAACTTGCGGATCAACCACGACATCCGAGTAATCGTTGACGCGAGCATGCCAAATGCCCTTTGCCGACAGAACGGCCAATAGATCAGCCGTGGATCGCCCTGCAAGGTTCGCTGAAATTGCGGCAGTCGCCTCGTCGCGCCGGCTGTAGGCATCGCTGTCGGGAATTCGCTGCGCCGGCGTCAATCCGAGCGCATCTCCCAACACATCAAGAGAACCCAGCGAGATGGCGACGTGGCCGTCTTTCGTCGCATAGATTCCGTAAGGAGCGCCGTAATACCAACCAGCGATCGGCCCGGGCTGCCGGACGTCGTCAGGCGTCTTGCCGTTGAGGTAGCAGGTGAACGATTCCATTTGCAGATCGAGCGCCGCGGACAGCAAGCTCACGTCGACGCGGCATCCCTTGCCCGTCTTCGATTTGCCGACCAGGGCCGCAAGAATTCCGGCCGCAAGCAGCGCGGCTCCGTGATGATCCACGGCCGACACACCGACAGCCCGAGGCCCGTGTTCCCGGCTTCCGGTGATCGTTGCAAGTCCGGACAGCGCCTGCACCAGCAGGTCCTGGCCCGGCCGATTGACGTAGGGGCCGTCGGCGCCGTACCCCGAGGCCGCTGCGTAAATGATGTCCGGCTTTATTCGCTTCGCCTCTTCAAATCCCAAACCAAGCTTGTCCAGCACGCCGGGCCGGAAATTTTCGGCGATGACGTCGGACGTCGCGATGAGCTTCTTGGCGATGGCGACCGCTTCGGGCTGCTTCAGGTCCAGCGTCAAGCTTCGCTTGTTGCGGTTGCCAGTCAAAAGCAGCATGGTTTGGCCGTCAACCTGCTTGTCGGCGCCGCCCCATTTGCGCTGAAACGCACCATCCGGCGGCTCAACGGCGATCACATCGGCGCCCAGATCCGCTAAAAACTGAACGCCGACCGGCCCCATCAGGAAATGATTGAAGCTCAGGACCCTGACGCCCTTCAGGAGATCGACCATTTTTGTCTAGAACTTTCTCTGCTGAATGGGAGGCCGAGCCCCCGCCTTATCTGAAATCGATTTCAGAATAACGGTCCGGTCCGCCGAGTCAAGCCGCGCGGCAGCAAGGCTGGTCGATTTCGGGTCAGATCATGGACCCGGCAAGGTCAATCAGACATAGTCGTGTCCGAACGTTCCATTTTTGAAAACGAACTTGAATGAACACAAAGCAGCGCCTTGACCCTCCGCTCGGTCGTCATACGTCGAGGGCCAAGATCGATGATGTCGCCAGAGAAGCCAGCGTTTCTCCTGCGACGGTCTCGCGCGTTCTGAACCATCCCGATATCGTACGGCCCGAACTGCGAGACAAAGTCGCGAGGGCGATCGCCACTTTGTCCTATACCCGCGACAGCGCCGGACGCGCCCTGAAATCCGGCCGCATGCGAACGATCGGCGCAATCGTGCCGACCCTGGGACTGAGCATTTTTGCCGAAGGCGTGGAAGCGCTGCAAAACCGGCTCAGCGAAAGCGGGTACACGCTGTTGATCGCCAACTCTCAATACGACCAGCGACGTGAGCTGCAGGAATTGCAAAGCCTGATCGAACGCGGCGTCGACGGGATCGCGCTGGTCGGCGGTTCGCACGGCCCAGAATTGAGAGCTCTGATCAAACAGGCCGGCGTTCCGGTCATCACGACATACGTCACAAAGGGACAGGCCGGAATACCTGCGATCGGGATCGACAACGAGGCGGCGACGGAGGAACTGACAAAATTCCTTCTCGAGCTTGGTCATGTCTGTTTTAGCGCGATCGTGAACATTCCTCCATCCAACGATCGATCGCGTGCCCGTCTCGAGGGAATTCAACGCGCATTGTCTCGGGCCGGAATCACGCTACAGCCAAGCCAGATCATCAGGGCGGATCACTCATTGGCGCAGGGTCGCAGCGCCCTGCGCCAGATCATCAATGACCATCCGGATACGACGGCGATTATCTGCACCACGGACACCTTGGCCATTGGCGCCATGGCCGAGGCGAGAAAAATGGGATTGAGCGTGCCGCAATCCCTGTCCATTACCGGCTTCGACGACGTCGAACTTGCAGCCCAGGTCGATCCTCCACTGACGACGATCAGCGTTCCGGCCGCGGAAATCGGCCGCGGTGCGGCGGACTATCTCATCAACGCGATCGCCGGGATGCCGATTCCGCGCAGCGTCCAGGTCCCCTACCGGCTGATCATACGATCTTCGACGTCCAAGCCGCGAACTTTCGGGACAGCGTCCCGAAAACCGCCGGGCAAAAAAAGGGCTGAGAAAGCCTAGGATTCAAGGACTTTCGGCACCGCCCTGAGCTGTCCGGGAAGCACTGCGCTGCATAGCGCCTCTGCAAAGAAAAAATCGCCGAACAGCACGGCGCTGTCCACGCCCTCGTCGTGCGGCCTGGAATAGCATCCGTGGCGAAGCAGCCCGCGGTGCGTGCCTTCCGTCGCCAGATGGTGGTTGCACAGCTCGGTCAGGATATCGAGCGCATGCTTTCGCCAGCGAGCCCCCTTTTGCAAGTCAGGGTGCAGAGCGCCCATATCGAGCAGAGCGGAAGCCACGATCGCCGCCGCCGATGTGTCGAGCGGAGCGTTGGGGATCGACGGATCGTCGAAGTCCCAGAACGGAATCAACGTCGAACCGGTTCGAGCGAGGTAAAAATCGGCGAGCCGTTCCGCGAGATCAAGGTAGATCCGTTTGCCAGTGGCTTCGGCGGTCCTGACATAACCGTAGATTGCCCAGGCCTGACCGCGGGACCAGGCCGACTCGTCCGCATATCCCTGAAACGTGAATCCGCGATGGCGGCTTCCCGTTTCGAGGTCGTATTCCACTGCGTGGTAGGTCGAGTTGTCGGGACGAATGAAGGCCTTTTGCGTCATCAGCGCATGCGCTTCGGCCGCCAATGTGAAACTGGCATCGTCCCTGTATTGCGCCGCCCAGTACAGCAGCGGCAAGTTGGCCATCGTATCGATAGCCGACGAGCGACGGCCCCGCTGATCATCAAGCGGTCCCCAGGCCGAAATGTAGCTGCCCTCGGGGGTCATGATCAGTCGCCGCCGCAATTGATCGGCCGCCTTGGCCGCAATCTCCGCATAAGCGGAATTGCCGGTGATGTGATAAGCCGCGACCGCGCTCGGGTAAAATATAAAGCCGATGTCGTGGGTATTTCCGTCTGCGGCTCGCGGGGCAACCAGCAAAAGCCGCTCGTTCGCGATATCGAGATAGGTCCGATTGCCGGTCCGCAGATAAGAGACCAGCAGCAGGCCGACCCAAAATCCGCAAAACCAGTTTCCGTGACTCCAGTTCTGTCCGCTGTAGCCGGCCGACACCGACGCCGGAAGAACTTTCCAGGCTCCGGAGGCTGACGTGACGTAGGGAAAATTGACGCCGAGAGCAGGTTCGTCCTCAAGGATCTTCTTCGCACAAAGATCCAGCGCCCGCAGGAAAGCTTTCTGAGCGATCGGTTCCAAATCCATGGACTCACCTGACATTCCGGCGACCGTCCAGCCGGGCCGCCTCCCAAAAGCGCTATTGCAGAAATCGATTTCAGTGTAAACCGCCCGAACACGATTTTGGAGGTGAAATTGAGCGATTTTCCCGAGCTGGTCCTTTCGGATTCTCCCAATCCACATGTCGTCCGACTCACACTGAATCGAATCTCGAAGCGCAACGCGTTGAGCAACGAACTGATCGCACAGCTTGCCGCGGCGTTCCGCGCGGCTGCTCTGGATGAGTCCGTTCGATGCGTCGTGATCTGCGGGGGCGAAGGATTCTTTTCGGCCGGCGCCGATATCAAGGAAATGCAGCAGCGAGGCTTTGAGGCGATCGACAACCCAGCCCGCCGCGCTGCATGGAAGGATATTTCCGGCTTCACGAAGCCATTAATCGCCGCGGTCGATGGCGTTTGCTACGGCGGTGGACATGAATTGGCGTTACTCGCCGACATCATCATCGCCGGCGGGGGCGCAACTTTTGGGCAACCGGAAATCAACATCGGAATTCTACCCGGCGACGGCGCAACCCAGCGCCTGACGCGCGTCGCTGGCAAATCTCTCGCCATGCTCATGATCCTCACCGGCGAGCCAATCGACGCAGCTACGGCGTTGCGGGCCGGGCTTGTTGCCGAAGTCGTGGAAAAAGGCCAAGCCCTTTCAAGAGCGCTGGCGATCGCCGAGTTGATCTCCAGAAAACCGCCTCGCTCCGCAGAGCTTGCCAAGGCATCTGTGCTGGCGGCCTATCACACCACTCTGGATACGGGCCTGGAATTCGAACGCCAGGCTATTCGATACGCATTCACGACCGAGGACCAGACGGAAGGCATGAATGCATTCTTCGAAAAGCGTTCGCCCAAATATTTGGGGCGATAGGGCATTGAAAACATTGGAGCGGGTGAAGCGCTCTTCCGCCGATTCGCTCATCGACAAGAGGCAACGCGCGAGTTGCACGGGTCCTTGAAGCGCAGCGCGGCGGCAGTGGCCGGCGATTCCGACGGTCAGGGACGACAGGCGACGCACCAACGGATCATCGATCGGCGTCCAGGCGGAGGCCGGCGCGCGGTGCTGCGCTTCGTGGGGTAGCGCACGCCACGGCGCAGCGTCATTGCGAGCGCGACGGCGTGGTCGGCAACTTCCGTCGTGCCGTAATCCGGGCAACTGCAAACTGTGATATCGCGCCGTGCCGCTTCAGCGCGGTCGATGCGATCGTAGCCGACACCCATCCGCACCACGACCTTCAGCTTCGGAAACCGCGCCATCTGCTCGGCCGGAAAGAAATGCCTGAACAGCACAGCCCTTCGGTCCGCGCGCAGTCGGCATCAGCGAGGTCAGCCAGTTGTCCGACCTCTCCGGGGCCCGGACAATCCGGGCATCACGCTGGACTCTAGCCCGACCGGATGATACGGATTTTATAAAATGAAGCATTGCTTCATATATGAAACACGACATGAGGATACGCATTAATGCCGACCATCCAAGAACCTGCTCGCGAAATACCCGTGCTGATGGATGCGGACATAGTAGTGGTTGGCGGGGGCACCACGGGTCCGATTGCTGCCGCAGCCGCCGCGCGCCGGAACAAGAAAGTGGTTCTTGTCGAGCGGTTCGGTTCCTTAGGCGGCAATCTCACCCTCGGCCTCAACACGAAGCCTTCGGGGGCGCTCGTGGGCGGCCTGCCCCTCGAGCTCTGGAAAATGGCACGCACGGCGGGAGCGGCCGGCGCTGACTATTTCGCCGGGACCAAGACAGGAAAGGTCAAGATCGCATCACCCTGCGACCCCGAAATCATGAAGATGCTGCTGACGCGCCTCTGTACCGACGCTGGCGTCCAGATTCTCTTCGAAACCGTGGTCTCGCGTCCGATCCTCGACGGCGGTACGGTGACCGGCGTCGTCGTGGAGAACAAGGCTGGCCGCGGCTTCATCGGGGCCAAGGTCGTGATCGATTGTTCGGCCGACGGCGACATCGCTGCCAGCGCGGGCGCTCCGTTCGTCATGGGCTCGGGCGATGACGACGACGAAGTCAAAATGCAGCCCGTCGGCATGTATTTCACAATGTCCGACGTCGATGTCGTGGAACTCGCGCGCTGGGCGCGCCAAACGGACGATGTGCCCGCCCAGGCCATTCCAGACAATGACGACGACCTCGATTACGGACTGTGGCTTACGGGCTTCAACAAAACGATCCGCGCCTATCGGGAAGAGACAAATATCGACCTGCCCCGCGAGAACATAACCCTCAAGACAGCCAATGGGTTGATGTACGTGAACGCCACCCGGGTGCTGGGCGTCAACGTCTTCTCACCGATCGAGTTCAGCGCTGCGATCGTCGAGTGTTACCGCCAGATCGAGGAATATGCCCAGTTTCTTATCAAGAAGGTGCCCGGATTCGCGAAGGCCAAGATCGCCCAGATCGCGCCGGTGCTGGGGGTTCGCGAAACGCGGCATATCCGCGGCGAGTATATGCTGACCGCCAAGGACGTCAGCGGCGAGACCTCATTCCCAGACAGCATAGCTGCCGACGTGTCCGCCTTCGACGTGCATGACGTCAAAGGGGCCGATGTCGATTTCCGGGGGCTCAAGCCCTACGAATTGCCTTATCGGTGTCTGGTACCGCTGGGAGTTGAACAGCTGCTCGTCGCCGGACGATGCATTTCGGCCGATCACACCGCCCATGGCCGCAGCCGCAACGTTCCGGCTTGCATGGCCACCGGACAGGCGGCAGGAATCGCAGCTGCGATCGCTCTGGACAGCAACACAACGGTCCGGGAAGTTTCGATCGAACGGCTGCAGGCGGCCCTCCGCGAGGTTGGAATGCCTCTATATGCGGATGAGCTGCGTTGATCGCCGTCGAACGCGATCGGTCAGCCGCGCCATCCAAGTCGCGCCGACACTTCGGCTGCCGTGCTGAGAACCTGATCGCGTACCGTTTCGATGTCTTTCAGAACGGTCTCCGAGTCCGAAATGTTGATGGCGGCCACGATGGCACCGCCGCTGTCCCGCACCGGCGCAGACAGGCTCACGATGCCGCTGACGAATCCGGAGCGGTGCCACGCATATCCGAGCTTCCGTTCGCGCGCGATGCGAGACCAGAGCGCGTCGACCGTCGTCGGTGTCTGGGGCGAGAATACCTCCAGGGAAACCCCGCGGTAAAGGTCTTGGATCTCGGCCTTCGTCATATCGAACAGAAGGGCGCGGCCGGACGCGACGGCATGGCACGGGTAGCGCGTACCGACCGGGATATCACCGCGCATGCGATGGTGGGACGACGCCGTGAAGACGTAAACGATTTCCGTTCTGTCGCGCACGCACATATGCGTGGAAAAGCCGGTGCGGTCGCGCAAAGCCGTGAGCGCGTCGCGTCCGCACGCGACGACCTCGGTCGTATGCAGATAATCGAACCCAAGAAGAAGTGTCTTGGGCCCAAGGCGGAATGCGGGGGAATTGGGAACACGCTGCAGGTAGCCATCCTGCTCGAGCGTATAAGCGAGCCGAAAGGCAGTTGCCCGCGGCAGTCCCAAAGCCGCCGTCATCTCCGGAACTGTGACGACCCGTCGATCTCGGCGGAACATGTTCAGGATCGCAAGCCCGCGCCGCAGCGCGACAACGACATAGCGAGCCTGCTCTCCTTCATCCACGGTCACTTGTCACACCTCCCGATCGACTGGCTTCAACGAAATACACGCGGGCGGTCCGCGTCCGACGCTCGGTGCCACCTTCCCCCGCATCGAGGAGGGTATTGACGATGCTGGCGCCTCTACCTTCCGCGAGCCTTCCTGCGGGCGTCAAAGCGCGTTTCATCCAAGGCGTCAACGGCACGGACATGCACATCCTGGAAGCCGGAGCTTCCGGACCGCGCCGCCCTACCATACTTTTGCTGCACGGGTTTCCCGAACTCGCCTATTCATGGCGCAAGGTCATGCCTGCTCTCGCGGAGGCCGGCTATTACGTCGTGGCGCCCGATCAGCGCGGCTACGGCCGCACGGCCGCGAGACCCATCCAATACGAGGAAGACCTGTCTCCGTTTCGCATTCTCAATCTCGTGCGGGATGCTGTGGCCTTGCTCAACCTTTTGGGCGTAACCTCCGTCGCCGCCGTCGTGGGCCACGATTTCGGCGCCTCAATTGCTGCCGCGTGCGCTCTGGTCCGCCCTGACCTTTTCCACTCGCTGGCCATCATGAGCGCGCCGTTCACCGGGCCGCCCGCCTGGCCTCTCCCGCAACCTCCGCAAAAGGACGCAATTCAGGCTGAACTCGCCTCTCTTGGTCCACCACGCAAGCATTACCATGCCTATTTCGCGACGCGCGAGGCCAATGCGGACATGTGGCATTGCAAGCAGGGCGTGAACGGCTTCCTGCGAGCCTATTTTCATTTCAAGAGCGGCGATTGGCCGGGCAACAATCCCTTTGAGCTGTCGTCATGGACGGCCGAAGAACTCGCGCGCATGCCGCACTATTACATCATGCCACTCGCGCTAGGGATGGCGGAAACAGTCGCGCCGGAAGCTCCGCCGCCTGAAATCATCTCGTCGTCGCACTGGCTTACCGAACCGGAGCTCCGCGTCTACAGCGAGGACTACGAGCGCACCGGCTTTCAGGGCGGCCTCCAGTGGTATCGCGGGCGCATGAACGGGAGCCTGGCCCAGGACCTGAGCCTGTTTTCCGGGCGCACGATCGACTGCCCTGCGCTGTTCATGGCGGGCCAACGGGACTGGGGGGCGTACCAGATCCCCGGTGGCCTGCAACGCATGAGGCATGCCGTTTTCACCCGTACGGCGCCGCCTTGCTTTGTAGAAGGCGCCGGCCACTGGGTGCAGCAGGAGCGCGCGAACATCGTCTGCGAAAGTTTGCTCGATTTCTTCAAAGCTGCCGAGACGATGTCCCGCCGCGGGAGTCAGTAGAGCAGACGTTTCACAATAATCTCAGGGAGGGGTCTATGCCGGAGCTTCAAACACAGGGAACATTTGTCCTGATAGGCATGGTGTTGGCGTATATAGCGGTGACAACATGGCTGACCTTCCGATATCGCGCCAAGTCGACCTCTGATTTCATGTTCGCCACGCGCTCCGTACCCGCTCTGGTCATCGGTGTGCTCATGATGTCCGAATTCATCGCACCGAAGTCGACCATCGGCGTCGCGCAAGTAGCCTTTGATTCGGGCATGGCCGCGTCATGGGCTGTCTTGAGTGTTGCGCTCGGCTTCCCGCTGTTCGGATGGCTTCTCGCGAAGAAACTCTACAATACCGGCGAATATACTATCTCCGCGGCTATCGCCAAGCGGTATGGCCGCTCGACGCAGCTGACAGTCTCCGTGATCATGATCTACGCCCTGCTGCTCGTGAATGTTGCATTCTATGTGAGCGGCGCTGCGGCCCTTTCATCCGCCTTCCATATGTCGCTCACGGTCTCAGCGGTGATCATCGCCGCGGTCAGCTCATTTTATTGCGTCATAGGAGGCCAGAAAAGCGCAGCCTACGTATCCCTGCTCCACACGAGCCTAAAGTGCGTCGGCATCGCAGTCATTCTTTGCGTTGCACTCTCCATGACGGGCGGCATCGCGCCGATGATGGAGAAATTGCCGCACTATTACTTCACTTGGGACGGCAAGATCGGCATCACAACCATCATCGCCTGGACCATCGCGAGCATCGGGTCGATCTTCTCGACGCAGTACATTGTACAGGCCGTATCTTCGCTGAAAGGCCCCCAGGAGGTTACCCGCGCGTGCTACACTGCAGGGCTGCTCTGTCTGCCGGTGAGCTTTGCGCTCGGTCTGATCGGCGTGGCCGCGAAATTTCTGTTTCCCGATATAAATAGCCTCTATGCGCTGCCAATATTCATGAACCATATGTCGCCCCTGCTGGCGGGCCTCGTGCTGACGTCTATTGTGGCGTCGATACTTGTCGGTGTGAGCAGCGTTGCGCTGGCCATTTCCGCATTGATCGTGCGCGATTTCTACGTGCCGATGCTCCAACCAAGCCAGACGGCACAGCTCCGGATGTCCCGGCTTCTGTCGGTGCCGATCGGCTTTTTCCCGCTCCTGTTCGTATTCTTCGCCCCGCAGGTGCTGCATCTTTCCTTTTTTACCCGGGCGCTCCGACTCTCGATTTCCGTCGTGGCCATCTTTGCCTTCTATCTTCCGCGATTTGGAACCAACCGAGGGGCCACGCTTGGATTGATCGCAGCAACCATCACGACGACGGGATGGTATATGATGGGCGATCCCTTTGGCATCGATGACATCTATGTCGCACTCGCGACGCCGGCGGCCGTGATGCTGTTGGACTGGGTCATCATCGGCGCGCCCAAAGCCGATACCGATGATGCGATGGAAATGGAGGCCCGGTAGCTGGGAATTGTGCAGGCGGGTCGGAACGCATTCAACATCTCCACCGTGCTGGCCGGCCAGAAGCTCGGCGTCAACGAGGTCGACGACGGCATTTGGCTCGCCAGCTTCATGCACTATGATCTCGGATATTTCGACCTGAGCAGAAAACCTTGCAACCCCTCGACAACCCGTTCGGCACGCGGTTGTCACCCATGTCTTAGGTACGTGGTGTTACCTATGTGTCCGGGCCGGACAATGGGAAAGACGGTAGCGAGAGGGCGCTACCTTCACACCCCCCGAGATGATTGGTGTTTTATTCTGCAAACTCAATAACCCATTTTTGTTGAATAACGGAAGCGACAAAAGTCAATACTGGAAATAGCCGCTGAATAAAAATCAACCCGCTACCAACGTGATCGGATTGGTGTGGCTTTTGAATAGATGCCTCGCTCCCAAGTACGCGAAAGTTCTCGTTTCTTGGTCCGGTCCCATTCGGGTGCTGGTACTGGCCTGTTTCGCCCCTCAGTAGCCCAGTTTGAAAACTAGTTTGTTCGCGGCCTTGTACTTTTCGCAATCAAGTAGCCGCCAGCCGCCAAACAAATGATTCCAGCCGCAAGGACGCCTGCGAACACCCGCTCGGCATTAAGCGAAAGACCAACGGTGTTCATGTGGTCGCTCCACACAGCCCATAGAGCGGAGAACAGGGCCATGGGCAACAGAAGATCATGCCGCCGTAACGGCAACTATAAATAGCTTTTAAATAATCTTTGAGACTGTGTCTCCGTGCAGAACATACTAATAACTTAATCGGACGACTGGCGAAGCTTTATGGGTTTAAGCACTCGCTTGCGAGGACCTTTCCGTTGGCGCTCAGCGCGTGCGTGATCTTCCCGTGCGGCCCTCTTGGCAAGCTCTCTGACCAACTCGAGCATAAGCTCATGCGCAGAACACCGCTCGGGTTGGTGGGGCGGTCCCTGAGAGGAGCGCTGACGCCTGCATCCCATAGTTCAGCCATTCGATCCGGCTTCGGCCATCCGGGAGCTAGCAAAGATAAAAAACGTCTCAAATTGAGACTGTATCCGCCACCAAAAACACCGTTTTTATAAATAAATCAGATACTTAGGTGATTTTTGGTAGCGAGAGACCGCTACCGCGCTTTTCCCCACACGACGCAAACCTGCGATATTTCCTCCGATCGTCCGCCTGAGATCTCAGGAATCTATAGAGCGGTAATATGCTACTGATGTGGTATGACATATCGAGCAGCACTGCCAAAACGCGAGCCTGGATCAACCGAAATTCAACGCGGCAAAAGGGGGCACCTTATGCACCGGCCCTTCCCGCGATGTTCCTTAGTGCGCATGAAATACCAGCACGCGCAGCCCGATGCTTTCGCGTGGCGCGGCGTCCGCACGCGTTGGCGGACCGACGCAGGCACTGCGGCGTGCAAAGCGAGCACGGCCGTTAGTCTTTCAGTCAAAGCATTTCATCAACTGATTTCGTCAGCGGTCATTTCCAGCACGCAGAAACTATCGATAGTCGGATTTTACTTGACCAAATAGGTTTCACCGACACGACTAGGAAATCAGATCGGAACTTGCACCGGTTCGTCGAACGAGATCGGCTGTCACGAACGACAATGCCGCGATCTTCTCATTTTGCAGTCCCACGTTCTTCTCCCGCTTCCCGCTCGCGCTATAACTTCCGCAATCCGACGGCCTCCGACCAGCCCGACAGGTGACCTTATAGGCTAGTGCTCCGATCCGCATCCGGGAGCAAGGGCCCTATGCCAGACATGCCGCAGAGCGTGGCCCCGTCTTGTCAAGGCACCCTAACTGTTGAAGCCGGCTGGAATGAACGCCGGGATCTTCTCGTCGATGAACTGCTTGACTTGCGGCGACTTGAACACCTCGATGAAAGCCTTCAGACGTGGATCGTCCTTCTTGTCCGGGCGGGCGGTGAAGCGCAGCACCAATCCATCATCGACAGTCCGGTCGATGACCAGCGCCGATTTCGGATCACCGCCGGCCGGGATCAAATAGGTGATGTTGACGAGCGCGAGGGTGACGTCATCCAGCGAGCGGTAGGTCTGCGCGGGGTCGAGCTCGACGATCTTGAGATTCTTGGGATTTTCGATGATGTCGAACTTGCTCACCGAAAAGCCCTTGCCGGGCGTAAGCTTGATCAGGCCGGCCCGCTCCAGCAGAATTAATCCGCGCGCGCCATTCAGCGGCTCGTTGGGAATTGCGACGGAATCGCCGGATTTGATCTCGTCGAGCGTTTTGATCTTTTTCGAAAACAGCCCGACCGGAGCAATCACGCCGACGTTGTCGACCTGCACGAGATTGAAGCCGCGCTGCTTGTTCTGAATCGCAAGATAGGTCGCATGCTGGAACAGATTGGCATCGACGTCGCCGCTGTTGACCACCTCGTTCAGCGCCACCCAATCCGACAGCTCGACCACCTTGACATCGATCCCCTTGTCCTTGGCGAGCTTGGCCGCAAATGACACCAATTGTCCGACCGGTCCAGCGCTTGTGGCGATCTTGAGCGGTTCATCAGCGGCAGCCGCCGTCGTCAGTGCGAACAGCAGGCCGACGGCGCGCAGCCCTTGAATGAAACTTTTTATCACTTCGATTGATCTCCTCAACATTCTGCTCAGGTCGCGGCAACGGTGCATGTGCACTGCGTACACCGAACGTCAATATCAGGATGATGCTTGTCGATTTCAGCGTTGTCGAGCTATCGGAGAAAATAGCGATGCGCGTACTGTCACTCCGTCTGACGCCATCCGGATTCTTTTGGAATGCCGCGCAATCGGAGTTTATTTGTTTCGCCGACGATGACGTCGATCCTCGGTTAACCAGATGGACCATACGCACGCCTAACATGATTTACGCAAGCGTATTAGATCGCTTCGTACCATCACGACCGAACGAACAGCGAAACGCTGCTATATCCGAATTCAAACACAGAACAATTTGCATATTCGCCGCCCAATTTGGAAATAAAGTCATTTTGATAAAGTGATAAACACGTCGCGGCGCGATCACCTAGATCAGAGTCCCCGCCGGGAGCCACTTATGGCGCGACCACGAGAACTCCGCTTCAATGCGTTTAACATGACCGCTCCCAGCCACAACTGGGCCGGACTATGGTCGCATCCGCGCGACGCGTCGATCAACTACAACACACTCGATTACTGGGTTGATTACGCCCGGACGGCGGAGCGCGGGCTGCTCGACGGCATCTTTCTTGCGGACGTCTTCGGTGTCTATGATGTCTATGGCGGCAGTCCTGATACCGCAGTGACCCACGCGGTCCAGCTTCCCAACGCCGAGCCGACGTTGATCGTCTCCGCTATGGCGCTGGTCACCGAGCATCTCGGTTTCGGCGTCACCTCCAATCTGACGTTCGAGCACCCGTATCAGTTCGCACGGCGGTTCTCGACGCTCGATCACCTGACGCGGGGGCGCATCGGCTGGAACATCGTCACCGGATATCTTGATAGCGGCGCGCGCGGGATGGGCTTTGCAGCAGGACGCGCCCACGACGAGCGCTACGACGCGGCGGAGGACTTTCTCGCGGCGGTCTACAAGTTATGGGAAGGCAGTTGGGAAGACGGCGCGGTTCGTCGTGATCGCGACGGGCGCGTGTTCACCGACCCGACGAAAGTCCATCCGGTGCATCACGATAGCCCGCATTATCGCGTCGACGGCATTCATCTCGCGGAGCCGTCACCGCAGCGTACGCCGTTGTTGTATCAGGCGGGAACGTCCAAACGCGGCCGGGCTTTCGCAGCCAGGCATGCGGAAGCCATCTTCCTCAACGGCCAGACCAAACCGATCCTTGCCAACGCGGTCCGCGAGATCAGGAGCGCAGCCAGGGAGTTCGGCCGCGATCCTTATGATATCAGGCTGTTCGTCGGCGCTACCGTCATCGTCGCTCCCACGCGGGCAGAAGCGAACGACATCCTCGAAGACTATAGCCGCTATGTCGATCGGGACGGGCAACTCGCTTTGCTCTCCGGCTGGACCGGCATCGATTTCTCCACCTACCGTCCCGACCAGGCCGTGCAATATGTCGAAAGCAATGCGATCCAGTCGATGGTCGAGAACTTTACGCTGCGGAGCGATCGGCCGGTGCGGATCGGAGATCTGGCCACCCTCAGCCGCGTCGGGGCGCGGTCGCCCTTCGTGGTCGGCTCGCCCCAGGATGTCGCGGACGAACTGATCGCATGGGCGGATGAAACGGACGTCGATGGATTCAACCTCTTCCGCCTGGTCATGCCGGAATCGCTGAACGCCTTCGTCGATCTGGTGGTGCCCGAGCTGCAATCGCGCGGCGTCTACAAGACGGCCTATCGCGAGGGCACCCTGCGCGAAAAGCTGTTTCCGGGACGAGGCGCATTGCTGCATCCGACGCATCCGGGTGCAGCTTTCCGCCGCGCGGCTTCGTCCGCAGCGAACGCTGTTCGATCCGACGCGGCCGAATAACGCAGGTGCAGATCAGCAGCCCCATCACCAGGTCGCAATATACGTGCCCTTGAAGCGGGTCTCAATAAAGCTCTTCACCGCGTCTGAGTGATACGCGTCAATCAGTTGCCTTACCCAGGGCTTGTCCTTGTCCTCGTCACGCACCGCAAGGATGTTGACCCACGGCCCATCCGCGCTCTCGCGGGCGATTGCGTCGGTCGCGGGGTTAAGGCCGGCCTGAACCGCGTAGTTGTTGTTAATCGACACCACATCGACATCCTGGAGCGAGCGCGGCAATTGCGCCGCGTCAAGCTCGACGAAACGCAATTTCTTCGGATTGTCGGTGATATCGGCGATCGTCGACGCGACGTTGCTGGGGTCTTTCAGCTTGATTACCCCATGGAGGGCAAGGATCATCAACCCCCGCGCGCCGTTTGAAGGGTCATTGGCGATGGCAACTCGCGCGTCTTCGGGCAGATCGGCCAATTTCTTGTATTTCAGCGAGTAGACGCCTTGTGGTGAGGCGACGGTGGTGGCGACCTTCACAATTTTCCAGCCGGTCTTGGATATCTGGTTCTTGAGATAAGGTTCGTGCTGAAACGAATTGGCTTCGAGATCCCCGAGCGCGAGTGCCTGGTTCGGGACGACGTAGTCGGTGAATTCAACGACCTTGATGTCGAGCCCCCGCTCGGCCGCTACCTTCCTGACGACATCCGTAATCTCGGCATGTGGACCGGCAGTGACGCCGATCCGTATGCTCTCAGCCCTCGCCGCACCGGCCAGCAAGACGGCAGTCGTAAAAATCACGGAAAAGATACGCATAAAGCTCTCCAAGGCATAAAGACGACGGATGTACGCTTGGCACTGATGGTTCTTGGCTTCAATCGCCTGCGCAACAAAACGACGAAACGGCTGCGCTTTTTTGCTGTCGAGACGTAAAGTCTACTTCTGCTTGCAGAACGATATTTCTATTCCTCGTCGGTTCGTGTCCCAACGTCGGAGGGACGCTGGCAGACCAATGGCCAGATCGGAATGACGGCCGCCGACGACCTACTTTGGAAACGTATTTCTCATATCGCCGTCGAGCGGAGAATTTTAGGCTATGCCCGGCGAAATCTCCGCAATTGCCAACAGCCTGCAATTCTCTGCAAATCAGCTCTAGGCAAGACCTTAATAGGTCAGTTCGTCCCGCCATATCCTGGATTGGAACGGTTAGAATGTTGATCTCGCCCAAGCCTCCTCCGGCTGTTTCCCGTGTTGCATCCGTCACGCGCCGCTTCACGCTCGGCATCATCGGCTTCTTGGCTGCGGTCACATTCGCCCATCCTGCCGTCTCCGAGGAGGTGCGTATCGGCTACCAAAAATCCTCGACGCTCATGGTGATCCTGAAGGCCAATGGCGAACTCGAAAAAGCACTGGCTCCGCTCGACGTGATGATATCCTGGCACGAATTTACCAGCGGGCTGCCACTGCTGGAAGCCGTCAATATCAGCAGCATCGATTTCGGCGCTGACGTGGCCGATACGGTGCCGATCTTTGCACAAGCGGCCGGAGCCAAACTCGCTTACGTCGCCGAGGAAGCCGCATCACCGTCGGCGCAGGCCATCCTGGTGCCGCAGGGTTCGCCAGTAAAAACCTTGGCCGACCTCAAGGGCAAGAAAGTCGCGGTCACCAAGGGCGCTGGCAGCCATTTCCTGCTGCTGGCCGCTCTGGCCAAGGCCGGCCTGACCTTCAAGGACATCACGCCGGCCTATCTGACGCCGGCCGACGGCCGGGCCGCGCTTGTCAGCAATAATGTCGATGCTTGGGTTGCCTGGGATCCATTTCTCACCAGCGCCAGCCGCCAGTCTGGCGGACATATCCTGACGGACGGGAGCAACGGGCTTGCCAGCTACAAGCGCTATTACGTGGCGGCCGCCGATTTCGCCGATCGCCACAGCGATGTGCTGAACGTCATTTTCGGCAAACTTGCCGAGACCGGCAAATGGGTCAAAGCCCATCCCGCCGACGCCGCAAGTTTGCTCGCTGGCCTCTGGGGCATCGATGCTGCGACCGTCGAAGAAGCCAATAGTCATCGTTCCTATCTGGTCGGTGCTGTCACCGTTCCCGGCCTGACGGAACAGCAGCGCATCGCGGATGCCTTCCTCGCCGAAGGACTAATTCCAAAGAAGGTCGATACGACGGCCGTGAAGATCTGGTCGCCAAAGGGCTCGTAACGCGGAGATTACCAGACCGGCACAAAGAACCGGCCGTATTTCTGGTTGATGTAGTCCTTGACTTCCTTTGACCGGTAGATCGAAACAAACCGGAGCAGACGGGGATCGTCCTTCCTGTCGGTTCGCGCCACGAACTGCAGCGCGTAGCGCGGATCGCCGAATCCGTCCGCGGCGAGCAAGCTTTCGGGATTACCGCCCGACGCGATCAGATAACTGATGCTGACCTGCGCCAGTTCGACATCATCGAGCACGCGGGGAAGCTGCGGCGCCTCGATCTCCAGGAACTTCAGCTTCTTCGGGTTGTCCACGATGTCGCGGACATTGGCCTTTTCTCCCGCACCTTCGCGCAGCTTGATCAATCCGGCCTTCTCGAACAGCAGGAGCCCGCGCGCCTCATTGACGGGATCGCTGGCGACGGCCACCGTCGATCCCGGATGAACGTCATCCAGCTTCGCAATCTTCTTCGAATAAAGACCGACCGGCAGGACATAGGTCGACGCGATCGGCGCAAACTTGTAGCCGCGCGCCTCGATCGCGTTGTTCAGGAAAGGAGTATGCTGAAACAGATTGGCATCGATATCGCCGCTCTGTAGAGCCTCGTTTGGCGTCACCCAATCCGAGAACTCGACGATCTTGACATCGAGCCCCTGTTCCTTGGCCCGCGCCGCGGCAAACTGGATGATATCGGCAATCGGGCCGCTTGACGTCCCGACCTTCAGCGGCTCCGCAGCCGTGACCGGTGACGCCGCTCCGTAACCCGCCACGAACAGAAAGCTCGCCAACACCATCGAAAGCAAGTGGCGCCGATGATACGTCCCGGTATTCCAGCTCATCTCGATCCCCTTCAAGCTTCCATCCCGGAAGCATCGCCTGGTTAAACCGTCGTTACGAAGCCGTTACTGGCTCGGAAGTTTGATGGGGCGCATCGTCCCTCTCCCGTCGATACCGATGAGACGCGCCGATATGTGAATCCTGCAGACGCCCGGACGCGCCGCCGAACAGCTTTTGCCGCAGCGTGCCCTCGCGATACGCGGTCTTGTAGACGCCGCGCTCCTGCAGGATGGGCACCACGAGATCGACAAAATCCTCCAGCCCTTCCGGGGTCACCACTCGGCTAAGATTGAAGCCGTCGATGCCGGTCTCCTGAACCCAGCTCTGCATCTCATCGGCGACTTCCTCTGCCGAACCCACAAAGGGCATGGTGCGACTGCCGAGGCCCATTTTTGGCCAAGCAGCTTCCGCAACGTCCATTGCTCGCTGCTGCGGGTGGTCAGCGCTTCCAGGATCGACTGCATGGAATTGGTCTGCTCATGCCGGAGCGGCGCATCGAGGTCTTCCATGGCGTAGTCGATCCCGACCGAACTCGCGAAATGCGCCAACGCGCCTTCGACGCTGCCATACGCCCTGTAATCGGCGAACTTCTCTTCGGCTTCTTTGCGCGTCCTGCCCACGACAAAGGAACGGCTCAGAAAGATGACGAGATCTTCGGCCTTGCGGCCGTTTTGGACCGCCTGCGCTCGCGTATCCCTGGCAATGGCGCGGACGTTTTCCTTGGTCGACGTCGCAAAGAATACGCATTCGGCATGCTTGGCGGCAAATGCCCGGCCGCGGGTCGATACGCCGGCCTGAAAAAGCACCGGCGTCCGCTGCGGCGATGGTTCGCTGAGGTGAATGGCGTTCACCCGATGCCGCCGACCGGCATGGCTGATCGCATGTATCTTTGCCGGATCCGCGTAAAGCCTGTTGGCTCGATCCGCGATGACCGCGTCATCCTCCCAGCTTCCTTCAAGCAGCTTGTAGATCACCTCCATATATTCGTCCGCCAGATCGTAGCGATCGTCGTGCTCGATCTGCCGGTCGAGCCCCATTGCGCGCGCGGCGCTGTCGAGATAACCGGTCACGATATTCCACCCCATGCGCCCCTTGGTAAGGTGATCGAGGGTCGAGAGCCTGCGGGCAAACAGATACGGGGCTTCGTACGTTGCGTTCGAGGTAACGCCGAAGCCGATGTCCCTTGTCACCGCCGCCATCACGGGAACGACCAGCAGGGGATCGTTGATCGGAATCTGCACCGCGTTGCGGATCGAGGCCGCAGGCGAACCGCCATAGACATCGTAGACGCCAATAATGTCTGCGAGAAATATCGCATCGAACAGTCCGCGCTCGGCGGTGCGCGCAAGATTCTGCCAATATTCGATATCGGTGTAGCGCGGCGATTGATCGCGGGGATGGGTCCACATGCCATGCTGGATGTGGCCGACGCTGTTCATGTCGAACGCGTTGAGACGGATTTCCTTGGGCATGACGACCTTATCGATGCCGCAGGCGGCGATTGACGCGACGCGCCAGATAATCGCCAACGGTCTGCACGCTTTGCACCAGTGCAATGAGGACGACCACCACGGCCAGCATCATGTCCGGCATGAAGCGCTGATAGCCGTAGCGAATGCCCAAATCGCCGAGCCCTCCGCCGCCGACGGCGCCAACCATCGCCGAGTAGCCGAGCAGGCTGACAACCGCGAGCGTTAACGCCAGAACCAGCCCCGGCAGCGCTTCAGGGATCAAGACCTTGAGCACGACCTGTAACGGCGTGGCGCCGAACGACGACGCGGTTTCGATCAAACCGGAATCGACTTCGCGGATCGCGCCCTCGACCAGGCGCGCAATGAAGGGCGCCGACGCAATGGTGAGCGGTACGATCGCCGCGCCTGATCCGATCGACGTGCCCGCGATCAGGCGCGTGAACGGAATGATGGCGACCACCAGGATAATGAAGGGGGTCGATCGCGTTGCATTGACGATAACACCAAGGATCTTGTTTACGGCCGGCGCCTCGAACAACTCCCCCTTCCGGCTCGTCGCCAGGAAAATTCCGAGTGGCAACCCGAAAAGCGTTCCGAACAAGGCCGCGACCGCGACCATGAAAAGACTTTCCCCGGTGGCCTGGACAATCAGATTGATAAGGTCAAGCGACATAGCCGAGGCGCTCCATGGAGAACTGACGTTGTGAAAGATAGGACAGCACCTTCGTGAGCCGGGCTTCATCGCCGGGCACGCCGAGCGTCAGTGAGCCGACATGCTGGCCTCCGATCTCATCGAGACGGGCCGACAGCAACGCCACGTCAACAGCGAGTTCGCGCGCCAGCCGCGACACCAGCGTGTCGCCACCGTCCACGCCCCGAACCAGCACGCGAATAACCGCTTGGTCTCCAGGTCTCCCCTGCGGTTGCAACCGGCTGGACAGGGACACCGGCACCGCGTCGCCAAGAACCTCGGTAAGGAAGCTCTGGGTGATCGAATGCTGCGGATGGGTAAATATATCGGCGACGTGCCCTCGCTCGACGATCTGTCCCGCATCGAGTACGACGACCTCCTTGGCAAGTTGCCTGACGACAGACATCTCGTGCGTGATCAGGATGATCGTGACGCCAAGTTCGCGATTGATGTTGGCCAGCAAGTCAAGGATCGACCGCGTTGTCTGTGGGTCGAGCGCGGAAGTCGCCTCATCGGACAACAGTACGCTGGGCCCCGTCGCCAGTGCGCGGGCGATGCCGATCCGCTGCTTCTGCCCGCCGGACAGCTCTGACGGGTAGCGATCACGCTTATCGGCGATATCGACAAGGTCGAGCAACTCCGAGACACGTGCCGCGATATCGGATTTCGACCAGCCCGCGATTTCGAGCGGCAGGGCGATATTGCCCGCCGCCGTCCGCGACGACAGCAGATTGAAGTGCTGGAAAATCATTCCGATCGAACGTTGCGCCAGCCGCAGTTGGTGGCCGGCAAGACCTGAAATGTCGCGGTCGTCGACGAACACACGGCCAGCGGTCGGCTTCTCCAACCCGTTGATCAGCCGGACCAGGCTGGATTTTCCCGCTCCGGAGCGGCCGATGACACCGGTGATCGAACCGCGCGGAACCGCAAAATCGATGTCCTGCAGCGCGCGCACGCTCGGTTTGCCGCGATGTGCCGGATAGGTCTTTGAGACCGCCTCGAACCGGACCATCGGATCCGGCTCCACCGCATCAGGCGCTATAGGCGGGAATGACTCGATCGGCCGCAATGCCGTCAGGGTTTGACGCACGTTCATTCAAGAGTTCCAGACCTTACATTGGACCACGCGCTCCGAAGAGGGCACGGCGTGTTGTTTTCAGTGGCCAAACAGCAGATAACTTCGATCGATCCCGCGACGGTCGCTGGTTTCATCGGTCCAACCGACCGCCCGGCGATAGCTGCCCATCGCGGCGGCTTGTTTCAGGGTAGCGAGGTTGACCTCTTGCAGCTCATCGGCAAAGGGCGACACGAACAGCGCATCCTCGGGACAATAGAGTTCGCAAAGGAAGCAGGTTTGGCAGTCGCCCTGCCGGGCGATCACCGGGATCCCGTCGGTCTTGTCGAAGACGTTGGTCGGACAGACACTCACGCAGATGTCGCAGGAGGTGCAACGCTCGGCATCGATAATTTCGATCATTCGGCCGCCTCCGCGTAGGCCGCAGCGGCGTGCGGACGAAACGACGTCCAGACCTCGTCAAGTCCACCGCTCGTGATGTAATGCCGCTGCCGGTCGTCCTGATCGGGGAAATCGTCGCGCCGATGCATGCCGCGGCTTTCCGAGCGCGCAAGCGCACTGCGATACATCCATCGCGCCGTCGCCAGCATGGCCGCACCCTCCCGTGCCCGCAGCAGATCGGACCCGGTTGCGGCATCCGCACTGGAAGCTTCAGCCCACAGCGCGTCGAGCCGCTGCAGCGACCCGCTGAGACGTCCCGCCTCCCGGAAGTAATTCAGTTCATAGGGAAAGACTTCGTCCCGGACGGCTCGCGTCAAATCCGCCGGATTAAACGGCCGATGGGAGCGCTCCCGAAGAGCGACGGTACCGGCACGCGACAAGGACCGCCTTGTTGCCCGGCCAATCTGGCTGGCATAGTCGGCGGCACCCTGCCCTGCCCAACTGCCTGACGACATCGCCCACGCCGCGTTGTGACTGCCGCCGCCGGTAAATCCGCCGCAGATCAGTTCTCGCGTTGCCGCATCGCCCGCCGCGTAAAGGCCCGGCACGCTGGTTGCGCAATCGTCATTGACGATGCGAAGTCCGCCGGTGCCGCGCACGGTGCCCTCAAGCCGCAGCGTTAGCGGGAAGCGATCGGTGAAGGGATCGATGCCGGTCCGATCGAAAGGCAGGAAGAAATTCGGCTGCGACGCGCGCATATGTTGCTGCACATCGCTGTCGGCCTTGTCGAGCCGGGCGTAGACCGGCCCCTGCAGCAGCGCGCGGGCGATGGCCGACCTTCCACCCTTCGAGGCTGCGCCGGGAACGACGCTGCCATCTTCGTAGGAGAAGGTTGCCCAGCCAAAGAACAAGGTCTTGGTTACCGAGCCGAACGCGGTCGAGATCGCGTAAGGATTCGAAAACTCCATGCTGGTGAATTCGGCGCCGGCCTCGGCCGCCATCAGGTAGCCGTCGCCGGTCAACACGTTCGATCCCAGTGTCTTGCTAAGAAACGCGCAGCCCCCGGTTGCGATCACGACGGCCTTGGCGCGCACGGTCCATCGATCGTGCTTCTGGCGCCGCTCGCCGGCGGCGCCTGCGACGGCACCGTCCTCGTCGACCAGCAGCTCGAGCGCCGGACTGTGATCAAGGATGGTGACACCGGCCTGCTTGGTGCGCTTGCGCATCAGCCGCATATATTCCGGCCCCTGCAGCGAGTTGCGCTGGGATTTTCCGTTGCCGTCGACCGGATAGGGATAACCCCAGTCGGCCAACTGATTGCTCCGATCGTAGGTGCGATCGAGCACACGGGCCATCCAGCGGCGGTCCTGAAGATAGCCGCCCATCTTCTCGCGATTGGCCATCGCAGCCTCGCGAAGCATCGGATCCGGATCGACGTACCAAACGCCCGTTCCGGCCGCGGCCGTCGCACCGGACGTCCCGCAGAATCCCTTGTCGGCAAGGACGACGCGCGCGTCGCGCTCGGCCGCACCGATGGCAGCCCATGTCCCTGCCGGACCGCCGCCGATCACCAGAACATCCGCGTCGAACTCAACAGATCCGGTCGCCGACGATATCCTTTCGGGGCGGATGGATCGATTTGCCATGAACTATTTCTCCGCCGAGCTGTTCGCGGCTGGATCAGGCCGCACTATCATCGTCGCGCGACGCAGCATTACTGGCAATTTCAGATATTCGCGGAGAATTGGACGAAGCTTTCCCTGCTGCCCCGCCGCAAAGAAGATTCGTGTGGTGACACACACGACATTTTCTATTGGCACTCAACTCGACACAGACTTGCGGAGTTTGCGTGCGTGTAGAGACGAATTTTTCTTTCTTGTTCTAGAAGCTGCCGTTTGTTTCCTTGATCGTCGCAACGCGATATCTCGCTTGCTGCGATATCCTCAAGCCGGAATCCCATCATGGCGCCACGTCAACTGCACCTGAACGTCAATCTTCTGCACTCCGGTGTCTACGCGTCGGCATGGCGGCTACCCGAGAGCGACCCGCGCGCATGTTTCGATGTCGGTCATTACGTGCGTGTGGCGCAGATCGCCGAGCGCGGCAAGCTCGATGCAATCTTTCTTGCCGATACGCCGGCCGTCACGGACCGAATTGATTACCGTCCGTTCCTCTCGATGGAGCCGACCATCGTGCTGGCGACGGTCGCTGCCTCTACCACGCATATCGGCCTGATCGCCACGGCATCGACGACCTACAATGAGCCGTACAACATCGCCCGGCGGTTCGCGACGCTGGATCTTGCCAGCGGAGGTCGCGCCGGTTGGAACGCAGTCACCACGGCCGATGCGGCAGCGAGCCGCAATTTCGGCCTGCCTGCCGTTCTCGAACACAAAGCGCGCTACGATCGCGCCAAGGAATTCGCAGAAGTCGTTCATGCGCTCTGGGACAGCTGGGAAGACGACACGTTCGTCGGCGACAAGGCCTCAGCCAGATTCGTGGATACGTCAAAAGTCCATCCGATTAACCACCGCGGCACGTATTATTCGGTAGCGGGCCCGCTGAATGTGCCGCGCTCGCCGCAGGGACGTCCCGTCACCGTGCAGGCCGGCGGATCGAGCGATGGCCGGGATCTCGCAGCCGCCCAGGCGGATGCCGTTTTCACGCTCGCGCAGACGATCGAGGAAGGCGCGGCCTATGCGCGCGACCTGCGAGCAAGAGCTGCCGCCTACGGCAGGTCGGGCGAATCCATCGTTATTCTGCCGGGACTCGCGACGGTGATCGGCAGCACCGAGGCTGAAGCAAAACGGCGGCAGGACGAATTGTGGGAGCTCGTGCCCATCGAATACAGCCTCGCCCGCCTGGCAAACACGCTGCAGATCGATCCGGCGCTGCTCGAACTCGATAAGCCCCTGCCCGATCCGTTGCCGCTGCCCGCCAACGCCAATCACACCATGTTCCAGGGCACCGTGAACCTGGCCCGCCGCGGAAACCTGACCGTACGTCAACTGTTGCGGGCGCTCGGCGGCGGCGTCGGCCACCGCATCATCGTCGGGACGCCCGAGTCGACCGCCGACGACATCGAGGCCTGGTTCAGAGCCGGCGCCGCCGACGGCTTCAATCTGATGCCGGATGCGCTTCCAACGGGGCTCGAGGTTTTCGTCGAAACGGTGGTACCGATCCTGCAAAGCCGCGGCCTGTTCCGCAAGGAATATAGCGGCTCGACGCTACGCGACCATTTCGACCTTCCGCGACCGGCGAGCCGCTTTGCCAAACGGACCCCGGCGGCCGCATCCGCGTAGGGATCCCTCGTCAGCGCCGACCCAGCTGCAGTCCCTCCGGCCGTTCGGATCTGTCGGCGGGCGACCCGGATTGCGCCTGTCGCACGCGCGGGATCACCTCCTGCGCAAAGCGCTCCATCTCCGCCTCGAACGGCTGGAATTGCAGAATGAACAGTTCGATCCCGGCGGCGTGGAAGGCAAGAATGCGCGCCGCTACCTCGTCGTAACTGCCGACCAGCCCGGCCGCCGTTCCACCGTTGCTGCCCACGCGTGGTGTCTTCTGCATCGTCTGCATCATCACGACCTTGGGATCGGTGTTCTGTTTCTGGATCGCCTTCATCGGCGCGTCCTTTGCCGCCAGGTCCAACAGCCGCTCGTGGGCGGCGGTGGCCTGTTCATTGGTGTCCCGCGCGATAACGAAGGCGGAAAGGCCGAAACGAAGCGGCCGAGAATGGCGCGGCCGCGCCGCGACGTTGGCAATCAGGCCTGCGACGTCCTCAAGAGGCTGGCCGTTGATGAACCACACATCGCCATGATCGGCGACCAGCGCGCGCGCCGGCTCGGATTCGCCGCCGACATAGATCAGCGGGCGCGGCCGGTAGAGATCCTTGGGCCTGAGCGCGTAGTCCTGCACATCGAAATGTTCGCCTTTGTATGTGAGGCGTTCACCCTGCATCAGGCGCGATACGACCGAGATCCATTCCTGGCCATAAGCGTAGCGCGCGTCGTGCTCCGGGAAACCGATGCCGGCCCTCTCTAGCTCCGGACGATTCCAGGCGTTGACCAGATTGATCGCGAACCGGCCGCGGCTGATGTTCTCGATTTGAAGCGCCATCTTGGCCAGCACCACCGGGTGATACAAATACGGCTTGATGGCAGCAATGATCTCGATCCGGCTGGTCAAGGCCGCAAGTGCTGCCGCCGAACTCCACGCTTCAAGCTGATCGAGATCCTCCTGATGAGGATTGATGGTGTGCTGAGCGATCAGTGTCGAATCGTAACCAAGCCGCTCGGCGGCGAGCACTAGATCGCGATTGCGTTCCCATGACGCGTCATAGGGCTCTTCGGGATCCTGATGCGCAGCGCGCGACCCGTGGACCAAGGCCCAAATGCCAAATCGAAGGGGCAATGCTGTCATCTGCGTTCTCTCTTCGGATCGTTCGCGTTATTTGTTTCAGCAAAAGCTAAAGTGTTGTTGCCAAAGCGCACCGATAGATCAAGTACATCTGACCGAAAAATCGGCAATGAAACATTGAAAGACATTCCTTGCCGTCTTTGGCTTGCAAAGAAATCAGAACACTCCGGAACGAATGACAATTGAAATACCGGTCTATTTCTGTCCGGCCCAATTCGTGTGAGAGTTTAGGTCGTGTGATCGAGGCTTCCGTTGATGCGGCGCATCGCTGATCGAGCGATAGCTGGCGCGCGTTCCGCGCGACGTCCCGACGTTCGTTGCATTCATAGAGGCGACACAAAGCTCGATCGATCAAGGAATACGCTCTTGAGCAACCTCGAACAGACCGCGGCGAATGTCGAATTTGATCAGCCTCAGCGCGCCGATGAATCTGCCTCCTCGTCGGACAAACCGGGCCTGACGATCGGCCGCCACGGCTTGCAGGCTCTCTCCTGGCTCGCACCGGTTACGCTTGTGGTCATATGGGAACTCCTTGCTCGGGCCGGATGGCTGTCGCCGCAAGTGCTGCCGGCTCCAAGCAAGGTCATCCAAACGGCGATCAGGCTGGCGACGACCGATAGCCTGCTGAACGATCTCGGGATCAGCCTGCTACGGGCCGCGGTTGGTTTTGCGATCGGCGGCAGTGTGGGCTTTACACTCGGGATCCTGGTTGGGTTTTCGCGTATCGCGGAGGCCGCCATCGACCGCAGCGTCCAGATGATCCGCGCCATTCCGTTTATCGCATCGCTGCCGCTGGTGATCGTATGGCTCGGCGTCGGCGAGGCGGAAAAGATATTTCTCGTCGCGCTCGGCGTTACTTTTCCGATCTACATCAACACCACCCTTGGGATTCGGCAGGTCGACCCGAAGCTGATCGAACTTGGACGCGTTCAGGGGCTGAGCTCGCTGCAATTGATCCGCCGGATCGTTCTCCCGGGAGCCTTGCCGTCGATCCTCACCGGTATTCGTTATGCGCTCGCGACGGCGTGGCTTGCGCTGGTCGTGGCTGAAACCATCGGGGCGCAGTCCGGGATCGGCTTCCTGGCGATGGATGCGCGCGAATTCCTGCGCACCGATGTAATCGTGCTGACGATCGTGATTTACGCGTTGATCGGCGTCGCCGCCGACGCGATTGCCCGTCTGCTCGAACGGCGTCTGCTCGCCTGGCATCCCAACTACGGAGCCGCGCGATGACCTTCCATGTCTCGCCACCTCTGTCGTCTTCGACCGCCTCCTCACCCGCCGTGGTCGTCACCAATCTCCGCCGCGTTTACGGTAACCGGGTGGTGATCGAAAATCTTGGTCTGCGTATCGAGCGAGGAGAATTCGTCGCGCTGCTCGGGGAAAGCGGATGCGGAAAGACCACGTTGCTACGGGCCCTGGCCGGCCTCGATCCGATCCAGGGCGGCCGCATCGTGGCGCCGCGTCGGCCGGCCGTGGTGTTTCAGGAGCACCGGTTGCTGCCTTGGGACAATCTCTGGCGAAACGTATCGCTTGGACCGCAACATCCGGATGCGCGCGAGCGCGCCGGCGCTGCGTTGGCCGAGGTTGGGCTCGGCGACCGGCTCGATGATTGGCCACGCAATTTGTCCGGAGGACAAGCCCAGCGCGTCGCATTGGCTCGTGCCCTGGTGCAGCAGCCTGAGCTTTTGCTTCTGGATGAGCCATTCGCGGCGCTCGACGCGCTCACCCGCATCCGCATGCATGAGCTCGTCCGCGTACTGGTCGCCAACCACCGGCCGGGCGTGTTGCTGGTGACCCACGATGTCGACGAGGCCATCGCGCTGGCCGACCGCATCCTGGTGATGCGAGACGGCAGGATTGCCTTTGAACACCGAACCAATGGTGAAGGTTCGACCTCCATTGCGCGCGCCGACCTCCTTGCGGAGCTTGGCGTACTGGCGTCTCCCATCCCCGCCTAAATCTCCCGGAAGGATCCATTCATGTCTGATTTCTCCTTTGGCAGGCCATCCCGTCGCGGCTTTCTCGGCACCGCAGCCCTCGGTATCGGCACCCTCGCCGGACTGGATTTGAGCGTGCCGGCATGGTCGGCCGCAGGCCGCACCACGGACACGGTTCGTCTGACTTGGGGCCTCAGCGGCCTCAACCTCATCGCCAAAGAGCGCGGAGAGTTCGAAAAGGTTTTGGCCAAAGACGGCATCAAGGTCGGATGGCTCGGGCCGTTCCCAAACCACGCGCCCACTTTGCAGGCCGTGACTGGCGGCAGTGCCGATTTCAGCTTCGGCGGCAGCACTACGCCAGCGCTGGCTGCCATCATCGCCGGCTCGCCGCTGGTGTTCACCCAGTTCGTGGTCTACGAGCCGCGCACCACCGCGATTATCGCCAAGGACGATTCCGGTATCAACAGGATTGAGGACCTCGTTGGAAAATCAGTCGCGGTAAACCGTTCAGGCCTTGGTGAATTCCTGCTGGTCGCGGCTCTGGAAAAGCACAAGATCGAGCGTTCCGCGGTAAAGTTCGTCTATCTCAATCCGCCGGACGCCGCGCCCGCGCTTGCGTCCGGAAAAGTCGATGCGTGGTCGATGTGGAGCCCCGGCGTCGATATCGCCCGGCTGGAATACAAAGCTCACGATCTATTTCTCGAAGGCCGCGATCTCGATTTCCAGATCGACTACACATCCTATCTGACCACCCGCAAATTCGCGACCGACAATCCGGCATTGGTCCGCGCGGTCAACGACGCCTTCCGCGCCGAGGGCAAGTGGATCTCGGAAAACAGCAGGGACGCTGAATACATCGCGCAGAAGGCCGGAAAATACAGCGACCAGGTGCGTGACCGATTCATCGCGATGGACCGCAAATACCGCTATTTCCCGGCCAATGACGAGAACTTCATTGCCGAACTGCAGAGAGCGGCGGATTGGCTGGTTGCACGCAAGGTTTTGCCGGAGCCGGTCAAGATAACCGATCACCTGGCGCAACTTTAGCCGCAACTTCACCCTCGGCACGATCAAGCACACCGCCATTCGCATCCTTCCATCGGGGTCAAACAATGAACCAGCCTGTATCCGCTCTGTCCCTGGAGCCCTCGCATCGGCTCGATCCTCGTTCGCCGCGGCTCGAGGCACTGCTGAACCGTATCGCCGAAGGAGCGAGCGAGCGCGAGCGCGAGCGCATTCTTCCCTATGAAGCTGTCGACCTCATTCGCCGGGCCCGGCTCGGCGCATTGCGGTTGCCTACACAGGCCGGCGGCGCCGGCAGTACAATTCGCGAATTATTCGAGGTCGTCATCCGCCTTGGCGAGGCCGATGCCAATGTCGCGCATATCCTGCGCAATCACTTCAGCGTGGTCGAACGGCTGGTGCGGTTTCCCCGCAACAATCAGAGCCGGCAGTGGCAGAAAGCCGTCGCCGATGGCGCCATTATCGGGCTGGCAACGACGGAGCTGGAGACGCCGAAGGTCGGTGACGTCAAGCCGAACACGACGCTGACGCACGACGGCGACAACTATCTGCTCAACGGCACGAAGTACTACAGCACCGGCACGTTGTATTCGGACTATGTCCTTGTGCGTGTGGCCGACACGTCCGGCGCGACCGGGGCGACGCTGATCCCGGTGAAGCGGGAGGGCATTGAACTGGTCGATGACTGGGATGGACTGGGACAGCGGCTAACGGCGACCGGAACCACGCATTTCCGCAACGTTCGAGTCAAGCATCAGGAAGTCGTGTTCGACGCCCCCGATGTCGGCTACGGCGTCCCCTACTCGAACACGTTTGCCCAGCTTTTCCTGACCGCGATCAATGCCGGCATTGCGCGGGCCATCCTGCATGACGCCGCCGCCCTCGTGCGTTCCCGCCAGCGAACATTCTACTACGCTCCGAGCGAGATCCCGACTGAAGATCCGTTGCTGCAGCAGACCGTCGGGCAAATCGCCGCCGGTGCGTTTGCTGCAGAGACCGTCGTCCTTGCGGCGGCCGAAGCGCTCGATGTCGCCACCGACGCGTTTCATGCCGGCGCGGAAAATGCCATCGAAGCCGCCCACAACGCCGCGCTTCTATCCGCCAAGGCCAAGATCGTCGCCGACGAGTTTGCCATTCGCGGCGGCAGCCTGCTGTTCGACGTCGGTGGCGCCTCCGCCACCAAGAAAGTGACCAATTTCGATCGCCACTGGCGCAATGCGCGGACTTTGTCCTCGCACAATCCGACCACCTTCAAGGCCCGATCGATCGGGCAATACGAAATCAGCGGCACGCCGCTGCCGGCCAAGGGGTTCTTCTGACGGTTAGGCCACTTGCCTGCCCCGCCAATGACGAGCCTCGATGGCACGCGATGAAAGAGAGACAGATGAGCAAGTCCGACATTCATCTCGTCAACGACACCGGTGAAATCGAGCGCCAGTTTCGTTCCGTCATGCGCCGCCTTGCCGGCGGCGTCAGCATCATCACCGCCGGCAAGGGTGACGATATCACGGGCATGACGGTCACCTCGCTCACCTCCCTGAGTGCCGCCCCTCCGCGGCTGCTGGTAAGCATCAACAAGCAGGCGTCGTCGTTCGGTTTGATCGAGCGCTATCGAGTGTTCGGGGTCAACATTCTGGGATCGGACCAGCAAGAGCTCGCGACCCGCTTCAGTAATAGCAAACTGAAAGGCAAGGAGCGTTTTGAAGGCGCCGAATGGTTCCCTGGTTCATCGGGGGTGCCGCTACTCGGGCAGTCCCTGGCGACCGTCGAGTGTCAGGTCGAGGAGATCATCGAGCGGCATTCCCACGGGATTGTGGTCGGCCGCCTGTTGAGCTTCGACCTGTCGCATCGCTTGTCGGGGCTGGTCTACTGGAACGGCCAATATATCGAAATCGACCACGACACCGATCTGGATCGCCTTGCCGAAGTGAGTATTCCTTTGGCGCAAGTACGGTGAGTAAACGGCCACGCAAAGGAGCTGACAAGGCGAAGCACAATGAAACGTGAAATCGCGCCGAATTCCCAGATGGTTTCAACTAGCCACGACGACGCCCCGCAGGGGCGATGGCAGCTCGATCGGATCGTCGCTGAGTTGCGAAGTTCGCGGGAAGAGACCCACAGCATCCGCCGGGATGGAGAGGCGCGTCGGGCTCCATCGCGAGACGCGCTGGAAGATATCCTCAACGGTCTCACCGAGGCGTTATTTCCACGACACTACGGCCGGTTCGAGCTGGATGGCGAGAATATCGATTATTTTGTCGGCAACACGCTGAGTACCGCGCTCAATTCTCTGTGCGAACAAATCCATCGCGGCGCGCTATTTGTCGGCGACGAGTTGTTGCCGGGGTTTCACCGCGAGGATGCAATCGAATTGACGCGCAGATTCGCCGCGCGATTGCCTGACGTGCGGGGAGTCCTCATCAGCGATCTGCGCGCCGCTTTCGTCGGCGATCCCGCAGCCCGGAACTTTCCCGAGATCCTGATCGGCTATCCCGGAATGACGGCGATCATCCATCATCGCCTCGCCCACATTCTCCATGGCTTGGGCGCGAGACTGATCGCCCGCCTGATGGCCGCGATTGCTCATGCCGGAACCAGCATCGACATCCACCCCGCAGCGAGCATCGGATCGGGTTTCTTTATCGATCACGGTACTGGCGTCGTGATCGGCGAGACCGCGATTATCGGAGAGAACGTTCGGATCTACCAGGCCGTGACGCTCGGCGCGCGGCATTTTCCCACCGATGACGAGGGCAATTTGATCAAGGGTGACGCACGTCATCCGATCGTGGAAGATGACGTCGTCATCTACGCCGGCGCCACCATTCTCGGCAGGATCACGATCGGACGTGGATCGGCGATCGGTGGCAATGTCTGGGTTACAAAAGATGTTCCGCCAAACAGCGTCGTGACGCAGGCCACCGCTCGAAATACTCCCGGCGCATCCTAGAGCCTCGTTCCGATCGAATCGAGACTGGGCTCTAGTCTTTTGTTTTGACGCGTTTTCTTTGCGCGAACCGGTTTCCATTTCGCTCGAAAACGCTCTAGTTTAGGCCGCCACCGCGGGCGCCTTCCAGCGCATGAAGTGCCGCTCCAGGACCTCCAGGACGGCATTGAATGCGAGGCCAATGACGGTGATACCCAGAATGCCGAAGTACATCTGCGGAATCAGGAAGCTGTACTGGCTGTAGATGATCAGATAGCCAAGACCGGCCTTAGCGCCGACCATCTCGGACGCGACCAGCACCAGCATCGCCGACGCGCTCGCAAGCCGAATCCCTACAAAGATCGTGGGAAGGGCTGCCGGCAAGATGACCTTCCGGAATAGTTGCTGTGGCGTCACACCCATCGTGCGGGCCGACTTGATCAGCAGCGGATCGACCTGCTTGACGGCTGCGATGGTATTGAGAAGCAGCGGCCATGCGCAGCTGTAGATCACCATCGTGACCTTCGATACTTCGCCTATGCCCAGCAACAGGATGAAGACCGGCAACAAGGCGAGCGGCGCGGTATTGCGGGCGATTTCGATGATCTGGTTAAGCAAACTGCCCAGCCGGCCATACCAGCCGACCGCCAATCCCAGCGGAACCACCAGCACGACCGAGATCAGAAAGCCGCTCAGGGCGCGCAGTAGACTGGCTGCAACGTCATCGTAAAGCTCCCCGCTTTGAGCAAGCTGCCATCCCGCCTTCAGCACTTCCGAAAACGGCGGCAGGAACGTCGGATCGGCCAGTCCCAGCCGCGGAGCGGCCTCCCACGCCGCCAGCAAGACCAGCAGCAGCAACGACCTTCGACCGAACGCACCAAGCCACCGGATGGCGAGGCGAAACTCCCTCGGCGCTGACGAAAGCTGTTCGCCGCCCAAAGTAGCGGGCCGCCCCTGCGCCAGTTCCAGCAGGGTCAACATTTCCAGGCTAGACATGGGCAACTTCCTTTGCGGGGCTTTCCGTGCAGAGCACATCCGTGTCTCCGGCCAGCTGTCCTTGTTGAGCTTTCAGCACTTCGTCGCGCAGCAGGGTCCAGACTTCGTGCCGGACGGCTCCAAATGCCGGAAGCGACCGCACGTCCTCGGTCTCGCTGCGAAGTACCTCGGGAACCTCGATGACTTGCTTGATGCGCCCGGGACGCGACGTCATGACCGCAACCCGCTGCCCGAGCACGACAGCTTCGTCGATCCCGTGCGTGATGAAGACGATGGTCTTGCCCGTGCGCCGCCAGATGCGCAGAAGCTCGCCCTGCAGCGTCTCCCGCGTTTGAGCATCGAGCGCCGCGAACGGCTCGTCCATCAGCAGCACCTCGGGATCGTAAGCCAGGCTGCGCGCAATCGCGACGCGCTGCTTCATGCCGCCGGACAGTTCGTGCGGATACCGGTCGGCGAACGCCGATAGACCGACCAAGTCGAGATGGTGCAGCGCCTTTTCGCGACGCGCTTTCGATTTGAGCCCGGCGATATCGAGCCCGAACTCGACATTTTGCCCCGCCGTACGCCAGGGAAATAAAGCATATTGCTGGAACACGATACCACGGTCGCGCGCTGGTCCCATAATTGGCCGTCCGTCAAGCAAGATCCGCCCGCTGGTCGGGGCCTCCAGTCCGCCCAAGAGATCGAGCAGGGTCGATTTTCCGCAACCGCTCGGACCCACGAGGGCGAGGAATTCGCCAGACTTAACATCCAGCGTGATGTCGTCGAGCGCGGTGAAGCGGCGGGCCGGTCCGCCGTTCTCGCCGCGGATGGCAAACTCCTTGCGGACCTGCTCGAAGCGAATTTTGACCGCGCTCATTTGGCGTCCGCCGTATTGCCCGTACGATAGTAATTGAACGCATTGGTATAGAGATCGGAAGGCTTGATCTGGTCGGGCTTGAGAAGACCGTCCTTGACCAGCCAATCGATCCAGATCTGCAATTCCTGGTCGGTGATCAGGCCGCCCCTGCCCGCAACCCCGGTGCTTTTCCAGTATTTGATGGACGAGGCGTCTTCGTCGCGTTTGCGCTCGGCAATAATCTTTTCGAACCGGGCCCGCACTTCCTCGGGTGGTGTCGTCTGCGCCCATTCAATGGCGCGTGAGATTCCTTCGACCAGCTTGCGGGATGTGTCGGGGTTATCCTTGATGAATTTGTCGCGCAGCACGTAAGCCCCGCCGGTAAAATTGCCGAAAAGGTCGGTATCGGCAAACAGCCTGCGAAGCCCTCCGTGTTCGAGCGCCTTGTCGCGTAAGACGCCACTGAGCGTGGATACCTCGACCTGTCCCTGGCGCAGCGCCTGCTCGCCGGTGACCGGCGGCACCGCGACCAGCGTGACCTGCTTTGCTTCAGCCGCGCTGACCCCATTACGCGAAAGGTATTCACGAAGCACGAATTCGAGATGAGCACCGAGCGTATTGACCGCGACCTTCTTGCCGATCAGGTCCCGCGCGGTCGTGATTGGGCTGTCCTCCTTCACGTAGTAGCCGGCATAGGTATTGGCATCGGAGCCGTAACAGCCGGCCACCGCCTTGATCGGCGCCTTCGCGTTAATCAGCTTGATGATCGCGCCGTAGAAGGCGCCGCCGATGTCGACATCGCCCGTGACCACGGTCTGGATATCCTGCGGTCCGCTGATCGTGTTGCCGACCCATTTCAGCTTGAGCGGCGCCAGATAGTCGAGGTCTTCGGCCAGTTCCGGAAACGTCACCTGGCCAGCCCACCCCTGATAGCGGATCTCGGTCTTTTCCAGCGGCTCCGCGTGACCCTGCCAACTGAAGCCCAGGGTCAACAAGGTCGCCCATAGAACGTGCAACGCCCCTCTCGCAACACCAGCTACCGAAGCAGCGCGCGTCACACGAATCGATCGAAACAAGGATGTCATTTCCGAATTCCTTAGGTGAAATATGAATCTAGGCGGCTTTTGCGGCCTGCGGCTTGGTTGCCTCGACGCGCGTGACGCTGAGGCGGCCGTCGATGCTGACCGGGACGTCGCCATCGATCGTCGCCCGGCGCACAATGCGATGCTGGTCGCCGTAGTCGTTGACCGCATGATGCTGGGTAGCGCGGTTGTCCCAGATCGCGACGTCACCGGCCTTCCAGTTCCACCGCACGGTGTTTTCGGGTGAGGTGATGTGCGACTGAAACAGGTCGAACAGCTTTTGGCCGTCATACTTCGGCAGGCCGACGAAGCGCTGCACGAAATTGCCGAGCACCAGCGTGCGCTCGCCGGTTTCGGGGTGAACGCGCACCACTGGATGCTCCGTTTCATAGACCGTTCCGGTAAAGACCTCATCGAAATGCTTCCTGTCGGCCTCGCTGGCGCGGGACTTCACGGCATAGTCATATGCGTTGCTGTGAACCGCCCAGAGTTCGTCGGCGAGCCTTTGCAGAGGCGACGGCAGATCGAGATAGGCCGCCGCCGTATTCGACCAGACCGTGTCGCCACCGAACGGCGGGATCACGACGCCGCGCAGCACGGATATCTTGGGATAAGCATCAACAAAGGTGACGTCGGTATGCCACTGGTCCGCGCGTCCCCCGCCCCGGACGGAATCGAGCTCAAGGATGGACGACGTACCCTTGATGGCGCCGACCGTCGGGTGCGGAACCAGTCTTCCCAGCCGGGCGGCAAAACGTTCCTGCTCCGCGTCGTCGAGGTGCCCCTGGTCGCGTAAGAAAATAACCTTGTGCTCAAGAAGCACCTTGTTGATCGCGCCGATGGTCTGGTCGGACAAATCACCCGACAGCTTGATATTCCTGATCTCCGCGCCGAGACGCGCCGCGCGCTTGACGATATCGGCTCTCGGGATGACGTTATCAATGGTGGTCGTTGCAGTCATGGTCCTGCTTCCCCGGCTGCGATCCTTCAGATAATGCTCCGCCGTTCGCCGATCGCTGGTGCGACGGCGGAGATGAGACGATGTGGTTTTTGGTCAGCTCCCTATGCGGATCATTCGCCAGTCATCCTTGGCTGCGCGACGGGTTCGCCTGGGACATTCCTTCAAGCTGCTCCTGTGCAACTTCGACAGGTAGTGAGATGAGGCTAATGCATCTTCGACGGAAATACGTTCCAAACTTCGCAGCAGCCGGGAAATAGTTGCGCTCGCATGAGGCAGCAAGACGAAATAGCGGAAGCGATTCCTCTTTATTGCGCATCTATTCAGCCACAACGTGGCGCGGCGATTGCCAGATCGCGGAAGAATAGCGATCGATATTGAAATCATCGGCGATTGATCCGTTGATACGTTCTTCGTGGGACGCTAGGTCAGCGAGGAAAAGATCGCGGCCGATCCGCGTCACGATCGCCGGAATGTCGCGCTTGAAGCTTGGAATGTCTCCGACCGGCAGGCCGAAACTGACGAAGGCTCCAGGGTTGAAGACGTGGATGTCCTTCAGATGACGCGCTCTACCGGCCCGCCTCTCCAGATACTCATGCCCGGCACCCAGATAGGGATACGTAGCCAACGTCTCGTCTTGCTCGTGCTCTGGCGGCGTGAACCGGTCGCACCAAAGCAGGATTTCATTGGAAAAATCACGCAGTTCCGGTTGCGCAGCAAGGTCGACGGAATAGCCGGTGCCGGCGATCACGAAGTCAAAAGCGAACTCACCCTGCGGCGTGCCGGCAACCAGCCGTGATCCCGAAGACTTTGCCGAGTTCCACGGCGACGCCAAATGCAAATGAAAGTTGGAAAATTTTACCGCACGCGCGATGGCATCGGGCGGCGGCGTCGAGCCGGCACGACGGAAGCGAATGGCCTGGTGCCATCGTACGGCATCCGGCAATGAACCGTAATTATCATACGCGCCGGGATAGCCCCGTATCCGGATCACCGGCAGTGCAGCAAGACCGTCGCGGCGGGCGAACAGATGAACCTCCCTCGCCCCGGTTTCCAGCGCGACCGCGGCAGCGTCGAACGCCGACGCGGCGCTTCCGAGCACGGCGACGGACTTGTCGCGCAACGCCCCGAAATTGATAGCCTCCGACGTGTGAACATAAAGGCTCTTCGGTAAACGGCGCACCAGTACGTCTGGCACATAGGGGCCGCCGCTGCCGGAAAAGCCGGTCGCGAGAATGAGTTTGCGTGCGGTTTCGACCCTGGTCGTACCGCCCTGCTCCAGATCCAGCCGAAGATGATCGGCTGCCGGCTCGATACGAACCAGCCGCGTCCCGTAGCGGACAGAAATGCCGGCCAGCTTGCGGTACCAGTCGAGATATGCGGCCCACTCCAGACGTGGAATGCGGTCAAGTTCTTCGTAAGCCACTAGGCCGTAGCGCGCTTCGTACCAGGCCTGAAAGCTCAAGCCTGGCAGTCCAAGTTCCGGACCCGGTAAATTCTTTGGCGTGCGCAGCTTGTGCATACGCGCGCTCGTCAGCCACACACCTGCATTGACGCTGTCTGCCGCCGCATCAATTACCGAAACCTTGCCGATCCCGGCCCGCCGCAGCGCAAACGCGAATGCGCTTCCGGATTGTGCGCCACCGACGACCAGCACATTGTGATCGATCCCGTCGCGTTCAGGCACCCAGTTTTCCGGATCGGGACCGATCAAGCGGAGGGTTTCGCGGGCAACGCTGTCGGGATCGGACTGCGGCATGATGATCGACCTCGCTATGGTCGCTAAATCGTAGAAGCCAACGTTCGGCAGTCAATGAAACGAAATCAGCTTTGTTTGCGAGGATGCGCAAATGATCGCGTCGCCGCCGATGCCAGCGCCGAAATATTGCAACGACGGGGGCGCAGCGGTGGTCGTCGCCGACCAGAACTTGGCGCAATGACATCGCAATACGTGAAAAGAGGTTCAATAAATCGCTTCAACCTTCAGCTAGCCGGTCGCGACCTACAGACTTGTCTCCGATTTGCGATCAACTCACACGATTCATGCTCGCATCTGATGCAAGAACGTAAATTCATTTCATCGACATCGTTGCGGTCGAAAACGTAGAGTCTCGCTGCGCTCGCTTTGAAAGACAGGCGGGTCGATCAGTCCGGCCGACAGAGTAAGACAGCAGCGATTGATGGATATTGGAATGTCACAGTCTGACGAAAGCATCAGCCTTGAACGGGATACGCCCGAACTTGCCAACACCTACGAACGCGCCGGCATCGTTCAATTCCATCACGGCAAGCTTCTGATCGGACCGTTGGCGTTGAAAGCGGGAGAGCACGTTCTCGACATCGGCGCCGGAACGGGCCGGCTCGCCGAATTCGTCGCCAGCCTGGTTGGGCCGCAGGGCCGGGTCATCGGAATTGATCCGCTGGAAAGCCGCATCGAGATTGCCCGGCTTCGACAGTCGAAAACATTGGCGTTCGAGACCGGCCGCGCCGAGGACCTGTCCCGCTTTCGCGACAGCCAGTTCGACGCGGTCTATCTCAACAGCGTATTCCATTGGATCGCGGAAAAGGATCGGGCCTTGCAGGAGATCCACCGCGTGCTCAAACCGGGTGGCCGGCTCGGGCTGAATATCCAGGACCCCTCAAAGCCCCACCAATCCCGTGCTTTCCTGCGTACCGCCATCGCGCAAGTAGGTCTCGGCGATCGGCATCATGAGTCCAATCCGGTCCTCGGCGCGACCCACGAGCAATTGAAGGCTCTCTTCACGACAGCCGGCTTCGTCGATTACCGCAGCGACCTGCGGTCGCTTATCGACGTGCACGCTGACGCCGATTCCTTGCTTAATTGGTCGGAATCAAGCGCCTTCGGCAACTTCCTTGACGGCTTCTCCAAACCGGAACGCGAGCAGATTCGGGAAGCCTTCGCCGGCTTGGTCGAGACCAAGCGCACGCCGGAAGGGCTCCGCCTGGAACGCTATTTGCGCTTCGCGTTCGCGCGCAAGGGCCCTTCCAACGTCGTACAGATCAACACGCGCGAGTCCCGGACATGACAGACCGACGGCAGCTTGCCCTTAACCTTTTCATCTATCCCGGCGGCCACCACGAAGCCGCATGGCGCTACAAGGACTCCGCCGCGGATCGCATCCTTGACGTCAGCCACTATCAGGAGTTGGCCCAGCGCGCGGAGGCGTACAAGTTTGACGCGATCTTCTTCGCCGACGGGCCAGCGCTGGCCGACAACGTCCACTACGCACAGCGATTCCGGCTCGAGCCGATCACCTGGCTTTCGGCGATTGCCGCCGTAACCAGCCGCATCGGCCTGATCGGGACGGCGTCGACGACCTATACGGAGCCCTACAATCTCGCCCGCCTGTTCGCATCGCTCGATCATATCAGCGGAGGCCGCGCTGGGTGGAATATTGTCACGACCAGCACAGCGCAGGCAGCACAGAATTTCGGCCTGCCCGAGCATCCACCGCACAGCGAGCGATATGAGCGCGCAAGGGAGTTTTTGGACGTCGTCACCAAGCTATGGGACAGCTGGGAGGACGAAGCGCTCATCAACGATCCCGCGTCGGGCATTTTCGCCGACACTGGAAAGATTCACGCGATCGATCATATCGGCAAGCATTTTCGCGTGCGCGGCCCATTGAACATCTCCCGACCGCCGCAAGGCCGACCGGTCTATGTGCAGGCGGGCTCGTCGGACGACGGACGGGCTTTCGCGGCTCGTTTCGCCGAAGCGATCTTTACCGCACACCAGACACTTGCGAGCGCTCAGGAATTCTACGCCGACATCAAGCGGCAAGCGCGGGCCTTCGACCGCAGTCCGGACCAGATCAAGGTCTTGCCGGGCATCAGCCCCTTTATTGCCAGCACGCAGACAGAGGCGGATCGGCTTCAGGACGAATTCAACGAACTGATCCAGCCGGAATATTCATTGACCCAGCTTCGTCAGATGATTGGGCTAGATCTCGCCGGCTTCGACCTCGACGGTCCGTTCCCGCGGCATCTGATCGACACGGACGGCGCCCGCGGCGTTGCAAGCCGCTTCAAACTCGTCGTCGGCATCGTCGATCGCGAGCAGCCGACCATCCGACAGCTGGTGCAGCGCCTTGCCGGCGCGCGCGGCCATTGGGTGATCGCCGGACCGCCGGAAAAGATCGCCGACAACATCCAGACTTGGTTCGAAAACGGAGCTGCGGACGGATTCAATGTCATGCCGCCGTGGCTGCCGGGCGGATTCGACCTGTTCGCCGAGCAGGTCGTTCCAATACTGCGCAAGCGCGGGCTGTTCCGCACCGAATACACCGGCAAGACGTTGCGCGATCATTACGGTCTGAACCGGCCCGCGAGTGTATTCGCGGACGACATTCAGGCGATCGCATGATCGTTTGAATCCTGCAGCATCCTCGCTATCCGCCGCATCACATCGGCGACGCAACGTTCGAACAACAGCAACCCGAGACAAAGATGAAACACAATTGGTTCCTGCTTTTTGCAGCTCTAATCCTGTCCGTATTGATCAACGGACAATCGTTCTCACAGCAGGTTTCCAAGGCCGAGATCAAAATCGGCTTTGTGCCGGGGCCGTACATCGACGAATTCAAGGCGGGAGTCGAGCCGGAACTGAAGAAGAAAGGCTACAGCATTCGATATTTCGAATTCAGTACGGGCCTGGAAGCCAATTCCGCCGTGTTCCACGATGACATCGACGCCAATGTCATGCAGCATCCGGTATTCCTGAAGTCGTACAACGACCGCAACAAGACCGATCTTGCAGGCATCATCGACGTACCCACCCCTCCCATGGGGCTTTATTCGAAGAAACATCCGCGCAACACGCCCGTAAAGCCGGGCATGACGGTCGCTGTGCCCAACGATCCCGTCAATCTGCAACGCGCACTCTGGATCTTGCGCGACCTCGGCTGGATCGAAATCAAGGACAACAATCCGGTGGACGTGACGGAGCTTGACGTCATCAAGAATCCCAGCGGCATCAAACTGGTTCCACTGGAGAACGCCCAGGGCCCTCGCGCGCTCGATGATGTCGACTTTGTTGCCATTCAGGGCAACTTCGCCATTTACAGCGGCCTGAAACTCACGGACGCGCTGGCGCTCGAAAAGACGACAACGCCCTATCGCAACGTCGTGGCAGTCCGGCAGGGGAACAGCGAAAAGCCGTGGGCAACGGATATCGTCGTTGCCTATAAATCAGACACGTTCAGATCGGCGATCCGGTCGAACAACTTCTACGACGGCTTTGCACTACCGGATTACTTCAACTGAAGCCGACCGGCGGTAAACGTTTTCGTCTGACGGAATCAGAACCCGCACAACGGCCCAATATGCGAAAGCGCGTTACCTTGATCTCGCGCAAGTCGAACTTCACCCCAAACTTCGCCTAAGTTGATGGGACGAATTTATGACGAGGCGCTACCAATGAGTGCAAGGGATAGTAGAGGATCGAAGGAAAGCGCGCAAAATCGTAGAAATTTGGTAGCGAGAGAGCGCTACCGCTTTTCCCCACACGACGCAAACCTGCGATATTTCCTCCGATCGTCCGTCTAAACTCAGAAACTTGTCGAATGGTAGGTTCAAAGCAGGGACACGCAGCTACCGATACCGACATTCGCTGAAGGTGATCATTTGAAGGTAATTGGCCCCTCATGTGACTGGTCGTGTGTGCACCGAAAACCTAGATTCGGATGTAGTGATGATGAAGTTCGCCAAGGATCGGATTTGAAGTGATGACTCCGGTCCGCTGAACCGGCCGCCAGATCGGCGCATCTTTGTCCAGAGACCGATGTGTCCTGATTTTATTGTAGTGCATTGCGTACGATCGCAGAATCCG
>JAQGKC010000214.1 GCA_028290305.1 Bradyrhizobium sp.
TGCCGAGTCTAGCGGCGCCGATGACGCCCCCGGCAGGACCGGAGGCCACCACCAGCACCGGCTTTTCGCAAGTCACGTTCGCAGCGAGCATGCCGCCGTTCGATGTCATGACCAGAATCGGCGCGGCGATGCCGATGGAGCGAAGTCCGGATTCGAGCTTTTGCAGATAGCTGCGCATCGCGGCGAGCAGATAGGCGTTCACCACCGTCGTGCTGGTGCGCTCATATTCCTTCATCTCCGGAAGTACCGCGCAGGACGTGGTGACCAGCAGATGCGGAAAGTTGGCGCGGAGAATGGTTTCCGCCTGCAGTTCGTGAGCCGGGTTGCGGTAGCTGTTGATGAAGGCGACGGCAACAGCCTCGATATCCTCGGCGACGAGCGCTTTGCCGGCCGCGATCACGCCGGCTTCCGACAACGGCTCGACCGTCGAACCGTCGGCCGCCATGCGTTCGCTGACTTCCATGCGATGCCGTCGCGGCACCAGCGGCTTGGGCTTTTCCCAGGTCAGGTCGAACATGTCGGGCATGCGGATGCGCCCGATCTCTAGAACGTCGCGAAAGCCGCGGGTGGTGATCAGTCCTGTCCTGGCGCCTTTGCGCTGCAAGATGGTGTTGGAGCCCACGGTGGTGCCGTGCAGCACTTCGGCAATGGCGTCAGGCGAGATCGACAGCTCAGCCAACAGTTGCCCGACACCTTCGATCACCGCGATGCTCGGATCGATCGGCGTCGATGAAATCTTGCTCTGATGGATCAGGCCAGTGTCCGTCAGAAGGGCGATATCGGTAAAGGTGCCGCCGATATCCACGGCGACCCTGAATCTATTGTCCGAAACCATCGCCGCCATTCGGCTCTCGCTATATTACTAACTAGTTAGTCAGTAACACAGCAGCCGAATTCCGGGCTGTCAAGGCTACTCTTCATGCACGTGCAGCTAAAACACGCGCTGCCTGCGGAAAAGTTCAGGCGCGCGGCGTAGATGGCAGCGAACCGGACGTGCGATCACGCCGGCGAGTCGGGCGTCAGATGTCGGGTCAGTACCCAAAAGACGAAGGCAGCGGCACTGATCGCAGCGCCCAACAGGCACACGCCGGTCCAGCCGGCTCGCGCATAGACGAGGGTCGAGACGATCGAGCCTGTGGCGGAGCCGACGGAGTAGAAGATCATGTAACCGGCGGTGAGGCGGCTGCGCGCTTCGGGCCGCACGCGGTAGATCAGGCTCTGATTGGCGACGTGCACCGACTGGAGCCCGAAATCGATCGTGACGACGCCGATGATCAGGCCCCACACGGACTGGGGGAGCAGCGCGATCGGCAGCCAGGAGACGAGCATGATCGCAAGCGCGATGCCAGTGGTTCGCTGCGCGTGCCCGCGATCGGCGAGCCGGCCCGCCCGGGCGGCGCCGACCGCGCCCATGGCGCCGGCGAGCCCGAACAGGCCGACTTCGGTATGGGACAGCGAAAGGGCGGCGCGCTCAGCGGCAGCACCATGGGGGTCCACAGGATCGTGATCGCGGTGAAGATCAGCAGTGCAAGGATGGCGCGAACGCGCAGGACCGGCTCCTCGATGAACAGCGTGAACACAGACCCGATGAGTTTCGGGTAGGCCATGGGCGTGCTGCGGTCTTCCCGCCGAGGCAGGACCTTGGCCAACAAGGCGACGATGACGAGCGTCGCCACGGCGGAGACGATGTAGACCGACCGCCAGCCGAAGAGATCCGACAAGGCGCCGGAGACGGTACGGGCGAGGAGAATGCCGATGATGATGCCGCTCGTGACGACGCCCACCACGCGGCCGCGCTCGGCGGGGAGCGCAAGAGCGGCCGCATAGGCGACGAGCACCTGGGTGACGACCGCCAGCAAGCCGACCGCACCCATGCCGGCGAGCAGGACCGTGCCGCTCGGCGCAGCGGCGACCGTCAGAAGTGCCAACACGGATAGAAGGGACTGGCCTATGATCAGACGTCGCCGATTCAAGCGATCGCCGAGCGGCACCACCAATAGCAGTCCGAGCCCGTAACCGATCTGCGTGATCGTGATGACGAGACCGACCGTCGCATGGCTGATCCCGAACTCGTCCGCCATCGTGTCGAGCAGAGGCTGGGCGTAATAGACGTTGGCAACAGCCAGACCGCACGCGGCGGAGAACAGAAGCGCGACCGTCCGAGATAATACAGGCACGATCTCGGCTGTGGCCGCATTCGGGCTGAAGGTTGCTATACCGACTCTGCTTGCTTCCGTGCCGGCCACAACGGCTTCGCTTTCCATACGCATGTTATCTCTAATTAGTTGCAATATGAAACCACATGAGGCGCAAAACGTGATCTCAATTTGCCGCCTCTCAACCTTTCCGGAGTTCACTTGCCTAGATCCCGGGGTCCGGGCGAGACCGAGAAATCGCGCCGATCGTCAGGTCTGCCGGATGAACCCCGCGACGAGAGCCGTGACCTCATCCGGGGCATCCTCGAGGCAGTAATGACCGACGCCAGCCAGCCGATGCACCGGCGCGGCCGGAAAGAGCTCGGTGAAGAGCGGCAAGAAATGCTCGGCGTGGAGCGTGCGGTCCGCCTCACCCCAAATGGCGAGGGCGGGCTTGGCGCGGATCGCGCGGTCGGCCGCGGCATCGGGCGTCTCGAACCTGTGCGCGCCCGTCGCAAAGCCCTTGGCCCAGCCGATCGCGCCGAGGCAATCGGCGGGACTTGCGAAGGGCGATCCATAGGCGGCGAGCCATGTGTCGGTGATGAGCGTACTGTTCTCGAAGCCGTTGAGCTTGAGCGTGCTCAGGATGTTGAAGCCGAGCTGTCCCAATACCGTTTCGAGGCTGCCGTCCGCTTGGGCTTTCGCGATCCATTGGAACCAGGGCGAGACGCCGGCATTCGCCGTCACCCGCTCGACCGGATCGGCCTGACCGAACGGGGTCGGTCCGTTGGTCGAGATCACGCGGCGAATACGCTCAGGATGCCGGGCGGCCAGGCCCATGCCGACCGGACCGCCGAAGTCGTGCATGACGAGGGTGATGTCGCTGAGATCGAGTGCGAGAACGAAGCGCTCCAGATTGGCGACGTGATCCTGCAGCCAATAGCTGCGGTCCTGCGGCGTCTCGCTCTTGCCGAACCCCATGTGATCGGGAGCGACCACCCGGTGAGTGCCGCTCAGCGCGGAAATCAGGCGGCGGAACAAATAACCCCAGGTCGGCTCGCCGTGGAGGCAAAGCGCGACCCCCGCTTCGCGTGGCCCCTCATCGACATAATGCATACGGAAGCCGGGAGCGGCGGCGAAATGCGGCGTGTAAGGAAAGCTGCCGCCGAAGGTGGCGTCGGATTGGATCATGCACGGTTCCCCTCCCGGAGCCTCGCTTGCCGAGGTCACCGGTTTCAAATTAAAACCACACCGCGTCGTACCGCTTGAGGTTTTAATTTGCAACTACTATATCCCGCGAGAAACAAACTGCGATCTGCCCGGTTTCGATGGCGACGGCGTGCGGGCGATTGAACGGGGAAGTGACATCGCGATGGTCAAGAGAATCAGCCACAAGGATTCGTGCTGTGGGGTTGCCAGGCCGCTGGACGCGATCGGGGACTGGTGGTCGCTGCTCATCGTCCGCGACGCTTTCGATGGCTTGCGCCGGTTCGGAGAGTTCCAAAAGAACCTGGGGCTTGCGAAGAACATTCTTGCGGCCCGTCTGCGCAACCTCGTTGCCCACGGCATCATGGACACCGTTCCCGCATCCGACGGCAGCCCCTACCAGGAATATGTGCTGACAGAGAAGGGACGCGGCCTGTTTCCACTGCTGGTCGCTCTCAGACAGTGGGGCGAGGACTTCTTCTTCGAACCCGACGAAGCTCATGTCCTTCTTGTCGATAAGAAGCGCGGCCTTCCGGTACGAAAACTAGAACTTCGCGCGCAGGATGGGCGCGTGTTGGGGCCGGAGGACACCGTGGTGCGCCCCGTGCCGACCTCTACAGAGAACGAACGGCGATTGTGAACGCCCGATCCGTCGCGATTGCGCTTCTCGCGCTCCAATGCCTTCAGCCGATCAGCTAAATCGGAGGGAACGCCAGCCTGCCCCAACTGGCGCGCGGATGCGCATCAAGCATTGTCATGGGCCCTGCCCGACATCACGGCACGCGTCGCCGCCGCGAGCAACAAACGTCGCAGATTGATTGATAGCTGACTGGCGTTAATTGGCTTTCAACAGGGCTGCATCAATCGGAAGTTTACGTATTCTCCGGCCAGTCACGGCGAATATCGCGTTCGCGATCGCTGGCATAATCGCGCAGGTGCCGGGCTCGCCCATGCCGCCGGGCGCCTCGTTATTCCCTACGATATGCACCTCGATCGCCGGCGCTTCACTGATGCGCATCACCTGATAGTCGTCGAAGTTGCTCTGCTCGACCCGGCCGTTCTTCAGCGTGATCTCGCCATGCAGGGCTGCCGAAATGCCGAAGATCACCGCACCCTGTACCTGCGCCTCGATGGTGTCCGGATTGACGACGCTGCCGCAATCGACCGCGCACACCACGCGCTTGACACGAACGTTGCCGTCTTTTGCCACCTCGACCTCGGCGACCTGCGCCATATAGGTGCCGAACACGAATTGCAGCGACACGCCGCGGCCGGTGCCATCAGGCAGCGGCTTGCCCCAGCCGGCCTTGTCCGCGGCGAGGTCCAATACGGCGCGGGCGCGCGGCGACTGATCGAGCAGCGCGCGGCGGTACGCGACCGGATCCTGCTTCGCAGCAGCGGCCAGTTCGTCGACGAAACTCTCGACCACGAACACGCTGTGCGATGGCCCGACGCTGCGCCAGAACGCGGTCGGAATGCCCGGCGGTTCCTTGCGGATGTACTCCACATGAAAATTCGGCAACGCGTAGACGAGATGCACCGCGCCATCGATCGTCTCCGGATCGATCCCCTTGTTGAAGGCCGGCGGCAGCCATCGCGCCAGGATCGACGAGCCGGCGAAGCGATGACGCCAGGCAATCGGCAGTCCCTTGTCGTCGAGCCCGGCCGCGAACGTGTCCGAGAAGAACGGCCGATACATGTCGTGCTGGATGTCTTCCTCGCGGGTCCATATCACCTTGACCGGCCCCTCGACCTGCTTGGCGATCTGCACCGCGCGGGTGACGCCGTCGATTTCCAGCCGCCGGCCGAAGCCGCCGCCGATCAGATGGTTGTGCACGATGACCTTGTCGAGCGGCAGGCCGGTGACCTCAGCGGCAGTGGCCTGCGCGCGCGCCAGCACCTGGTTGCCGACCCAGATTTCGCAAGCTTCCTTGCGGACATGCACGGTGCAGTTCATCGGCTCGAGCGCGGCGTGCGCGAGAAACGGCACATGATACTGCGCCGTCACCTTCGTCGTCGCGGTTGCCATCGCGCCCTCGACATCGCCACGGCTTTCCGCCACCGCGCCCGGATTGTCCAGTGCGGCGGCGTAGTCGCGCGCAATATCGTCGGTGCTCAGTGTGGCATGCGGACCGTCGTCCCATGCGATGACCAGCGCAGCGAGTCCCTTCCTGGCGGCGCCCATGTGATCGGCCACCACGGCGACCGCATCGTCCAGCTTCACGATCTGGCGCACGCCGCGGACGGCTTTCGCCTTGCTGTCGTCGACGCTTTTCAACTTGCCGCCGAACACCGGCGATTGCGCCAGCGTCGCGATCTTCACGCCCGCCGGCCTCGCGTCGATGCCAAACACGGCGCTGCCGTTGACCTTCGCCGCGGTGTCGAGCCGCTTGGCCGGCGTGCCGATCAGCTTGAAATCCTCCGGCCGTTTCAGCGCCACCTTGTCCGGAACGGACAGAGCAGCGGCGGCTTCCGCCAGCGCGCCATAGCCGAGCTTGCGGCCGCTTGCGGCATGAATCACGGCGCCCTTCTCGGCGCGGCACGAGGCCGGGTCGACATTCCAGCGCTTCGCCGCGGCCACCACCAGCATGGTGCGCGCGGTGGCGCCGGCCTGACGCAGCGGCTGCCACACCGCACGGATCGTAGTCGATCCGCCGGTCGCCTGCACGCCGCCGAGAATCGGATTGCCGTAACGCTTCTCGTCCGGCGGGGCATGTTCGAGCGCGATCTGGCTGAGTTCGACTTCGAGTTCCTCCGCGATCAGCATCGGGAGCGAGGTGTAGGTGCCCTGACCCATCTCGACATAGGGCATGGTCAGCGTGATCTGCCCGCTTGGCGCGATTCGGATGAAGGCGTTGGGAACGAACTCGGTGGGTTTCGCGGCCGCAAGCGTGGGCATCTGCAGGCTGAGGAGAAGGCCGCCGCCGCTGGCGAGACCGGCCTGCAATAGCGCCCGGCGCGACAGGCCGCTATTCGCGGTGCCGCCATCGCTCGTCATTGTATTTAACAGGCGATCGATGATCATCCGCGTGTTCCTTGCTTGGTGCCGGTCGCCGCCGCCTGCTTGATGGCGTTGCGAATACGCACATAGGTGCCGCAGCGGCAGATGTTGCCCGCCATCGCGTCGTCGATGTCCGCATCGCTCGGATGCGGATTCGTCGCCAGCAACGCGGACGCCGACATGATCTGGCCGGATTGACAGTAGCCGCATTGCACGACCTCGCGGTCGAGCCAGGCCTGCTGGATTTTCTGCCCCGCCGCCGTCTGGCCGATCGCTTCGATCGTGGTGACGGCAGATTTCCCGATGCTGTCGACCGTGGTGATGCATGACCGCGTGGCGACACCATCGATCTGCACCGTGCAGGCGCCGCATTGCGCGATGCCGCATCCGAACTTCGTGCCGGTCATGCCCAGCACATCGCGCAGCACCCACAATAACGGCGTGTCGCCGTCGACATCGACGGATTGCTGTCTACCGTTGACTGTTATTTTGAAGGTCAAGGCGAACTCCTGCAGGAATTGAATTAACACCGCGCGTGACAGCGGCATCGCTGCCGCGCTCATTGCGCTGTGAAATTAAGAGCGCGTCTGCGCGCGACAAAGGTCATTTATCCGTCGAATCAAGACACGACATCGGCGAGGATTCGATTGTTCCAATCGTTCAAAGCGATCGGAGGCAATTCAAATCGATCGGTTGTCTTGGTGTACCAGGCGCCTTCCATCCGGCCGATGAGGTCAAGCTTGTGCGCGTCGATATATTGACGCGCCGGATCGATGACCGCCTCGTCCTGAACGTGAACCAGCAAGATTTGTCCGAGAACCAGGCTGAAGCTGCCGAGCGCGATCTCTTGCATAAAGGTGCATTCCATCGAGACCGGCGCTTGCGCGATCCGCGGAACACCCACGCGTTCGGAGGGCGCGAGACTGAGTCCGGCCTCCTTCGGCTCTTCTATTCCCCTCGGAAACGCAATCGAGGTGACCCGCATTTCCTGCGCGAGTGAGAACGGCACGAGATTGACGACGAATTGCTCGTTAGCGCGAATGTTTGCGCGCGTATCCTTGGGTTCGCCCGGCGCTTTGCTCCCGATGCCAACCCCAACTGTGGCAGGGTCGTTGCCAAAGACATTGAAGAACGAAAACGGGGCCGCGTTGACGGCGCCGCTCGCGTCCCTCGTGGTGATCCACGCGATGGGCCGGGGCAATACGGTTGCCAGCAGCAACTTGTATCGCTCGGGCGGAGACATTTCCCTGAAATCGAACTGCACCTTCCACTCCCAAGCGCATTGTTGATCGGCCGAACCTAAATCGTTACTATCAGGCGATAAATCTGCGAGAAGTTTATTCTGTAAACACCATTGGTTTACACTCATGGACCGACTGACGAGCATGTCCGTCTTCGTGAAGGTCGCCGATCTCGGCTCCTTCGCCGCCGCAGCCAGGGAGCTTCGGCTGTCGCCGACGATGATCGGCAAACATATGCGTCATCTTGAGGAGCGGCTGGGATCACTGTTGATCAACAGATCGACCCGCCGACAGAGCCTGACCGAACTCGGCCGAAACTATCTCGATCATTGTCGTCATTTGCTGGAGGAAGCCGAAGACGGCGACGCATTGGCTGAAGGCGCTTTAAAGGCGCCCCGCGGAAGGTTGCGTGTAGCGGCTCCCATCGCTTTCGGATCTCACAGTCTTGCGCCGGCCATCGTGAATTTCATGAAGAGGTATCCGGACGTAACGGTCGAGTTGACGCTGAGTGACCGGATGGTCGACCTCGTCGAGGAAGGGATCGATGCTGCGATACGCGTTGGCCCGCTCTCCGATTCCACCATGATGTCGAGATCGCTCTCGCCCTACAAAGCGATCGTTTGCGCAGCGCCGGTCTATCTCGCCGAGCGCGGCGCGCCCGCGCACCCAAAGGATCTCGTCGATCACGACTGCCTGAGCTATCCCGATTGGGCCGACGGACCACGATGGAGCTTTTTTGGACCTGAGGGCGAAGTGCATGTCGACATTAAAAGCCGTCTTCAGATCAATAACGGATTCGGAATCAGGTATGCAGCCCTGGCAGGTGCGGGCATCGTGATGCAACGCGCCGAGCTCGTTGCCGAGGATATCGTCGAGGGGCGTTTACAAGCGCTGCTGCCCAACTACAAAACCCAGTCTCGTCCGCGGCACCTTGTCTGGCTGCAAAACCGAAGAATGACGCCCAAACTTCGTGCGTTTATCGATTTTGTCGCCGAGATCTACGGATAATTTGCAATCGGCGGACGGATTCGCTCTCTGAGCAAAGGGCCTGCCTCAGCTACCGCTTCCTGCAGAACCGGCAGAAAGCGCTGTTTCCGGTCGTTCACCGGTATTGCCGTCACCATCAAGAGTTCTTGCGCGAGGCGGCCGTCATCACGACCAAACCAGGCAAGAACATCGGATCTGGGGTGATCCCGGGGTTGACTTAGCCGCCTGTCGTGAAAGAAGACGAAAAGCCTAATGATTACTGGTCGGAGTGGCAGGATTTGAACCTGCGACCCCTGCGTCCCGAACGCAGTGAACATCTTCTAAGTTATTGATTTTTCTTGCTGTAACGAACCTTTCCGTCACGTTTTGTTCACGGTCGTTTCACCCAATTCGTTGCGATTTCGTTGCGGCGTTCTCTAGGAGAACGGTAGCAGCCGCGCCGTAGCAGGACCCGCCGCCACGCCTTCATTACCTGAAGACGGAAGCGACCAAGGCAGGTGCTATTCTCTGGTCTTGCCGCAGTAATGCGGGTGAGTAGGCCGGGGAATTTCACCGCCGGCCTCTCGCAGAACCGAGCGTGAGACTCTCGCCTCACTCGGCTCCCATCAGGCAAACGTGCCGGTCATACCAAGCCGCCAGTGTACGAACAGACCCGGTACGAACAGACCCTGTGTGTACCGACAACTTAAACGCGGGCGTAGCGGTGATGAAGTCCGCCCAGGATGGCGTGCGAACTGATCACACCGGTTCGCTGAACCGGGCGAGAAACCGGCGCATCCTTGTTCAAGGATCG
>JAQGKC010000235.1 GCA_028290305.1 Bradyrhizobium sp.
AGTGGGAAGTACAGATTGCCCCGAAGATGGTGGATTCGCGACAGCTCGACGATCAGGTTCTCGGCGGTCGCGACCGCCTGGGCTCGGTCCAACGCTTGCAGTGCGTCCTGAATCCGGTCGCTGATCCTCATCACTGCAGCCAAACCGATCCAGGCCCGGCAGCGTTCAATGTCATCTCCGCCGACTTCAAGCGCTCGTTCAAAGGCTTGGCGCGCCTCCGGGATCGCGCCGAGATCATGTAGAAGTTCGCCTCGAAAGTGGGTTAGCGCATAAATATCGGGCCGCTCGATCGCGAGAGCATGACCGCGTTCGACCAAGTGCAGCGCGCGCTCATTATGGTATGCCGCGGCCTGCAGCCGCGCTGCCGACAAATACGCCCGGGGTGCTGCGGGATCGGCAGCGCGGTCGAGATGAGCTGCACGAAGCACAGGGTCTGATTCCGCGAAGCAGGAGGCGGCCCGTCGATGCAGCTCCCGGCGATTTGTGGTCAGCAGCGAGGAATAGACGCCTTCCTGGACGAGGGCATGAGAAAACAGAAAATCGTCAACATCCGAACGGACGAGATCCTGCTCGACGAGCCTCGTACAGACATACTGATCGTTGTTGATGAGATGGCGCACGACATCGAGTGAGAAGCGTTGGCCCAGCACTGAAGCGGCTTGCAACGCCTGTTTATCTGTCGGCTCGAGGGCATCCATCCTAGCCTGCACGAGGCTCTGAATCGATCCCGGAATGCTGTCTAGATCATCGTCCCCCCCGCTTCGCAGGAGCTGCTCCAGAAATAGCGGGTGCCCTTCGGATCGCTTGACGCAGGCTAGGGCAAACGCCTTGCTCACATCGCTGTACTCGCCCGCGAGGGCGAGCGCGTCCTGCTCCCGGAGGGGACCGAGGTCGATGGTAATCAGCGGCGCGGCACGTGTCCGGCTGCGCCACATAGGATCGAGTTGGTCTCCTTCCGTGCGTGAGGTCATCACCAGGATGAGTGGACAGAGCGCGGTGAGCATTGTCAGCTCAGCCGCGTGCGCAAGGGTAATGGCGTCGGCCCAGTGTAGATCTTCAATTGTAATTATCTGCGGCCGGCGGGCGCTGAGCCGACGGAACAGCTGCGCAACGGTCTTTTGTTTCCCGCGGTTGCGCGTCGGATTATCCATGGCGTCATACAGCGCCCGTAGGTCCGTTGGCTGCGGCAGGTCCAGCAGATCGTTCAGATACACCAACTGGTCTGGATCCAGAAGCTCATCGGAGAGAACCCGTTCTGCCGCAGCGCGGGCGGCCGTCTCACCCTGCTCAGAGCACTCCAGACAGCTGCGGATGATCGCCCGGATCGCGTCCTGTCCCTTACCGACACCGAAATCGAGCACGAGGCCAACATGCCCGTCGAAGTGCTGACTTCGGGCGATCCGCTGGAATTCCTCAACCAGACGTGTCTTGCCGATGCCTGCCTCACCGCGAACATAGAGGGCGAGTCCGCTACCCACTTCCCGGCAGCTGGCAATGACACCGCTGAACTGACCGAGCTCGCCATGTCTGCCCACCAACCGCCTGTGAATTCGGTGCGAATCGCTGCTCCGCAGGCCTCGCACGCGCCAGACGGAGACCGGCCTGTCGAGACCCTTGATGGAAATCGCGCCGACATCTTCGCCATCGAGGCGGTCCAGCAAAGATTGATGGACTGCATTGGAAGCGAAGGTTTCGCCAGGTCCAGCCAGCGCCGTGAGCCGGGAAGCAAGATTCACCGAATCGCCTGTGACGGTGTACTCTTGGCGCTCGCCACTGCCGGTTTTGCTCGCGACCACCTGGCCGGAGGCGAGCCCGAGATGGACCTTCAAGATCCGCCCAGCCTTCTCACTGAGACCCTGCATCGCGGGATGAATGGCGAGCGCCGCGCCCACCGCCCGTTCTGGATCATCGCTGTGGGCGGTGGGCGCGCCGAATACCGCCATCACGCAATCGCCGATGTGCTTGTCTATCGTGCCGCCGTAGTTCACGACGATATTATCGATCACCTCAAAATAGGAGTTGAGAAGACCATGCGTCTCCTCCGGATCGAGGACACTGCTGAGACGGGTGAAGCCTGATAGGTCGGCAAAGAGGACGGTGACCTGCCGTCGCTCGCCCAACACCGAGCGGTCACTTATGCGCGGCGATAGGAAGTCAGGCTCGGAGGCGGCTGTTGCCGCAGCAGCGCCGCAGCCGCCACAAAATTTCACATTCGGCTGATTGAGGAAGCCGCATTGTTGACATGGCATGGGCAATGCGCACCCGCACTCGGCACAGAACCGACGGTCTGAACTGTTTTCCGTCCTACAGCTTGCGCAGCGCATCCTGCAGCCCTCGCATGGCGACGGCCATCCGGGTATCGATCGGCTTCGTCTCGTCTCACCGTCTGATCGTGCGGCTATCGCGAGATTAGCGCCGGCCGCCTTTCAGTGCTGGGCCGAAACGCTCCTGACGCACTCGGACAGCACATCACCTGATACGGAATGGCTGACGTCGCCGAGACTGATGATGCCGACCATCCGCTTGCTCTTGTTGATCACCGGCAGCCTGCGCAGCTGCAGCTTCTCCATGTGTTGCATTGCCTTTGCGAGGTCATCGTCCTCCCGGCAGCAATGGATGCCTTCGGTCATCACATCGCGCGCCGTCGCGCGGCGAGCATCGAAGTTGTTGCTCGCGAGCCCTTTGCAGACGATGTCGCGGTCGGTCACCATCCCGATCAGTTGGTCGTCCTCCCCAATCGGAATGCAACCGATGTCATGCGCCCGCATCAGTTTCGCTAGCTCGGTGACAGGGGTAGTGGGACTGACCCAGTTGACACCCTTGTGCATCGCTTCTTTGACTTTCATGGCGGAACCTCCGTTTCTAGAGTCTCAGGTGCACTTGATACAATGCAGCACAGCCCCCGTTTTCTCAACTATACAACCGGTCGGGTGCGACGGCACCAGCGCCTCAAGGTCGCAGAAGAAAGGATCATTCCTACGCGATCCGACCAGACAAACGCCGTCGCTGTCGCTGCCACCCTCCTGAACATTTGACAGCGACTTCGCGGCCGGGTCCCCGCCCAACATCGCAAAGTCAACGGGCCTGCGCGCATTCGACCCGAAGCCCGGGCTGTCACTCTTAGGTTCCACCAAAGCCTGTGTCAGGCGCCAGCGCGATGAATTCTGCGTCCGGAAATCGGGCTGCAAGAGCGCAGGGCGCAGACGTCGCGATCATAGTCACAAAGCGGAACGCGTGCGCGCTTGCCCAGACGGTTCGGGGGGCGAATGGGGATCACAGCTGACTGGCGCTATCGTCGCCGCGCAACGGCCACGCCAAGTAGGAAAGCAATCGCCAAGGAATGCAGGGCGCCTCGCGAACCAGTCGGCTGAGGATATCCAGCGGCATGCCGGGCTCGCGGCCGGCTTCTATCGCATCGCTGACCCGATGGCTCGCTGATTGGATGGCCTCGGTGGCCTGCGCCTTTACGGACTGGTCGGTGTCGATCCCGCCGAGGCTTACATCGCTCATATCGGAAACCCTCCAGATCCAAACCAATGGGCGCAGCGGCGTAAGGTTCCTGGAGGGCTAATGTCTCGCAGCCGGCATCCAGAGCGGCCAGCCGAAAAGGGCGCCTGGCGCCAGGATCGCCGACGGCAGCAGGGCCTGGGAGGATTACATTGCCGCCGTCCATCGCGACTACGGCGGAATAGGCCCATCGTTCCTAATTCACGATGCGAACAGACCTTGGAACAGAACACGCCGCGTACATTCCCCCGGAAGAAGTTTGGGGAACGCGGCTAGAACCAACTGAATAACAATGAGGTAGAAATTACCCAAATACTGGGCTAAGGCCTTGAGATTGTGAGGATCACGCGCTTCGCAAAGGCGTCAACGCGAAGGCTTCGACCGCGGCGTGATAAGCGTCGCCTCAGCGGCTCCGTCGAATCTCGGAGCCGCTGCCTTGTTCGGTCCGTACTCTCCACACTGAGCGCGTCTTGCGGCGTAGGTGCCAAGCCGCTATTGAGACCGCCGGCCAAGCACATGATGCGCCCATGAAGGCAGTCGCAACGCTGGTTTCCGCCGTCAACGAAAAGACGATCGCAAAGGCCAGCATGCCTATCGCGCCTAGCGCGGCGCCGGCCGAGTCGACCGCGGCCGCCAATTGCCCGCGGCGCCCGCCGGTGAGACCCGCTTCGCGCTTTCGGCGGATTTCATGCTTCTCGATGAGGGTGGCACTCGCGCAAAAGATGGCCGGAAGGGCGAGGAAGAGACCTCCGATGAATGCTCCGTAGTGGCTGCTGACCAAGCCGGTGAATACGGTCGCAGCGCCGCCGAGCGCGAAGCGGATCAGGTATTCGTACCAGCGCCCTTCTTTGAGAGATGACGGCGAAAAGCGGATCGGGGTCATGCCTGGCCTCCGGCGACGATCAGCAGCCCGAAGGCGACAATCAGCCAGACGATCAGCGACAGCAACGTAGCCGTCATCGCTCGCAACTTCGTGCGGACAAGGAGGTGGCAGACGACGACACTGTAGACGGCGAGCGCAATCGCTCCCGCAATCATCGCCTGAGTTTGCAGGACTGCGTAGTCGGCCCCGTGCTGATAGACCGCGATTCCAAGCGTGGCGAGTGCGACCGAGGGCGCTGCTCCGAACAGGCCGGCGAAGCTCTTTGGACGCAGAAGATCTCCCAGCATCGCGAACGCCGATACGACGGCGCCCCCGACAAGAAAGCGGATGACGTACTCGGTCATTTCGCTCCCTTCCAGAGTTTCGAGAGTGGCCCGCCAGCCCCGTAGACCGGGTCCTTGCGCGGCACCGACACCTTCGGAATGGTCTTTAGTGCCTGCGGACGGTCCTCGACGGTCGTGCACTCGTCATATGTGCCGGTCGGCGGGTAGGCTCCGATGACGAGGAACTCATCGTCCGCTGAAAGGCACTGGTGGCCCGTGCCAGCGGGCAGGATGGCCACGTCGCCGGCCTTCAACGTGAAGATCTTCCCCTTCTTGCCGCCGAATCGAACACGGCCCTTGCCCCGCGCGACGCCAAGCGCTTCATGGATTCGGGAGTGATAGTGCACGTAATCGTAGATGCCGTTGCGCCAAGTGTTTCCCCAACCGTTCGCTTCGAACAGGTCTTCGATCACGGCCGCGGGGTCTTGGCGGTCATAGAACTCCACAGCTTTTCGATAGATAATCAGCGGCCAGCGCGGATGATTTGGGACGAGACCACCATCATCCTTAAAGCGGACCTTGTGGGGCTTTCGCACTCGCGCGAGGTCCATGGCCTTCCGCTTGCCGGGGCGCCGCAGACCGGTTGCGCGCTCCGCGTATCCCTCCAGGTCTTCAAGGGTTGGCATGATCGTCCTCCGTTGAAGTGTCGCCCAGGTAGCCGGTCCAAAGCCGGAGGGCCCGTTCGAGGACCGCTCCCAGTGCGAAGCCCGCGACGACATCGCTCGCCCAGTGCGCCAGAACCACTATGCGCGTAAGGGACAGTCCTACCGCAAACGCCCGGATCGCCCGGCGGGGGCCGGTCGGCAAGGCGCCGGCGGCCGATGCCAAGGCTCCCATGTGCAGCGCATGGCCGGAAGGAAAGGCATCCTGACTTTTGCCGGAAAACGGGACGCCATGGAGATGCCCGATGACCGTTCGACGATCCGGCCGGGTCTGGTCGAACACAAGTTTCAAACCATGGGGCAGCAGCGAGGCTGCGACCGTGACGAGCAGAGCATGGTTGCCGGTGCGCCGCAGGGCCTCAGCGCACCCGCGCGAGGCAAGCCAGCCGGCGGCTACCAAGACCAGGAGAACCTTCTCGTCGGCGCCCCACGTCAGCGCGCGGGCTATCGCCTCTGGAGCCGGCGCAGTGTTGCGGGCGATAGATCGCGCGACCGCGACATCCGCTCTGGCTGGCCGGACGGTGATCGGAAAGCTTGGACCGCGGCTGAGGCGAGCTGCTGATAATCTGGTCGTTCTGAACATGACTCAAAGGTCCGGAAAAAAGCGCTACGGTTCCCAACGCATGACCGATTGGGAAAGGTCCTTTCTTCTGTCGAAAATCCGGCTCTTGAAGGTGGGTCAATGCTTGGCCTGGAGGGAATGCCTCTCCCTCTCCATTACTGGCGCGCTGTCTATTCGCGCGACAGGTTTGACTATCGCACCGCGACGAGAATGCCTTGTGGCCTATATCAGCTAGGAACAAACCACTGCGCCTGCCGTTCAGACTGATATTTCCCTCTCAAGCCCGAGGCCTTCCAATGTATCACCACGTCAAGAAACTGATGTTCACCGTCCGCGTCGACGAACCGGATCCACGCTTTGGCAACATGCTCCTTGAGCAATTCGGCGGCGCCAATGGCGAACTCGCAGCCGCGATGCAATATTCGATACAAGGTTTGAACTGCGAGGATCCGGATCGCAAAGACCTGCTGATGGATATCGGTACCGAGGAACTGAGCCATCTCGAAGTCGTGGGAACCCTTGCCCGCATGCACCTCAAGCCGGCAAAGTTCGACCGTCAGGCCGCCGAAGCCGATCCCCTGATAGCAATCGCAGGCGGCGGCGGAGTGAACCTGTTCAATTCCCAAGGCAACGCCTGGACTGCCGATTACCTGAAAATCACCGGCGAGCTCGACGTCGACCTGCGCAGCAATATCGCGGCCGAAGCGCGCGCGAAGATCGTCTATGAACGGCTGATCAATTTCTGCGACGACGCCGGCACCAAGGACGCACTCCAATTCCTGATGACCCGGGAAATTACCCACATGAAGGCGTTCGCGCTGGCGCTCGAGAGCATGGGCAAGCCTGCCTTCAGCATCGGCCGCATCGCGCCGACACCGGGGCTGGTTGACCAGTTCTTCAATGATTCCACCGGCGCGGGGGAGCATGGCGAGATTGACACCCGCGGTCCTTGGAACGAAGGCAATGGCTGGGTCTTTACGGAATCGCCAGCGATTCAGGCAGAGGCGGGTGCATCGACCGCGATCGTGACCGAAAGTTCGCCCCCGGTCGATGCGAACGGATTGAGCGAACTACTGATCGATGAACTCCGCGACATCCTGCACGCGGAAGAGCAACTGACAAAAGCGCTTCCGAAGATGGCCGAGGCGGCGCGTTTCGATCAGTTGCGGGAGCTGTTCGAACAGCATCTCGCCGAGACCAAAAATCAGGTGGAGCGCCTCAATGAGTGCTTCGAACTGCTCGGAAAGACAGCTCGCGCGAAACCTTGCAAGGGCATGATGGGGCTTATCGAGGAAGGCCAGGAGATCATGACCGAAGGCGAGAAAAAGGAGGACGCGGCTGCCGACCTTTCGCTGATCGGAGCGGCGCAGCGTGTGGAGCACTATGAGATCTCGGCTTACACGACGGCGAAAAACCTTGCCCAGCAGCTCCGGCACAGTGCCATTGTTGCGCTATTGTCGAAGTCGCTGGCGGAAGAAGAGAACTCGAACCAGTTGCTCGACCAAGTCGCTCGATCGCTGATGTCGGTGGCAAAGATGCCCGCCGCTATCGAACAGGCCGATTAAGCGGGTGCTGCCGTAATCCGAATTCATTGCCGGCAACGTGCCAGCACGGAATCCTTTCGGCCGGAAGGTTCTTGCCGGTGGCGGCGTCAAATGATGTTGAACCATTTAACCTTGGCTGTGTCGAATCTAGATCAAGGCTCGGCAATAAATTGATGGGGTAGAACGGCGTCGAGGGTACTTGTGAGGCGTTAGATCAAGCACAACAACAAAGGAATGCCGATATGAAGGTGAACAATAGTCAGAAATCCGACAAGGCGGACGATGGTCTCCCTCGCGAGACTCTGAATGATTGGCAACGGAAGGATGCAGCAAAAAAAGCGGACGAAGCTAAGCATCGCGATGCAAACCCCAAGGACGCAGGAAAATAGAAACATCCCTCGGATGGACAGCACTTCGTGATGGCAATTTCGCTACTTCCAAGTGCTTCTTCAAACAATCGAAAACCTTGACGTGATGGATTTAAGGCTGAAACCGATGCGCTGGATCCGCGCGTCCTGGTTCAGCCGCCCAGCACATTTCCCCAGCCATCGAACACGTACCCCTTCCATGCGACACTCCCGTCCTCGCGAGCAACGCAAGAGCTGCGAAAGGCGACTGCCTCTTCGCCACTCCAAGTGACGATGGTGTCCGATATCCGATCATGAAGTATCGCGGGCTCTGACAACGCGCGGAAGTATGCCGCCACCTGTCTCGCTTCAAGCCGACCACGGAGCAGTTTTGGGGATTACGGGCGCCGGGACGTCACGTAATCCCTCGACCAATCCGACGAAAGCCTAATGCTTTCCGACTGTCTTGCCTGCTGCCAGATCCTGAGCCATCTCCAGATGATGCCGCAACGTCGGCAGGGTCTTGTCCGCCCAATCCTTCAATTTCGCGTTCTCGCCGCTCTTGGCGTAGCGCTCAAACAGTGACACGGCGTCCTTGTGGCCGCTCACTTGATCGCTGCTATAGCGCGAACTGAAATCCGATCCCTTGAGTGACTTCAGTTTGTCCAGCGAACTCTGATGGGAGCTATCGAGCGCGGTCGGCAATTCCGCCTTTACATCGCCGCCTGAAACCATCGCTTTAATGTCGTCCGAGGTCTTTTGGTGATCCTTTATCATCATGCCGGCAAACGGCTTCTCCGAGGCGTTTCCACGCTCCTGCGCGAGCTGACTGGACTGGATTTCAAACATGTCGCTGATCGCAGCCTCTTTCACGAAGTCCGCCGTGGTTGGCGCCACGCCCAGGACCGAGTTCACGCCGGTCTTTTCTCCGACCGACTGCGCAAGCGCCGGCGTCGCCAAGAGGATCAGAGCGAAACTGGAAGCCAAATATTTCATGGTCGAACCTTTCCTGTTTGGGTAAGTATCCAAACCAATTGGCGGTGCTTCCAATCGTTCCCCGGTTGCGGATTTCGCCAAGATCAGTTTTGAGGGCTTCGGGCGCATCTTCATCCAGGGCGACCGTCGAGCGAAGCTGCCTCTCCCACAAAAGGCGCCTTCATGCCCCCAATAGAGCGGCAAAGCCAAGGTCAAATCGGGCAAGGAGAGATCAATCCCGACCTCTCACAGACCCTTCATACCGCACTGGCCGGCGATGGCCTTTTTTCCCCGGATAGCAACCAAATGGGTCCACGAGGGTTTCATGGATCGCTGGGTAACTGTTTGCAGGAGCGCTCCATGTGCGATTACAGCTTGCATGCGGTCGCAAGTCGTCCCGCCGAAGTAGCGGAGACACTGGTATCGACCAAATTCCAATCCACGACCACGCGCGGTTTTGCCAATCCCGACAGCCCGACCGTTGCGATCTGCCTTCGTCCCGGGACCGAAATCGCATTCGAGACTGACGCCCTCACGGACGGCTTCCTGTTCAGGCGGAGCGTTCATGCCCGCCTGGCGCGATTCCGCCAGATAGGCCTTGATTGCGCCACCCGCATCACGACGCGCTGGAATTTTCGAATGGTGTCATCGTGCTGCTCACCGAGCTGACGCCGGGGCAACGAGCCGTCGTCCTGCAATTACCGGCAAACCGGGCTGAGCCCAAGCCAGGCGCGCCTCAACACGTGGTCCAGGAGTTAGCCGAGACCTGAGGCAACTCGCAGCCGGACAAGCTCCCTTGTCTCTGGCGCGCTGTTGAAGCCGCTACGGCTCGTTGACTTCTCGCGCTGGCTGACCGGGCCGCGGGCCTGGGGACAAATGGAACACCTCCCGCCTCTCGTTTGTTGGCTGAGCGCCGCTTCGATAATTGGAGTTTTCGGTGTCCCAAACTGTAGGTGATTTTCTCGTCCAGCGTCTTCACGACTGGGGTGTAAGCAACGTCTTCGGTTATCCCGGCGACGGCATCAACGGCGTGTTTGGCGCCCTCAATCGCGCCGATGGAAAAATCCAATTCATCCAGGCCCGGCACGAGGAGATGGCTGCGTTTATGGCATCGGCTTATGCCAAGTTTTCCGGGCGTTTGGGTGTTTGCATCGCGACTTCGGGCCCTGGCGCCTCCCATCTGATCACGGGACTGTATGATGCGTTGCTGGATCACCAACCAGTTTTAGCCATCGTCGGTCAGCAGGCACGCAACGCACTTGGCGGACAGTACCAGCAGGAGCTCGACTTAGTCTCGATGTTCAAGGATGTTGCCAGCGCCTATGTCGCGCAGGCCTCCTCTCCGGCGCAGGTCCGGCATTTGATCGATCGCGCCGCCCGGATCGCGCTGTCGCGCCGGACCTTGACGGTGATCATCCTGCCCAACGACCTGCAGGATGAGCCCTATGAGGAACCGACTCGCGCGCATGGCACATTGCACTCCGGGGTCGGTTACGCGCCGCCGAAGATCGTGCCCCATGACGTTGAGCTCGACCGGGCTGCCGAGGTACTAAACGCGGGCGAAAAGGTCGCGATATTAGTCGGGGCCGGCGCGCTCGGTGCCTCGGACGAAGTCATCGCGGTAGCTGACAAATTATCCGCGGGTTGCGCCAAGGCGCTGCTCGGCAAGGCCGTTCTTCCCGACGATTTGCCTTGGGTAACAGGCTCGATAGGTCTGCTCGGAACTGAGCCTAGCTACAAACTGATGACGGAATGCGACACGCTGCTCATGATTGGATCGGCATTTCCCTATTCCGAGTTTCTTCCAGAGGAAGGTGGGGCTCGCGGCGTGCAGATCGACATCGATGCCAGCATGCTGTCGATTCGTTTTCCGATGGAAGTCGGGCTGGTTGGCGATGCCGCCGAAACGCTGCGCGCCCTGCTCCCACGGCTTCGCCAGAAACTTGCAGGAGATTGGCGCAAGACCATCGAAATTAACGTTAGGGGCTGGTGGAAGACGCTGGAAGACCGCGCCCGGCAACCGGCCGAACCTGTCAATCCGCAACGCGTGACCTGGGAATTGTCCCCGCGATTGCCGGAACGCGTGATCATCACCAGCGATTCCGGCTCCTGCGCTAACTGGTTTGCACGCGATCTGAAAATGCGCCGCGGGATGAAAGCGTCCCTTTCGGGAGGATTGGCATCGATGGGTGCCGCGGTGCCATATGCGATTGCTGCCAAATATGCCGATCCGGATCGCCCCGTGATTGCCCTGGTCGGCGATGGCGCCATGCAGATGAACAACATGGCCGAGCTGATCACGGTCGCCAAATATTGGCGGCAATGGCAAGATCATCGCTGGATTGTCTGTGTGTTCAATAACGAGGATCTCAATCAAGTCACATGGGAGCAGCGGATTATCAACGGCGATCCGAAATTCGAAGCGTCACAGCGGATACCGAACGTTTCGTATTCGCGCTTCGCAGAGCTAATCGGTTTGCGCGGAATCTATGTCGATGATCCCAACACTCTTGGATCCGCTTGGGATCAGGCGCTCGCCAGCGATGTACCGGTCGTGCTGGAGGTGAAAACCGACCCCGAGGTGCCGCCTCTTCCTCCTCACATTACACTTCAGCAGGACCAAAAATTTCTCGATCGCGCTCGCCAAAGGCGATCCGGACGAGGTTGGCGTTATCCGCGGCGCGGCACGGCAGGTATTGGAGACTATCCTGCCCGGAAAGGAATGAATTCCCATAAAGGAATGAGTTCCCATAGAGCCCGTGCGAGAAGTACGAGGCCGAGCAGATACCGGCTTAAATAAACGGCTTGCCCCCAGTGACGGCCACGGTTGTGCCGGACGTGTAGCTAGATGATGGGTCTGCCAACATCACGTAGGCCGTAGCCAGTTCGGCGGGCTGTCCTGCGCGCTGCAAGGGCACCTGCTTGCCAAAATTTTTCACGGCGTCTTCAGGCATGGTCGACGGGATCAAAGGCGTCCAGATTGGCCCTGGCGCTACCGCATTCGCGCGAATGCCCTTTGCGGCCAGCATTTGCGCCAGTCCGCCAGTGAAGTTCTGGATGGCTCCTTTTGTCGTCGCGTAAGCCAACAGTATCGGATTTGGCATATCGGAATTGACCGATGCCGTGTTGATGATCGCGCTGCCTTGCTTCATGTGAGGGACAGCGGCCTTGGTGAGATAGAACATCGCATGGATGTTCACCTCAAAGGTCATCTGCCATTCCTCGTCGGTGATGTCGTCGATGCCCTTGAAGGTGGCCTGATGGGCCGCGTTGTTGACCAGAATATCGACGCCTCCCAATGCCTCGACAGCCTGCTTGATGACGTAGCGGCAATGTTCCGGGCTGCGCAGGTCGCCCGCGACCAACACGGCCTTGCGGCCCTGCTGTTCGACGAGTGCCTTGACCTCGCGAGCATCGTCATGCTCGTCGAGATAGGCGATCAGGATATCGGCCCCCTCGCGCGCGTAGGCAATCGCCACGGCCCGGCCAATACCGCTGTCGCCTCCGGTGATCACCGCTTTCTTTCCCTTGAGCTTTCCCGATCCTTTGTAGCTGATCTCGCCATGGTCAGGTGGCGGGTCCATCTTCGCGGTCGATCCGGGCATCGGCTGCCGCTGGGCCGGGTATGGCGGTTTCGGATAGTCTGCCATGAGCTGTCTCCAATTGTTCGGCACGTCAATCACGGGCCGATGCAAGTGTTCCCTTGAAATCGACGGGCTTCCTTCCGCGCTACTTCGCCCTATATGAAATTCGCCACTTAATCTCTTGAAGGACCGCTGGCTTGCAGCTTGCGCTATTCGCTGATCCGTCTCGCACTCCCGAAGGCCTGCGTTATGCCGCCGAATTCATTTCGCCGGCGACCGAACGGGATTTGGTCGAATGCGTCGCAGCTCTTCCGCTGCAACCCTTTCAGTTCGGCCAATATGAGGGCAAGCGGCGCGTGGCGTCGTTCGGCTTTCGCTACGACTACACCCTGCTCCGTCTACAGGAGGCCGATCCAATCCCGCCATGGCTCACTCCGCTGATCGAACGCGTCGAAGGATTCGGCGGTCCAGGCACCAAAATCGCTCAGATCCTTTGTACCAAGTACGACACCGGCGTCGGCATCAGCTGGCACCGCGATAAACCGTACTTCGACCGGATATTTGGGCTATCGCTGGGCTCGCCCTGCAAGTTCCGTTTTCAGCGAGTCGCGGGTGAAAAATGGGAGCGCTTCACGCTCGATGCGGCTCCGCGGTCGATCTACATGATGGCGGGTGCCGCCCGACAGGACTGGGAGCACAGTATTCCGGCCGTGGAGGCTCCGCGACATTCGATCACCTTTCGGACCATGGTGGATCGACCCTGACCATCGAACGCCACGCCTGATATACTTCGGTCGATTCAGCCTTTCGGAAACCCATGACACGACCAACCGGCAGTGCCGATCTACATGTGTGTACCGAAAACCCTATCGGGTTGATGACGTGACGGAATCACCTAAGCTAGGGGAATGATCGGGCTACTGTGTTTCGTCCTGGGGATTTTGGCCTCGCCATTCAAGTCGAAGATCCGGCTTGCGGCTGAGAATGCGGCGCTCCGACATCAGTTGATTGTTTTGCGGCGCAAGTTGCGTGGCCGCGTCCAACTCGCAAACAGTGATCGCTGGTTCCTCGTCCAGCTATATCGCTGGTTTCCATCAATCCTAAAGGTCCTCACGATCATCCGTCCCGAGACCCTTGTGCGTTGGCATCGGGCTGGTTTTCGCAGCTACTGGCGCTGGAAGTCACGATCATTGGGAGGGCGGCCGCAGATCGACGCGGATCTGCGCGCGCTGATCCGGCGGATGAGCATCGAAAATCCGCTTTGGGGCGCGCCACGCATTCACGGAGAACTCCTCAAGCTCGGGTTTGAGGTGGCCCAATCCAGCGTCGCCAAGTACATGGTCAAGCGCCGTGGACCGCCAAGCCAGGAATGGCGAAC
>JAQGKC010000239.1 GCA_028290305.1 Bradyrhizobium sp.
AAGCTGGCGATCGAGCGCGGCTGGCTGTGGATGCACGAGTCCGGAACATATGCGAAGTTCACCCAGGCCGGCGCCGAGCTCTTCGCCTGAAGCCGCGCTCCTCACCCTGATACAGCTAAGTCGGCGCCGCAAAAGTCTTCTCAAAGGCATCTCTGCCGAAGCCATCAATCTGCTGAAGGACAAGCCGGTTAGCCCGGTCGTCTTTGACCTGCTACGCAAAATGAAACCCGCCCGTCAGGGCGAGGCTTGTCGGCTCATGGTCTCAGCCTCGACCTACTCGTTATCCTATACCCGAGCCTTGCTCACCGCGAGCGCGGACAGCGATCTTCTATGGCCGCGCCGACGCCGCCCACGCCTATTGTCACCCCCGCGGGCCTTGCCTTGATGGAACGAGAGTTCAAAGCAACGCAGGAGAACTTCAAGGGCGTCGAAATTTCCTATGGAAATGACTTGGTCGGCCTCGCTATCGCGACCCGCTACGTCGCCACTCTCCTCAGACGTCCCAAGATCGTGCATTTTCTCGAAGAGAACCATCCCGAAATATTGACTGAGTTGCGGACGATCCTATCTGCGACGCCGATGGAGGATCCGCAGGAGAAGCGCACCGAAGCCAATCGGCAACCTCCTCATGTCAACGCGGATCGACCCAAGGGTACTCCTGCCTTTGTACCCAGCAGAGGGCGAAAGTGGCAGCGATCAACATCGAGGATCATCGATCCGGAGGCGCCGCGGTGAGCAACGTAAGCACGAAGGCTCTTGGGCACACGAAGCAAAGAAAAAGGGAGGTGCTTCTGAGGCGGTGGCCGCTTACTGAGGCGGCCATCCCTGGTTCGGCTTGGCTGGCGCGGTGGTGATCGCTTTCGGGATGTGGCACGCGCAGAGGCGGTTTCGTCGGCCCGAGAGCAAGACGTCGGTTCTAATGGGGGTGTCCGGTCGCAACTGACCGGTTCATCATGCGCAGCATCGCGGGACCGCCGGTTTTCAGAAACCGCCAAACTAGTAAACCCGCGAGAATCACAAAGGCAATGTTGAGCCAAGTCGTGTGGTCCCATGTGAATGAAGCCTCAGCCACGCGGGCGTTACGTTGAGCAGGGACGAGCCCCAGCGCCCCGAATATCAATTCGACAATCAGGGCAGCGCCCGCCATCGCCGCGTAGAACGTGACGAACAGGAAGCCGGCCATCTTCAGCCCATAATATTTGCGATAGATGTTGAGGATCGGGAGAATGATCAGGTCGGCAAAGATGAACGCTATCACGCCGCCGAAGCTGATGCCGCCATTCCACAGAATGGCTGCCAGCGGAATATTCCCGACCGAGCATACAAACGAGACGACCGCGACAAGGGGCCCGACGATTGGTCCCCACAGCTTGGCAATCACCGGGTGGTCGATGAGGAAGAACGACTGCCAGAAATCGGGGGGCACCCAGGCGGCAAGCGCGCCGGCGATCAGCAAGCCGCCGGCAATGTCGAGCCAGACCGCGGCCCAGTCCATCACGAAATAGTGGCTGATCGCGGTGAGGCCCTTTTCGGACGTTATGCGCTGCCACAGGGTGCCCTCGGTCACGGACATGTCCATTTCGGCGTGCCCTTCCATGCGACCGGCGATGCCCTTATCGGCCTGCGCCTTGGCCTCCTCCAGAAGCTCCCGGCTGAGAAACCGACGGAAAAGAAGAACCAGGAGTCCGACCATGATCGGTGCGCCGACGAATTCGGCCAGCGTGAGTTGCCAGCCAAGGAACGCCAGCATGATAATGCTGAGTTCGGCGACGAGATTGGTGGACGCCATCTCGAACGCCATGGCGGCGGTGAAATTGGCGCCCTTCCGGACCAGCGCGCGGGCGAGCGCCACGGCGGCATAGGAGCAGGATGACGACGCCGCCCCGAGAGCGAGAGCGGTCGCGATCGAACGCGGCCGGTCGTCCGGTACCAGCCTAGCCATTTCCCGATGGGAAACGACCGCCTGCACGACTGCCGAGAGCGTGAAGCCGAGAATCAAAGGCCACAGGATCTTCCATCCCATGGCGAACGCCATGCTGAGCGCACGTAGGATCGATTCCGTCATCGGCCGCTCCCGTGCCCGTTAGAGCCTTCGAAGTCAAACGCTATAAAAATAGTTTTAATTGAGACAACAAGAGCAATCCATATCTACGTGCCATGTCGGCGCCGCCGTTCGATATGTACGGCAATAACACGCCAAACGCAGCAAACCCTGACAAGCGTCAAAATCGAATGGGTGGCTAATTTCCGAACGTGATCGAAATGGGCAAGCTGCAATGAGAGAGAATGAAAGGCCCGCGCTCCTAACCCGCCGGCAGATCCTTGCGTCCAGCGTTGCCATCGTCGGCACGATGCCCTTCCTGACGAAAGAACGTGCTGCTGCCGCGCCCGAACCCCGCACCGGCGAGCTTCGCCTGACTGCCGGCACCAGGATCCTCGCCGTCAACGGCAAACCAGCCCGAGTGTTCGGCCTCGTCGGGCCGAACGGAAACCCCGGCATCACGCTCTCGCCCGGCGAGCGCTTTCACGTCGATCTCGTGAATCAGGCGGGCACATCCACCCTCGTGCACTGGCACGGCCAGTTGCCGTCCTGGACGCAGGACGGCTTTCCTTGGCCGCAAACGCCGCCGATCCCGGCAGGTGACACGCGCTCCTACGACTATGCGCCGATCGCCGGCACGTACTGGATGCACTCGCATCAGGGCATGCAGGAACAGAGCCTGATGACCGCGCCGCTGATCGTGCGCAGCGCCGAGGACATGCGCGCCGACCGGCAGGAGGTGGTG
>JAQGKC010000249.1 GCA_028290305.1 Bradyrhizobium sp.
GTGAAATTTGTTCCTCGATTTGCGCGCGCTGTACATCAACTTGCGCGACGTTTTCGCGGTCTGGCGTCGTTGAATTCATTTAGCGCCCCGTTCAGCCGCGCGAGGGCTGGCGCGCGGATTTACGCAAGTGAACTAATATTCAACAGGATATCTGCGGCGCACTGACAGCCTCGCTATGGCAAAAATGAGGCCACTGTCGCAGTTTCAGGCGGGATCGGTGCCGCTAGTCGCATCCGAGGAGATGTAGCAGCCGTCTATGCTGCTCCGGTGCCGAGCATTCGTTTTTCATCAGCAATGGACCGGTCTATTGCTTCGATCAGCTCTTGCTGCCGCATGACGTCCTGACCCCAATTGACGCTCACCGACCCCTTGTTTGCGGCAGCTAGATCGAGCGCTGTTTGCGCTATCCGCCGACGCTCGGTGACGTGCGCCATTCGGAGTATTTCGAGATTTGAGACGTTGGGATATTCCGCCACCGTGGTGCCGCCGGCGGGCAAGAGCCACGCTCAGCGAATCTGGTTGTTCGCGTTCCTAATGTGCCTTCACTCATCGCTGCAGCGCGTTTTGCGTTTTCGGCCTTAGACTGTTCTTCAAGCAAAGCCAGCACTTCATGACAGGCTGAACCCTGGGGGCACAGTGCCGTTCGGATAACAACATCCGCGGCCTAGTCCAAGAAGTGAGCCTTCGCCCAAGATGACATCTTGTAGCTGTGAGCGACCCTGGAAAGGTTTGCATTGTCGAAATTGTCCCAATTGATCTTGCTATAGAGGACGCGATCGAACTCGAACGCGAAGAGTGGTATCTTTTGCTGAATCGTCCGGCACAAGAAAATAGGCGACGAACGCGCACTTGTCAGTGGCGTGGGTGCGAAACTCGACAATCACGGCCATCACGGCCAACTGCGTCGCAATGGCGATGCCGGCAGGGTTTTGATGAGTGGCGACGAATGTCTGGCTGATATCCGGATTTAGAAGCTTCAAGGCCTGAAGCTTTTCCAGGTCCCTGTTGACCTTGTTGCGATCGATCGTGACTGACACAACTCTCTGCCCAGCGCTGGTTTTAGTTTCCACAGAGCCACCGACCAGATCGCTCATCATAGAGAGCACAGCCGCGTAGTCGACTGGGTTCGCGAGTTTCTCTTCGGCTTGTGCTGATGCTGCGAAGAGGAAGGCCGCGATCGAAAACAGGCGGACAAAAATGCGCATTTTACACCGATCTCTCCGGACCTTCGAACCGGCATCCAAGCGCAACCGTAGGGCGAAGGCAAGGGTGGATGCACAAAAGCCGCCCCGGCAGGGCTTGGCAGATCGCAGCGGAAACGGCAGGCTAGAGGCAGACCTCGGAGAGCATCCAATGCCCGCCTACCTCGTTCGGCTAATTCAAAACCGCGACATAGTCGGCTTCTTCGCAGCCGATGAATTCGAGGATCTGGTGAGCGCGGTCGACGAATGCACCGATGTCCCGGCTTGCGAATACGTAGAGTTGCCTCCCGGCGGCATTATGTGGACAGGTCCCGTGATACCTGTCCCAGTGGAAATTAATCGCGAAGATGAAGAAGCAGAAATCAAAGAACTGCCATGGGCGTCAGCGCAAATGTCCGAGCTTTGGTGGAGTGTGGTCTACGGCTACACCGATGACGAGTGGATTCGATTTGACCCTGACGCCCCGCAAGATCCAATGCCCGAGCCAACAAAAAGAGAATTGGGGCCGGCGAGGGTGATACCGATACGCAAGAGGCCCGTCTGAATCGGTACTTTCCTTTTGTCCGCAGGCCGAGCTCGACCAGGCGGCAGGCGCTCAGTAATATTGCTGCTGCAAAACCATCCAGATGACGAAGATCAGAGCGGCAATTATGCAGATTTGAACCCTTAGGTCTCCGACCCATTTCCAGCCCTTCACTTCCGCTTCGCCTTCGGCCGGTCGGCCCGTACCTCTCGAAACTCTTCCGGTCCCTTGGTAAGCCTATGCCGGCGCTGGGCATGTTCCTCCGCTGGCGCCGAGGGATCAATCATCTTGTCGATTGCCTTCGAGGCCAGCTCTTTCGCGCGATCGGCGCGCGCGCTGGGCGCCTGCGTGGCCTTTGGCTTCTTAATGGTAAGCCCTATCTCGACGAGCCGGCGGATGGCGTCAGAACGGGTCGTCTCATTCTGCGCGGCCCATCCATCGATTGTGGCAACTGTGGCTTCTGGAATTCGCGAAGAGACCATGAGGCCGCGCCCAGTTGCTGGACGGCCGCGTTTCTTTTTTTGGTCTACCTTTATTGACTTCCTCATGAATTAATGTCTACCATATTTGCAAGCCGAGGGGAAGGGTTCAGTCTTCCGCCCCGGCTCTAACCCAGAGCAAGGATAGACCCATGCCCAAGGCCGATCGCGTGCATAACACGCCACCCCTAAACTCGTCCTCAAACATCGTCGCCGAGCCGACTACCGCCGGCCCCGTTGATTCATCCGACCCGGTTTTCGCCGCGATCGAGGCTCATGCAAAGGCGAGCGACGAGCTCTGGGCCCTCCATGAGGAAAGTCTCGCTGTGGGCCCCCCCACAACGCGGATCACCTCCCGATAGAGGCCACCCTTGCGGCCGAACTCGAGACTGCGCAGGCCTTGATAAATACGGCGCCGAGCACGCAGGTCGGCCTGCGGGCGCTGGAAGCGCGTCTCCGCGAGGATCGCCATCGCTCGGTTCGGTGGGGCATCTACCGGCTAGTCAAGACCGGAAACGCCTGCCCTTTCTCGACCCACATCGACAGTTTCGAAAGCGTCGACTGGCTGATCGCGAAGCGCTCAGCAGAGATTGATAACGCCGCGTGATGCCGTGAGGCCGGATCGCGACACGAGCCCGCCGGTTCACGCCGGCGGGTTTTTCTTGCGGTGTACCGCGCGACCGATCTAGGTTGTCGCCATTGGTTCAACAGGGAGAGTGGACGTGGCGACAGGTACTGTGAAGTGGTTCAATGCGACTAAGGGATTTGGATTTATTCAACCCGACAACGGCGGCAAGGATGTCTTCGTGCACATCTCGGCCGTGGAAAGAGCCGGCCTGAGCAGC
>JAQGKC010000486.1 GCA_028290305.1 Bradyrhizobium sp.
GCCGGCCGCTTCCTGCAGAAGGGTCCCGACTTCGAAGGCCAGATCCGCCAACTGCGTTCTTACGACGGCGTGTTTTTCACCAAGCCCGGCGCGCGCAAGCTGGCGCATTATGTCGAACGCGAGATCACCCGGCTTTTGGCCGCGCGTTCCGCACCGATCGCGCTGCCGACCGAACCGGCCACGCCCGACGCCAATGCGCTGCCGGGTCAGCCGGCGCCGCGTCCGCTGGCGGGACCGATCCTGCCGCTGGTGGCCTCCTCTGTCGGCACCGATCAATTGCTCGGCGGCCCGGGATCGCGCCCGGCCGCGGTCGACGCCCTCGCCGCGCGAACGCTGGTCAAGGGCGAACCGCTCGCACCGCCCGCCGGCCGCGCCGATGATTTTGTCTGGCCGCGCCGCGAAGTCGGACGCGAACAGGCCAAGGGCGAAACACCGGTCGCATCGATTTCGCCGGATGGAACGGTTGCGGCCCCCGCTCCCGCCGCGCCGCCGAAGCCGAAGAAAGTTCGGCCCATACAATCGGCGTCGCCGTCGTATCGGGATTTCTTCGGATTTGGAAATCCGCCGCCGCGCCAGTTGCAACCGGCTCAGCCGCAAGGCCCGCGACCGCCACGGCCTCCGGCTAATGTCGGACGGGCTGCGTCGTTCCCGGACTTCTTCACCCGCTGATGCACGCCAGTCCGGGAAGCGCGCAAGCGCGAACCCTGAATGGCGCGGCAAATAATTTCCGGGTTCCGGGTCCACAGCGAAGCCTGTCGTCGCGCCGTGCGCGCGGACCCGTTGGACGCGTGTCCGGAATGACGAGCTAGCTTAGAGTGATCAGCTCAGCTGTAATACCGCCAACGCTGCGGCGGCGGCCGGCGCGGCGGACGAGTCATCAGCATCGCCAGCGCGAAGCCGATGCCGCCCGCGATCAATAGCGCGCCGAGCGGATTGTCCTGCACCTTTTTCGCCACGGCTTGCGAGCTGTCGCGAAAGGTGTCGCCGCTGTTCTCATAGGCGTCCTTGGCGTAGCTGGCGGCCGCATCGCTGGCGTCGCGCGCGGCGTCCTTGGCTTGGCCGTACAGGTTCTGCACCGTGCCGGTGGCCTCACGGGCACGACCCGCGGCCTGGGTCTTCGCATCGCCGGCCATATCGCCGACGGCACCCTCGACTTTACCGGCGACATCCTTTGCCGAGCCGGCAATTCGATCCTTGTCCATCGCGGTCACTCCTTGTTGCGCGCGCCCGGTCGCTCTTAGCCGATGTGTCCAAGAGCATGCTTTGCACGCGCGCGAGATGATTCTCGGTGGGTGTAACCGATGAGGCCTGCTCCGGTTCCGACGCACCAGGTTCTGATTAAATCAGAGCCTGGCTCTATTTCTCTGTTTGACGCATTTTCTTTCACGCGGACCGATATCCGCTTCGCTCGAAACCGTTTCAGAGAATCAGCCCGCCATCGACCACCAGGGTTTGGCCAACGATGTAGGACGCCAAAGGCGACGCCAGAAACAGCGCGGCGCCGGCCATGTCGGCCGGCGTTCCCAGCCGCTTCAGCGGTATCCGTTCGATCGCGCCTTCGAGCCGCTTCGGATTTGCGGTCGTCACCTTGGTCATCTTGGTATCGACGAGACCGGGCGCGATGCCGTTGACGCGAATGCCGTCCTCGGCCCACGCCTCGCCGAGCGTTCGGGTTAGCCCAACGGCGCCGGTCTTCGAGGCGTTGTAGGCCGGATTGCCTTTGGTCGAATGATAGGCGGCCGTTGAACTGACAATGATGAGCGAGCCTTTAGCTGCGCGCAGCATCGGATGAAACCGGGTGGCGCAGGCCATCAGGCTGGTCAGATTGACTTCGAGCACCTGACGAAATCCGGCCATCTCGAATTCGCCGCGCCGGTAAATCACCGCACCCTGCGCCAGCACCAGCACGTCGAGCCGGTCGAATGACGGCCTGAAATTCTCGATCGCCTTGGCATCGCTGACGTCGAGCTGAACGTAATGCAGGCCCTCCAGATGCGATCCTTCGCTCAGCGAATAGTCGGCGGCATGAGGGCGGGTACCGCATACATGGACGCGCGCGCGCTTGGCCCGAAACGCTTGCGCGATGCCGTTGCCGATACCGCTCGAGCCGCCCACCACGAGAATCTGCTTTCCGCTGAAATCCAGTTCATTCATCGGCCTACGATCCTTTTTCATCTGGTCCGGATGAGGCCCGGACGTGACACGAGGGATGCACTGCATGCGTCTTAATGCGTTGACATCGCAATGTCAGGGAGTAGTTTTTTCCTAAACGGAGCGGGACAACCGCTTTTCGATCAGGAGAAACGCCATGACTGTCTCGATCCGGCAGCTTCACCCGCATTTTTTCGGCGAGGTCTCCGGCGTCGATCTGAGAAAGCCGCTGACGCCGCAAGAGGCCGCCGATATCGAAGCCGGCATGGATAAATACGCCGTGCTGCTATTCCCCAATCAGGATATTACCGACGACCAGCAATTGGTCTTCGCCCGCAATTTTGGCGAGCGCGAAAATGCACGCGGCGGCACCGTGACCAAGCGGGAAGATTACCGGCTCTCATCCGGGTTGAACGATGTCTCCAACCTCGGCAAGGACGGCAAACCGCTGCCGCGCGACCACCGCACACATCTGTTCAATCTCGGCAACTGCCTGTGGCATTCCGACAGTTCGTTCCGGCCGATCCCGGCGAAATTTTCGCTGCTGTCGGCGCGAGTGGTCAATCCGAAGGGCGGCAACACCGAATTCGCCGACATGCGCGCGGCCTATGACGCGCTCGACGACGAGACCAAAGCCGAGATCGAGGACATGATCTGCGAGCATTCGCTGATGTATTCGCGGGGCTCGCTGGGCTTTCTCGATTATACCGAGGAGGAAAAGCAAATGTTCAAACCGGTGCTGCAACGCCTGGTGCGCACGCATCCGGTGCACGGCCGCAAATCGCTGTATCTGTCGTCGCATGCCGGCGGCATCGTCGGCATGACGGTGCCGGAGGCGCGGCTGTTGCTGCGCGACCTCAACGAGCACGCCACCAAGCCGGAGTTCGTCTATGTCCACAAATGGACGCTGCATGACCTCGTGATGTGGGACAACCGCCAGACCATGCACCGCGTCCGCCGCTACGATCAGTCGCAGCCGCGCGCGACATGCGCCGCGCAACGGTGGCCGGCACCGTGCCGACGGCCGCGCAACAGGCCGCAGAGTAAAAGATACGTCGTCGTCCCCGCGAACGCGACGCGAACGCGGGGACCCATACGCCGTGTCCTCTCTTATGAAGTCGAAGCGGCCAAAAGTGCGCTGGAGCAGCCGTCGCACTCAACATAAGCCTTGGGGGTTATGGGTCCCCGCGTTCGCGGGGACGACGCGGCAATTTGCGTCAGGTGTCGGCGCGAAATTCCGCTACGCATGTCCCGCTTCGGCGGACAACATGCCCGGATCGATTCCGATCTTGCGCAGCGCGCGCAGGTATTTTTCCTCGACGTCGCCGCCGAAGATCAGATCCGGATCGGCATCGCAATGCAGCCAGCCATTATGCTGGATTTCCGTTTCCAATTGTCCCGCCGCCCAGCCGGCATAGCCCAAGGCGAGAATCGCATGCTTTGGCCCGGCGCCCTTGGCGATCGCCTTGAGGATGTCGACCGTCGCGGTCAGGCAAATTCCGTCGTCGATCTTCAGCGTCGCATCCTCGATGAAGAAATCGCTCGAATGCAGCACGAAGCCGCGGCCGGTCTCGACCGGACCGCCCTTCAGCACTTTCATGGTTTCGGCGTTTTCCGGCAGCTTGATCTGGTCGGCCTTCTCGATGATGTCGAGTTGCACCAGCAATCCGGGAAAATCGATACTGCCGGCCGGGCGATTGACGATGATGCCCATGGCGCCTTCGGATGAATGGGCGCAAAGATAGATCACCGAGCGTTCGAAGCGCGGATCATCCATCACCGGCATGGCGATCAGCAGCTGGCCATCGAGATAGCCTCGGCCTGCCGAATCGTCGCCCGTGCCGGCGGGCTTGTGGCGAACAGTCCTCGGTCTTTTGCCTTCAGGGTCCATCCGCAAAGGACTCTCAATGTTGGTACGCATCCTGATATTGGGTGCCGGTTCTGTCAATCAAGCTTCGCGCCGCGTTTGGTAATACATCACAAGCAATTCAATGGTTTGCGGCCGCGCTTGGCTGTAAAGACGCCCCATGACCGTCATAGTTCCCATGCGCACTGCACTCGGCTTTGCCGCAACCTTGTTTGCGGCATGCTTATTTTCGGCATCTTTGGTGATCGAGGCCCGCGCCCAGGATGCGTCGCCATGGCAGCGGGACGGACACTCCGCGGTTCGGCTGCTGGCGGGGTCGCGCAGTGGCGCGGTGCTGCTCGGCGGCGTCGCCCTTCAGCTTCAGCCGGGGTGGAAAACCTACTGGCGGACGCCCGGCGATTCCGGCGTGCCGCCGCGTTTCGACTTCTCCAAATCGGAAAACATCGAAGCCGTGACTGTTCTGTGGCCGGCCCCGATGAAGTTTGACGACGGCGCCGGGGGCAACTCCATGGGTTATCACGACCAGGTCGTGCTGCCGCTGCGGATCGTCGCGAAAAATACCGACAAGCCAGTGACGCTTCGCGCCGCTATTAATTATGCGGTCTGCGAGAAACTCTGCATTCCCGTTGAAGCCGACGCCGAACTCGCCTTCACCAGCGTGGCGAGCACCGAGGACAGCGCGCTGTTCGCCGCTCTCGATACGGTGCCGAAACCGGCCAATGTCGGCGATCCCAACCCGCTGACCATCCGCGACGTCAAGCGCGACGGCAAATCGGCCGTGCTGGTCGACGTGGTCGCGCCGCCCGAGGCCGGCGACGTCAATCTGTTTGTCGAAGGACCGACACCGGACTGGGCGCTGCCGGTTCCAAAACTGCTCGAACATAGCCCGACCGGGGTCAAGCGCTTCACCTTCGAGCTCGACGGCCTGCCCCCGGGTACGACCCCCGAAGGCGCCGCACTCAAATTGACGCTGGTCGGCGGCGACCGCTCCTACGAATTCAATATCAATTTGGAATAACCCGGTCAGTCCGGGGCGACGCGAAGCGTCGAACCCGGAATCTCGATATTCCGGGTTCGACGCTTCGCATGCCCCGGAATGACGGCATCAGAAATCTGGCACCCAACCGAATCTTAACGAATCGTTGATAGGCGGAATGGTCGCCGCGCCCACGCGGTGTCCATGAGGATTTCCCGCTGTGGCCGTGATGGAAACTCAATCCGCAGCAACTTCGCCCACCGGCGCAATCGCGCGGCTGCGATCAATGCTTGGTCGTTTCCTTGGCGGCTCCAGCGAAGCGTCGGTCACCAAGCGGCTCGCCGGCACTATTTTTATCATCCGCGTCATCAGCGCCGCGTTGGCCTATCTTTCGCAGATCCTGCTGGCGCGCTGGATGGGCGGTTCGGATTACGGCATCTATGTCTATGTCTGGACCTGGGTGCTGCTGCTAGGCAGCATGATGGATTTCGGCATCTCGGCGTCGGCGCAAAAAATCATTCCGGAATATCGCACCCGCGGCGAGCATGCGCTGCTACGCGGCTTTCTCTCCGGCAGTCGCTGGATGACGTTTTTCGTATCGAGCGTGGTCTCGGTTCTGCTTGCTGGCATCGTGAAAGGGCTGTCGCCATGGATCGGAGCGAACGAAATCGTTCCGCTTTACATCGGCTGCCTCACGCTGCCGGCCTTCGTGGTCGCCAATACCCAGGACGGCATTGCGCGCTCGCACGACTGGATGAGGCTCGGACTGATGCCGCAATTCATCGTCCGTCAGGCGCTGCTCACCGGATCTACCGCCGGCGCGTTCGCACTCGGATTCCATCTCGGCGCAACCGTTGCGATGCTGGCCAGCGCGGCTGCGGTGTGGATCGCCATGATCGGACAGATGATCATGCTGAACCGCAGGCTCCGCGGCCATATCGAGCCGGGACCTAAGGCCTACGATTTTCGCGGATGGCTCGCGATCTCGTTGCCGATCCTGCTGGTCGAAAGTTTCTACCTGCTGCTGTCCTACACCGACGTGCTGGTGCTGCAGCAATTTCGTTCGTCGGAAGAGGTCGGGATCTATTTCGCGGTCGTGAAGACGCTGGCGCTGGTGTCCTTCATTCACTACGCAATGTCGGCGACCACGGCGCACCGTTTTGCCGAGTATCACGCGCTCGGCGACAAAGCGCGGCTGTCGGCCTATGTCGCGCACGCGATCAGATGGACGTTCTGGCCGTCACTCGCCGCAACCATCCTGCTGCTGGCTTTGGGCAAGCCACTATTGTGGCTGTTCGGACCGCAATTCGTGGTTGGCTACGACATCATGTTCGTCGCGGCCATTGGGCTGGTGGTACGCTCCGCGATCGGCCCGGTCGAGCGGCTGCTCAATATGCTCGGCCATCAGCATATTTGCGCGCTGGCCTATGCGCTGGCCTTTGTCATGAACGTGGTGCTGTGCATTGCGCTGGTGCCGCGGTTCGGCGGCCACGGCGCGGCGGCGGCGACCTCAATATCGCTAACGTTCGAAACCGTGCTGCTGTTCTGGATCGTGCGGCAGCGGCTCGGGCTTCACGTGCTGGCGTTCGGGAAACGTGAGATCTAGTTTATCGTCATCGCCCGCGAAAGCGGGCGATCCAGTAATCACAATCGCCGAAGTTCAACTCGATAGTCACGGAGTACTGGATGCCCCGCTTTCGCGGGGCATGACGGGTGTCGCCTACTCCGCGGTCCAGCCGCCGTCGATCGAGAGGTTACTGCCGGTGATCTGCGCGGCATCATCGCCGCAAAGGAATAGCGCGAGTGCTGCGACCTGTTCCGACGTCACGAATTCCTTCGTCGGCTGCGCATCCAGAAGCACGTCACGGATGACCTGCTCTTTGGTCATGTTGCGCGCCTTCATGGTTTCTGGAATCTGGTGCTCGACCAGCGGCGTCCAGACATAGCCGGGGCTGATGCAGTTGCAGGTGATCTTGAAGGTCGCAAGTTCCAGCGCGACGGTCTTGGTGAGGCCGGCGATGCCGTGCTTGGCCGACACATAGGCCGACTTGAAGGGCGAAGCCACCAGCGAATGCGCCGAGGCCGTATTGATGATGCGGCCCCAGCCGCGTTTCTTCATGCCGGGCACGGCGGCGCGGATGCCGTAAAACGCCGACGACAGGTTGATCGCGATGATCGCCTCCCACTTCTCGGGCGGGAACTCCTCGATCGGCGATACGAACTGGATGCCGGCATTGTTGACGAGGATATCGACCGAGCCGAAGGTCTTTTCTCCCAGCGCGACCATTTCGGCGATCTCGGCGGGCTTGGTCATGTCCGCGGGCGAATGAACCGCCTTGACCTTGAAATCGGTCTCGATCCCAGAGCGTTCCTTCTCGATATCGGCGGGCGCGCCCATGCCGTTGAGAACGATATTGGCCCCGGCGCCGGCAAAGGCGCGCGCATATGCCAATCCGATGCCGCTGGTCGAGCCGGTCACTACCGCAGTCTTGCCTGTCAACGTACCCATTTCATTACTCCTGTTTGCGTCGAGGGGTTTCGGTGCCGTCTCCCGTGAGATCGTAAGTCACCATGGTTTCGCCGGATTGAGGCCGTTCTAACCAGTCTTCGTGACGCATTGACAAATGAACGTCCCGCACACCCGCTCCCCAGTGCTCAACCATGCCAACATGGGAAAAATCGTAATCCTTGGATGACGATTCATAGTTCTTGCTGCGGTAGATCAGGTGCACCACCGTGACGGTGTTTTCCTTGGCGGCTTCGCGCAGGATCGCTACCGACGGATCATTTTTCAGATCCTCGGGCAATTTGCTGATCAACTCACGCACCGCCTTGCGGGCGTTGTGAACCTGCTTGTTCTTGTCGGTATTCATCCGGGTGCGGCTGGAATAACGGATATCCTTCTCGCGCTCCGCCGCCTCGAGCAGCGAGTTCGGCAACGGCCCGCGCGCGCTGAACAGGTCGACCTGGAAAATCAGCAGGTCTTGCCTGGTCTCCCCGTCCAGCACGTAGTCGAGCGGCGTGTTGGAGGCGATGCCGCCGTCCCAATAGTGCTCGCCTTCGATTTCAATGGAAGGAAACCCCGGCGGCAGGGCGCCGGACGCCATGATATGTTCGGGACCGATTTTCTTGCCGAGCTTTTTGAACTCGAAATTGTCGAAATATTTGAAATTGCCTGAGGTCACGCCCACCGCACCGACGCTGAGCCGGGTCTTGAGATCATTGATCCGGTCGAAATCGACCAGGCGCTCCAGCGTCTTGCGAAGCGGCGAGGTATCGTAATAGCTCTGGCTTTGCGGGCTGCCCGGCGGCCAAAGCGGCGCCGGCGGAATGCGCGGCGTAAAGAAGCCGGGGACTCCGAAGGTCGCAATCAAGGCGGCGCTGGTCTCATTGAAAACAGTGCGCCCGCGGTCGCCCTTTATGATCGGATTCCAGGGCACCGGCGCTGATACCATCTCCCAGAATTCCTTCAGGCGCGCGACGCGTTTTTCTGGCGGATTGCCGGCAATGATCGCGGCGTTGATGGCGCCGATTGAGATGCCGGCAACCCATTCGGGCTCGAAATCGTGGTGACACAGCGCCTGATAGGCGCCGGCCTGATAGGAGCCGAGCGCGCCGCCGCCTTGCAGGACGAGCACGCGTTGCGCCTTGGCGGGCGTCGTTGCGGGAACTGGGTCGGAAATATCCGTCATTACTTCCGATTAAATATCAAAGGACAATGCACCGTGGCGACTGTTCCGGGTCGCGTCAATCCGCGAAACGAGGCATTGGGATCACGCCGAAGTCATCGCACGTCCGTTGACGCAAGAATGAGCGTCCAGAATACCTTGTATTTGGTATTCGGAGCATAGTTCGCGGCGATGCCCATTTTTGTGACACCATTTTTAAGCATATTTTCCCTGTGCGGGGGCGAGTCGCGCCAGCCTGAAAAGGCTTCGGCCATGGTGTGATAGCCGGCCGAGATGTTTTCGACCGCCAGCGTCGCCGGATATCCGGCCTCGCTCAAGCGCTTCGGCAATGGCGCCCTGACGTCGTGATCCATCTTGTTTTTGTTCGCCATCGCCTGTGATTGCGATTCCGCAAGCTTCATGAGATCCGGGTCGATCGCGACGCCCCCGAGGCCATTATTCTGCCGGTATTGCGAAATCATCGAGGCGGCGGCCTGGGAATTGAGCCTGGCTCCGGGCTCGGCCATGTTGACGTACATGGCGGGCTGCTCGGTGACGGTGTTATCCGCGGCACAGCCGCCCAGCAGTAGAGTTACGAAAATCGCCGCCGCCCGCATGAATCAGCCCCCAATTGACGGGCGGTTGTTGCATATCAACCGTGGCTGAATGGTGAACGCAGGCGACTTTCCAGGGCTTGGGAGGTCGCCATAACCAATGACGTCGTACCCGCGAAAGCGGGTGGTCCGGTATTCCGTGAGGTCCGAAATCTCGCGCGGCGGTGATTACTGGATACCCTGAGTTCGCGGGTATGACGGCTCTGCTGGCGACGCTTTCTTGCCTCTCCCTGCAGAAAGGGCGACTAGTCCTGCACGGCGAAAATCCGGTAGCGCCTGGGTTGCAATCCGATGATGTCGCCGGTCTGAAGCGTCCGGTCGCGGGGCGCATCGATCTCGATGACGGTTTTGCCCTCACCGCCGCATAGCGCGACTTCGGCGCGCTGGATCGGGCCAAACGTTCTCACGCGCTGCACCGCGCCCTCCAGCGCACCGCTGCCGGCCGGGCCGATCTGCATGTCATGGCGGCGAACAAACAGTTTCGATGCGCCGGACATGACCGCATCAGCCGTGACATTCAGCGGCCTGCCGCCGAACCGCACGCAGCCGTCGCTGACATCCACCGGCAGCACGATCGATTCACCGATAAAGCCGTGCACGAACGCCGTGGCAGGATTGTCATAGACCTCGCCGGGCGAGCCGATCTGTTCGATGCGGCCCTTGTCCATCACCACCACCCGGTTGGCGACTTCGAGCGCTTCTTCCTGGTCATGGGTGACGAAGATCGAGGTGACGTGGATTTCGGAATGCAGCGAACGCAGCCATTGCCGCAATTCCTTGCGCACCTTGGCGTCCAGCGCACCGAAGGGCTCATCGAGCAACAAGATGCGCGGCTCGATCGCCAGCGCCCGGGCGAGCGCAATGCGTTGGCGCTGGCCGCCGGACAACTGGCTCGGGTAGCGGTTGGAAAGCCAGTCGAGTTGCACCAGATCCAGCAATTCCTTGACGCGCGTACGAATGCTCGCCTCGTTCTTGCGAACCGCGCGCGGCTGCACCCGCAGGCCGAACGCGACGTTTTCGAACACCGTCATGTGGCGGAACAGCGCGTAGTGCTGGAATACGAATCCGACATGGCGTTCGCTGGCGCCGCGCGCGAGCGCATTCTCGCCGTCGAACGAGACCTCACCGGAATCTGGCCAATCGAGACCTGCGATGATCCGCAGCAGCGTGGTCTTGCCAGAGCCCGACGGCCCCAGCAGCGCCAGCAATTCGCCGTCGGCGACTTTCAGGTCGACGTCGTCCAGCGCGGTGAACGCGCCGAATTTCTTCACGATATTTTTGACTTCAATCGTCACGCGGCTGTTGCCCTTCGTCCAGATGCCGTTCCAGGATGGTCTTCGCCACCAGCGTGATCAGCGCCAGCATGGCCAGCAGGGAGGCGATCGCGAACGACGAAACGAATTGGTATTCATTGTAGAGGATTTCAACCAATAGCGGCATGGTGTTGGTCTCGCCGCGAATGTGCCCCGAGACCACCGACACCGCGCCGAACTCGCCCATCGCACGCGCGTTGCAGAGCAGCACGCCGTACAGCACGCCCCATTTGATGTTCGGCAGCGTGACGCGAAAGAAAGTCTGCAGGCCCGACGCGCCGAGCGAGATCGCGGCCTCTTCCTCCAGCGTGCCCTGCTCCTGCATCAGCGGAATCAGCGCACGCGCGACGAATGGAAACGTCACGAAAATGGTCGCCAGCGCGATGCCTGGCACTGCGAACAGCACATGGACGTTATGGCTTTGCAGCCACGGCCCCCAATATCCCTGCGCGCCGAACAGCAGCACGAAGACCAGACCGGAGATCACCGGGCTGACCGAGAACGGCAGATCGATCAGCGAAATCAGGAAGGTCTTGCCGCGAAAGTCGAATTTGGCGATCGCCCAGGCCGCGACCACGCCGAACACCAGATTGAGGCCGACGGAAATCGCCGCAACGCACAACGTCAGCCTTATCGCGGACAGTGCTTCCGGATCGGACAGCGCGGAGAAGTACGCGCCAATCCCCTTGGAAAAGGCCTGCGCAAACACCACGACCAGCGGCAGCACCACGAAGATGGTGAGGAAGATCACCGCGATCGCGATAATGACGGCGCGAATGAGCCTAGGCTCGGTCCGCAAATCGTCCCGCGCCGAGCTTAGTGAAATCTGCGGCTGATTCATCTACATCGGCCCTAATGCGCCGGTATGCGGGTTTGCGCCCAGCGCTGGACCCGATTGACCGCGAAGATGATCAGGAACGATGCCACCAGCATGACAACGGCAATGGCGGTGGCATCTGCGTAGCGAAATTCCGACAGCCGGATCACGATCAACAGCGGCGCGATCTCGGACACGTTCGGCAGGTTGCCGGCAATGAAGATGACCGAGCCGTATTCGCCCACGGCGCGCGCGAACGCCAGCGCAAATCCCGTCAGCAGCGCCGGAATCAAACTCGGCAGGATCACCTTGGAGACCGTGTGCCAGCGGTTGGCGCCGAGGCTGGCGGCGGCTTCCTCGATTTCGACGTCAAGGTCGATCAGCACCGGTTGAACCGTTCGCACCACGAACGGAATGCCGATGAAAATCATGGCCACGAAAATGCCAACCGGCGTGAACGCCACCTTGATGCCTAGCTCCGCAAGCGGCGCGCCGAGCCAGCCCTTCTGCGCGAACAGCGAGGTCAGTGCGACACCGGCCACCGCAGTGGGTAACGCAAACGGAATATCGACGATGGCGTCGAACAGCCGGCGGCCCGGAAAGCGGTAGCGCACCAGCGCCCAGACAATGATCGTTCCCATCACGAGATTGACTGCTGCGGCGGCGAAGGCGAGGCCGAACGAGATCTTCAGTGCATTGAGGGTGCGTCGGCTGGTGATGATGCCCCAGAATTGATCGAAGCTCAGTTCGAACGTCTTGAGAAACAGAGCCGCGAGCGGGATCAGAATGATGACGGAGAGCCATGTCAGCGTCAGTCCCATGGTGAGACCAAAGCCTGGCAACGTGCTGCGTCGTCCCGCCCCCCCGCTCACAATGTCCCCTGCTTCCCTCGGCCAGATCAGTTTTTGTAAATCTGATCGAAGATACCACCTTCGCTGAAATGTTCCTGCTGCGCTTTGGCCCAGCCGCCGAAAACCTCGTCAATCGTGAACAGTTCGACCTTTGCGAACGAGTTCTCGTACTCCTTCGCAATCTCAGGATCGCGGGGACGATAGGAATTGCGTGCGGCAATTTCCTGACCTTCCTTGGTATACCAGTATTTCAGGTAGGCCTCGGCAACCGCGCGGGTACCTTTCTTGTCGGCGACCGCATCGACAACGGACACCGGGGGCTCAGCGAGGATCGACAGCGGGGGCGATACGATCTCGAACTTGTCCTTGCCGAATTCGCGCTGGGCGAGAAACGCCTCATTCTCCCAGGCCAGCAGCACGTCGCCGACGCCGCGCTCCACGAAGGTCACGGTCGAGCCGCGCGCACCGGTGTCCAGCACTGGTACGTTCTTGTAGATGTCGCCGACGAATTGTTTCGCCTTGTCGGCGGAGCCGAATTTCTTCAGCGCGTAGCCCCATGCGGCCAGATAATTCCAGCGCGCGCCGCCCGAGGTTTTCGGATTCGGCGTGATGACGCTGACGCCGGGCTTGATCAGATCGTTCCAATCCTTGATCCCCTTGGGATTACCCTTGCGCACCAGGAACACGATGGTCGATGTGTAGGGCGAGGCGTTCAGCGCCAGCCGCTTCTGCCAGTCGGCTGCCATCAAACCCTTGGCCGCGATGGCGTCGACATCATAGGCGAGCGCAAGCGTGACGACATCGGCCTGCAGACCGTCGATCACAGCGCGCGCCTGCGAGCCCGAGCCGCCATGCGACTGCTTGATCTCGACACTCTTGCCGGTTTCCTTTTGATAGGCGGCGGCGAACGCCTTGTTGAAATCCACATAGAGTTCACGCGTCGGGTCGTAGGACACGTTGAGCAGCGTTACGTCGGCGGCAAATGCTGAACTTGCCCAAAGCAATCCCGCGACGATGAGAAAAATACGACGCATCATCACAATCTCCATTCGGCTAGACGACCGGATTGCCGTCGAAAGCACGCGGACATGACTCGGGGCGAAACAGTTTTAAGTCAACGAAACCGCATTTCATTGTTCGCGGTGTGGCAGCGCCGTTGTTCTATGAAGTCTTGGTTCTACGAAATCTTGACCGTATGGATGCCGCATTCCGTCTTGGGTCTGCCGCGCCAGCGGCCCCCGCGCGCGTCTTCGTCGGGCGAGGTCCGGCTGGTGCAAGGCATGCACCCGACCGACAGAAAGCCTGACGCTGCGAGCGGATGCGGCGGCAGCTTTGCCTGCGCGTAGATCGCCTCGATCTCTTCGCGCGAGATATTTGCGAACGGATTGAATTTCAACCTGATGCCATCGTCTTCGACCACGGGAATCGCGGCGCGGGCACCGCCCTGAAAACGCTTGCGGCCGTTGATCCATGCGTTGAACGGCGCCAACGCCCGCGCCAACGGCTCGACCTTCCGGATCCGGCAGCAGGCATCGGGATCGGAGAACCACAATTCGCGATCCGGATCCTCGCGCGACAGCGTCTCTTCGAGCGGCTTGATCGAACGGACATCGCGCAGGCCAAGCGTCGCGATCAAGGTATCGCGGTAGGCGAGCGTCTCCTCAAACAGCCATCCGGTGTCGAGAAAGATCACGGGGATCTCAGGATCGACGTCCGCCATGACCTTGAGCAGGGCTGCCGATTCGGTACCGAACGATGAGACCACGGCGAGATGCTCCCGGCCGACGGCCCGCAGAGCGGCTGCGATCACTTCCTCCGGTGAAGCGTCACGAAGCGCGCGATCGAGCGCTTCGGCTGCCGGCAAATCCGGCGAGCGAGTTGCCTGTCCCGGTAACACCTGATGTGCAAGCGCACTCACTGGCTGGCACTCTCCGAATGGCGTAACTGCATCCGCCGGTGCAGCGCCGTGATGCGGCCATCGCCGGTCGGCTGGTAGAACACCGAATAATGCTTCACCGTCGTGGCAAATGCTTCCGCGTCGCTTTCCTTCTTGACCTCGAACGCGTCGAAGCCGGCACGCAGCATGAATACGAACTGGTCGCGCAGCACCTGGCCGGTCGCGCGCAGTTCGCCCTTGAAACCATGACGTTCCCGCAGCAGCCGCGCCTGGGTATAGGCGCGGCCATCGCGGAAGGTTGGGAACACCAAAGCGACCATCGCGAGCTTGTCGAGGTAGGGCACGAGATCGTCAACGTCACGGTTGTTTGGCCAGATCACACCGGTCCGCCCAACGCGGCGCGATAGCGCCTCCGCATCATCAAGAAATCGCGCGGCGGAGATCAGGATCGCGCCGTCGCCCGGAATCTCGGCATCGTCGGCCACATGGACGAACGTATCCGTTGTGATTTTTGCGTGTTTAACGAGTGGCATAGACCCGCTCCCTGAAAGGTTCGACGCCAAGCCGTTTCACGGTATCGATGAAAAGCTCATCGGGACGCGCGCGCAGCGCGAGATAGGCTTCGACAATATCCTCGATCACGTCGGCGACTTCGCCATAGGGTACGGCGGGGCCGATCAACGTTCCGACCTCGGCGTGTTCGTCGGCACGGCCGCCGATCGTGATCTGATAGAACTCCTCGCCGTTCTTCTCGACGCCGAGAATGCCGATATGACCGACGTGATGATGGCCGCAGGCGTTGATGCAGCCGGAAATGTTGATATGCAGCCGCCCGATCAGATTGGCGGTCTCATGATTGGCGAAGCGCCGCGTCAATTCCTGTGCGATCGGGATCGAACGCGCATTCGCCAGTGAGCAATAGTCCAGTCCCGGGCAGGCGATAATGTCGGACACCAGATTGACGTTCGGCGTCGCGACGCCGATCTTGTCGAGGGCCTTCCACAGCGCCGGCAAATCGCGTCTTGCGACATGGGGCAGCGCCAGGTTCTGCTCGTGACCGACGCGAATTTCGCCAAAGGAATATTTGTCGGCGAGATCGGCAATAGCATCCATCTGTTCGGCGGTGGCGTCGCCGGGCGGTCCGCCCACCGGCTTCAGCGACAGCGTCACGATCGCATAGCCCGGCACCTTGTGGGGGAAGACGGAGTTTTTGCGCCACGCCTCGAAATGCGGATCGTGCGCCGCCTTCTTTAGTTCCTCCGGCATGTGCGGCAGTTTTTCGTAAGCCGGATAGCTGAAACGCGAACGGATATCCTCGATAACAGCATCATCGATTGTCAGCGCGCTGTCGCGCATCTGAAGCCATTCTTCTTCGACCTCCTGTGCGAATTTCTCGATGCCGAGTTCGTGCACCAGGATCTTGATCCGCGCCTTGTAGATGTTGTCGCGGCGGCCGTACTGGTTGTAAACGCGCAGAATCGATTCGACGTAGCTCAGAAGATCGTGGCCGTGCACGAACGGCTTGATGGTCTTGCCGATGAACGGGGTACGGCCGAGCCCGCCGCCGACCAGCACCTCGAATCCCGTTTCGCCTTCGGCGTTCTTGCGCAGTCGCAGGCCGATGTCGTGCACCTTGATCGCCGCGCGATCATGGTCCGATGCGGTGATGGCGAATTTGAACTTGCGCGGCAGGAAGGAGAATTCCGGATGCAGCGTCGTGTACTGCCGCAGCAACTCGGACCAGATGCGGGGATCTTCAATCTCGCCGGGCGCCACTCCGGCCCATTGATCCGACGTCACGTTGCGGGTGTTATTGCCTGACGTCTGCATGGCGTGAATGCCGACCTCGGCGAGATCAGCCAGCGCATCCGGCAACTCGGCGAGCTTGATCCAGTTGAACTGGATGTTCTGCCGGGTGGTGAAATGCCCGTAGCCACGATCATAACGGCGCGCGACATGCGCCAGCGCCCGCAATTGCTTAGACGACAGCGTTCCGTAGGGAATCGCGACCCGGAACATATAGGCGTGCAGCTGCAGATAGACGCCGTTTTGCAGGCGCAGCATCTTGAATTCGTCCTCAGTGAGTTCGCCGGACAGCCGCCGCTTCACCTGATCGCGAAATTCGGAAACACGCTCGTTGATGAGGGTGCGGTCGAGTTCGTCATATGCGTACATGATAGACCAGCCTTATGCCGGAACCGGAAGGTCGATGGTGACGCCTTCCGACCGGATGTGTTCACGCAGATTGCCGGGCTTGATCTTGCCGGTATCCCTGACTTCGACCGGTGCGACATAGGCGCCGATCGCGCCGACATCATCGGCGATCGATTCCGTCAACAACGACCGCGCCTCATCGGAGGTGCGCACGATCGCGGCGTCCGACAAGTCTGCCGACCAGCCTTGCCGGGTGGTGCGGTAGATCACGACACCATCCCAGGTGCGGTTGGCGGTCACGACCGAGGGGCCGGTAATCCTAATTTTTTTCTGTTCAAGCGGAGAGGTCATTCGGCAGCTTCCAACAGTCCTGAGATCACGTGATTGAGGTTCTGATGACGCCATGGCGCGGAGTGCGCGACCACGTCGCCGATAATGAGAATCGCGGGACCGCCGTCGATCTGCTCGACCAGTGCCGGCAACTCATCCAGCGTTCCGACCGCCGCATGCGCATCGGGCCACGTCACGCGCGCGAACACGCCGACGGGAGTTTGCGGCGAGCGCCCTGCGGCCAGCAGGCCGGCGCGGACCGATGCCGCCGCGGTCATCCCCATATAGACGACCACCGTCATCTTCTCGTCGGTCAGCGTCGACCAGTCGACGGTTTCGGCGTCTTTGGCCTTGTGGGCGGTAAGGAATGTGATGCGCAGCGCCTCATGACGGAAGGTGAGCGGCACTTCGAATTGTGCAGCGGCGCCGAGGCCCGCAGTAATTCCCGGCACGATCGAATAGGCGACGCCGGCTTGGCGCAGTGCTTCGACTTCCTCGCCGCCTCGGCCGAACACGAAAGCGTCGCCGCCCTTGAGGCGCACCGCACGCTGCCCGGACTTCGCTGCCTCGATCAACAATTTGTTGATTGCGGCCTGGCCGATGCCGGGCTTTCCGACGCGGCGGCCGACGGGAACGCGCGACGCATCGCGGCGCGCGCGATCGAGAATTTCGGGTGAGACCAGTTCGTCGTAAAACACAACATCGGCATCCTGCAGGGCGCGCAGCGCCTTGACGGTGAGCAGATCCGGATCGCCCGGACCGGCACCGACCAGGGTCACCCTGCCCTCCGCCTGACCTGACGCCTGCGCACCGGCAAAAGCGGACGGATCGGCGATATTCTTCAAGGTTTCGTCGGCTTCCACCGTGCGGCCGGCGAGCACCAGCGCGCCAATCGGGCCATCGACCACCTGCTCCCAGAAGCGGCGGCGCAGGGCAAATTCGGGAATCCGGCCATGGATCGTCTTGCGCCAGCGGCCGATAAAGGCTGCGAGATCGCCGATCCGCGCCGGCAGAACAGCTTCGATGCGCTCGCGCACGCGGCGCGCCACCACAGGCGAAGCTCCACCGGTGCCGACGGCGACGACCACGTCGCCGCGATCGATGATGGCAGGAAAAATGAACGTCGAATGCGACAGGTCGTCCATCACGTTCACGGGCAGGCCGACGGCCTTCGCCCGTGCCGACATCGCAGCCCCAATATCGCCAGCGCCCGCACAGAGGACCGCAATCACCCCGCTGAGATCGGTAGCCAACGGGTCGCCTTCGGCAAGCTCGATCCGCGCAGCGTCAACCGCTTGTAACCCACTGAGATCATGATTGCCGTCGGTCGCGAACCAGCGTATGCGCGCTCCCGCTGCGGCCAGCAGACGCAATTTCGCCCGCACCAGATCGCCGGCTCCAACGAGCAGCACAGGACCCGCTTGCAGATCGAGAAACACCGGCAGGAATCGCATGCGACACTCTCTTCCCCAACTTCTGGGGTTGACTGGAATTATTTTCTATATATGTCTCGTTCAATGCCCGCAAAGGGAAAATTATTTCTTCTCTACTGCAGTGCAACTATAGAATTTTCGCCCCCAAAGACCAAGGGCTAGAGATGCATCTTCTCGATAACGATCAATCAAAAGACCAGTTGCGCCGGGTAGGCCCGATCGAGGAATCTCCGGTTCAGCAACGGGCAGCCGATGGACGCTCCCGAGAGCCCACCATGGATCATCTGGACGCGCTCGAGGCCCAGAGCATCTACATTTTCAGGGAAGCTTTCTCTCGCCTCAAGAAGCTGGCGCTGCTGTGGTCGCTGGGCAAGGATTCCAATGTGATGATCTGGCTGGCGCGCAAGGCCTTTTTTGGCCGCGTGCCGTTTCCGGCCCTGCATGTCGATACCGGCAAGAAATTTCCGGAGATGTATGCGTTTCGCGACACCTTCGGCAAGGAATGGGGACTTGATCTCAAGGTCGAGCCCTGCCCGCCGATTGATGCGGTCGATCCGACCTTGCCGCCGGCGGCGCGTTCGGCCGCACGCAAGACCGAAGGCCTCAAACTTGCGCTCGCCAAATACGGCTTCGACGGATTGATCGCCGGGATTCGCCGCGACGAAGAGGCCACACGCGCCAAGGAACGGGTGTTCTCGCCGCG
>JAQGKC010000268.1 GCA_028290305.1 Bradyrhizobium sp.
GCTGCTCAAGCCGGGCGGGACGCTGGTCTATTGCACCTGCTCGCTGGAAGCGGAAGAAGGCGAGCAGGCGATATCGGCCCTTCTCGCCGCCGAACCCGCCATGCGCCGCGCGCCTGTTGACGCCGGCGAGGTCGCGGATCTGGCTGAAATCGTCACCGCGGAAGGCGATCTGCGCACCCTGCCCAGCCATCTGCGGCACGAAGACCCAAGACTTGGCGGGCTTGACGGCTTTTACGCAGCGCGGTTGGTTAAATCCTGATATTGCATGGCATTTCTGCCCGTCCTGCCGATTCGTGCGGTTTCAAGATGGTGTCTTGGTCGGGTTTCCGGATTAAAAGGATTCGCAGAGAATCCTCCCAATCAAGGTAAGGCGTGTCGGTCGCTCAACGCAGACGAATCTCGACGCTGATCATGGGCCGCTTTGCGCGGAACCTGATGGCGCGCGCAAGCGGGGGCTCGGTGGCGCTGTCGCGGCTGTGGCCCGGCCGCGCCGACCGTCTGATCATCGCCCCGCATGACCTGCGTACCGCCGATGCCACCCGCGCCGCCGAAATCTATGCCGGCCGCTTTGTGTTCGCCGGCAAGATCGTGACCTGCCACGGGCGCTCGATCTTCGATCTCGAGCCGCCGTCGGAAGACTGGGAGGTAGCGCTGCTGGGCTTTGGCTGGCTGCGGCATTTGCGCGCCGCCGACACCGCGCTCACCCGCGCCAATGCGCGCTCGCTGGTCGACGACTGGATTTCGAATCCGGCGCAGAAGCGTCCGGTCGGCCGCCGCGCCGACGTGCTGGCGCGCCGCGTGATCTCGCTGTTGTCGCAGGCGCCTTTGGTGCTCGGCGATACCGATGGTAAATTCTATCGGCGCTACCTGCGCGGGCTGACGCGCGACATCCGCTACCTGCGCTACACGATGCTCGATATTGCCGACGGCGTGCCGCGGCTGCAGGTGCTGATCGCGCTGTGCTACGCCTCGCTCTGCCTTGCCAACCAAGCCGGCCACATTCGTGCCGCCACCCGCAAGCTGTCCGACGAACTGCAGCGGCAAATCCTGCCCGATGGCGGGCACATCTCGCGCAATCCCGGTGCCTTGATCGAGCTTTTGATCGACCTGTTGCCGCTGCGGCAGACCTTCGCTGCCCGCAACATCGCGCCGCCGCCAGCGCTGTTGAACGCGATCGACCGCATGATGCCGATGCTGCGCTTCTTCCGCCACGGCGACGGCAGCTTTGCACTGTTCAACGGCATGAGCAGCGCGCCTTCCGATTTGCTGGCGACGCTGCTCGCCTATGACGATACCCATGGCGCGCCGATGGCGAACATGCCGCATACCGGCTTTCAGCGGCTCGATGCCGGTGCGATGACGGTGATCATGGACACCGGCCCCCCGCCGCCGCCGAACGTCAGCCACGACGCCCATGCCGGTTGTCTTTCGTTCGAATTATCGTCGGGACCAAGCCGGATCGTCATCAATTGCGGCATGCCCTCTACCGGACGCGACAACTGGCGCACCTTCGCGCGCGGCACGGCGGCGCATTCGACCCTGACTTATCACGATACGTCGTCCTGCCAGTTCGTCGAACTCTCGGCGATGAAGCGTCTGCTGCAGGGTGCGCCCGTTATCAGCGGCCCTTCCAAGGTGGAAAGCTATCGCGAGGTGGTTGCCAACGGCGTGCTGTTGACCACATCGCATGACGGTTACCTGGCGCGGTTCGGCGTGGTGCATCGCCGGGTGCTGATGGCCGCGCAAGACGGTTCCAGGCTCGACGGCGAGGATACGCTGTCGCCGGCACCGGGCGGCCGGATCAAAGGCAACGAGACCGACTACGCGTTGCGGTTTCATTTGCACCCTTCGGTGAAGGCGAGCCGTCTCAGCGACGCGCGCGGCGTAATGCTGGTGCTGCCGAACCGCGATGTCTGGACCTTCGAGGCGCTCGACGACAAGGTCGAGCTGGAAGACAGCGTATTTCTGGCAGGAAATGACGGTCCCCGCCGCACCGCCCAGATCGTGATTCGGCAGGATTCCCGAAACGTCTCCAACATCCGATGGAGCTTTGTTCGCTCGACGACTTCGGCCTCGGCGACGACGGCGAGACGCAATGCGCGCCGCGAACCCGAGCTGCCTCTTTAGGACGATTCTTCTTCGTCGCATCTCTTGACAGATGTAAGCTAATTGCTTACGTTGGCCTGCGATCCGAACCTTCAAAAGCAAACCCCTTTCGGAGCTGTGGAATAGGGGCAAGAGTTCGAAGATCGATTCGAAGATGCATAAACGTATCTTCGCAAGATTAGATGGTCTCGGTGTCGCGGTCCGACCCGAGGAAATGAACGTTCCAGGCTTCGACTTTCATTCCTTGCAGGGGTTCGATCCGAAGCGCTATTCAGTCCAAGTCAATGGACCATGGTGCATTACCTTCGAATTCGAAGATGGCGAAGCCTGCCGCGTCGATTTCGAACAATACCATTAAAAGGAGCAACCATGGTCTATGCGGCAAAGCGCAACAAAACCCGATGCCCCACGCATCCCGGTGCGCTGCTGCGCGATGACATTATTCCGGCCACCGGACGAACCAAGTCGGAGATCGCCGGATTGCTCGGGATCTCGCGCCAGCATCTTTACGACATCCTGCAGGAAAGAAAGCCGGTATCCCCGGCCATCGCGGTTCGGCTCGGCAAGCTCTTTGGCGACGGCGCGGGAATCTGGACGCGGATGCAAGCCTCGTACGATACCTGGCATGCGGAGCGCACCGAGGATGTCAGCCACATCCCGACCATCAAAGCAAAGGCCGCTTGATAGGACGCCTTCCGATTCCAAGGTGCTGGAGCAGGAATAGCGGCTATAGAGGCCGCCGTCCGACGTCTGACAAGCACAATCGCCGTCGCTGGCAACGATATCCAGGTCCGGCAGGCCATTGGTTCCTGTGGTCAAGGCGTATTCGCTCCAAGGCTTACGGTTTCGTGCCGCGTCAAACCATGCTACGCGGCGGTTTATTCCGCAGGACGTAAACCCATGACCGACCATCCGCGCCGCGTAACCCGCGCTCTGTTGTCCGTGTCCGATAAATCCGGACTGATCGAATTCGCGCGCGCGCTGGCCGCCCACGGCATCGATCTGGTCTCCACCGGCGGCACCGCCAAGGCCATCGCCGCCGCCGGGTTGAAAGTCAGGGATGTTTCGGAGCTCACTGGTTTTCCGGAAATGATGGACGGCAGGGTAAAGACCCTGCATCCGAAAGTGCATGGCGGATTGCTCGCCATCAGAGACAATGCCGACCATGCGCAATCCATGAAGGATCACGGCATCGCGCCGATCGATTTGCTGGTGGTCAATCTCTATCCGTTCGAGGCGACGGTCGATAAAGGCGCGGATTTCGAGGAATGCATCGAGAATATCGACATCGGCGGCCCCGCAATGATCCGCGCCGCCGCGAAGAACCACGATGACGTCGCCGTTGTCGTCGAATCGCAGGATTATCAGGCGGTGCTCGACGAACTCGCCACCAACCAGGGCGCGACAACGCTGACGTTGCGCCGCCGTCTCGCCGCCAAGGCCTATGCTCGCACCGCGGCCTATGACGCCGCGATCTCGAACTGGTTCGCAGCTGAGTTGAAGAACGACGCACCGGATTTTCGCGCGTTCGGCGGCCGCTTGATCCAGCCGCTGCGCTATGGCGAAAACCCGCACCAGACAGCGGCGTTCTATCGCACGCCCGACAGACGCCCAGGCGTCGCCACCGCGCGGCAACTGCAGGGCAAAGAACTGTCATACAACAACATCAACGACACCGATGCGGCCTATGAATGCATCGCCGAGTTCGATCCCGCGCGCACCGCGGCCTGCGTCATCGTCAAGCATGCCAATCCCTGCGGCGTGGCCGAAGGCTCCGATCTCGTCAGCGCCTACCGTAAGGCTTTCGCCTGCGACACCCAATCGCCCTATGGCGGGATCATCGCCGTCAATCGCACGCTCGATGCAGATGCCGCGCACGCCATCACTGAGATCCTGACCGAAGTCATCATCGCGCCCGATGCGACCGAAGAGGCCATTGCGATCATCGCGAAGCGGAGAAATTTGCGCCTCCTGCTCGCCGGCAGCCTGCCCGATCCGCGCGCGATGGGCCTGACCGCGAAAACCGTCGCCGGCGGCTTGCTGGTGCAGAGCCGCGACAACGCCGTGGTCGATGACATCACGCTAAAGACGGTGACCAGACGTGCGCCCAGCGACGCCGAGCTGCGCGATCTCAAATTCGCGTTTCGCATCGCCAAGCACGTCAAGTCGAATACCATCGTCTATGCCAAGGATCTCGCGACCGTCGGGATTGGCGCAGGCCAGATGAGCCGGGTCGATTCCGCGCGCATTGCCGCACGCAAGGCGCAGGATGCCGCCGATGAAGCGAAGCTGCCCTATCCGCTGACCAGGGGTTCAGTGGTGGCGTCGGACGCGTTCTTTCCGTTCGCCGATGGGCTGTTGGTCACCATCGAAGCTGGCGCCACCGCCGTGATTCAACCCGGTGGATCGATCCGCGACGCCGAAGTCATCAAGGCCGCCGATGACGCCGGCATCGCCATGGTGTTCACCGGCGTGCGGCATTTCAGGCATTGAATTAAGCTACCAACGCCTCTTCAACCGAAGCCGTCATACCCCGAAAGCGGGTATCCAGTAATCGCAGACGCCAGTGTTTGCTGGATCATCCGCCTGCGCGGGTGATGACGTTTGGATGTGAGGAGATACGTCGGAACATAACCTCCGATCAGTCGCGCACCCGCGCCAATAGCGCCAGTCCCGCCACGAAGAACAGCACCAGCACCGCCATGCCGGCCTTCTGGCTTTCCGTGACCGCCGTGATGACGCCGATCAAAAGCGGTCCGATGAACGATGTGACCTTTCCGGTCAGCGCGAACAGTCCGAAATATTGCGCGATGCGATCTTTCGGCGCCATCCTGATCAGGAGCGTGCGCGACGCTGCCTGTAGCGGGCCACCGGCGGCGCCGATCAGGCATCCGAGCACCAGATAGGCGCGCTCGGCTGCTGCGGCAAACAGCGCGCCGCCCGGCACTGGAGGCGCGACCTTGATGAACAGAATGCTGTCCTTGTCCACGAGCAGGATCCCAACAATCGCAAACAACAGGATCAGCATGCTGCCGGCAATCACGCGTTTTGGGCCCAGCGAATCATCGAGCTTGCCGCCGAGCCACGCGCCGAAGGTGCCGGCGATGGCCAGGATGATGCCGAAGGTGCCGATCCGGATCGTGTCCCAGCCGAAGGTGCCGGCGGCGTAGATGCCGCCGAACGCGAACAGCGACACCAGACCGTCGGTGTAGATCATGTTGGCGAGCAGAAACGCCGCCATCGATTTCTGCTTCGGCAATTCGCTAAGCGTTTGCTTCAGTTCGACCAACCCCTCGCGCAGCGCTGCGCGCACCGGGTGCTTGGCCGGGTAATCCGGCGTCAACAAAAACATCGGCAGCACGAAGATGATGAACCAGATGCCGGTCAGCGGACCGGTGATGCGGTCGCCCTGATGCGTGACAGGATCGAGACCGAACAGCGGTGTGAATCCGAACAACGTGCGCCCGGTCTCGGCATTGGCGGCGAGAAAACCGAGCACCAGGATGAGACTGAGAATGCCGCCGACATAGCCCGTGGCCCAGCCAGTGCCGGATAATCGTCCGATCCTGTCCGGCGGCACCAGCGTCGGCATCATCGCATTGTTGAAGACGGTGGCGAATTCGACGCCGACGGTCGCGATCGCATAGGCGAGCAGCAGCGGTGGAATCACGCTGGCATCGCCGGGCCTGCCAAACCACATCAGGCAGGAGCCGATCACCAAAAGCGCACCGAACGCCGCGATCCACGGCTTGCGGCGGCCGCTGGCGTCCGCGATGGCGCCCAGCACCGGCGACATCAGCGCAATCAGCAGGCCCGCAGCCGCGGTGGCGAAACCCCACAGCGACTGTCCGCTGGCGGGATCCGACGCCACATGGGTGGCGAAATAGGGCGCGAACACAAAGGTGGTGATCAGCGTGAAATAGGGTTGCGCGGCCCAATCGAAGAAAATCCAGCTGATAACGGCAGAGCGCGGCGGATAATGCTGCATATCAGCAATGCGTGCGTCCGAAGTGATAACCGCCATGCTCGAAATGTCCTGCCAAATCACGAGGAGGCGTTTTGCCTACCGCATCGGACACCATATAGCATCCTTGATATAGCATCCTTGGCTGCGATGGCGCTTGCGTTCTCGCTAATCCTTTGGCTTTGGCCCGTGGCGGAATTTTGATGACCTTCTTTGCAGCCGAACGGCGCTTTGTACTCGCAAGCATCCTGCTGGTTGCCGTCTACTGCGTACCGGCGGCCGCGCAAGAACAACGCCGCGGTTTTTACACGCCTCCCGCCGCCGATACTGTTCACGCCGTGGTCGCCGAACACGGCATGGTGGTGGCACAGGAAAAAATCGCGGCGCGGATCGGCGCCGATGTGCTGAAGCGCGGCGGCAATGCGGTCGATGCCGCGGTGGCGACCGGTTTCGCGATGGCCGTGACCTATCCGCGCGCGGGAAATATCGGCGGCGGCGGCTTTATGGTTATTCACTCGGCAGAGCGCCACGAAGACGTCGCGATCGATTATCGCGAGACCGCGCCGGCCGCGACCACGCCCGGGATTTTTCTTGGGCCCGACGGCAAGCCCGATATCGCCAAGTCGCGCGACTCCGCGCTCGGCATCGGCGTGCCCGGCACGCCGGCGGGATTGGCGCTGGCGCTTCAGAAATACGGCTCGGGCAAATTCACGCTTTCGGATTTGCTGCAGCCAGCGATCGATCTGGCGCGCGACGGCGTCGTCCTCGCCGACGACAGTGCCGATACGCTGCCGGACTGGCATAAGCGGTTGGCGCGCTGGCCCTCGTCGGCGAAGATCTTCTCCCGCGCCGATGGCACATCATTGCGCGAAGGCGACACGCTCGTTCAGGCCGATCTGGCGGCGACGCTCTCGGCGATTGCCAAACAAGGCCCGAGCGGATTCTACGAAGGCCCCGTCGCGGAAAAACTGGTGAAGGCAGTTAGTGATGCCGGCGGCATCATGACGCCGGACGATCTCAAATCGTACCAGGCTGTCGTGCGCACGCCGGTGCGCGGCACATATCGCGGATATGACATTGTCTCGATGCCCCAGCCTTCGTCCGGCGGCGTCGTGCTGCTGGAGGCGCTGAACATCCTCGAAGGTTTTCCGATGAGTGAGATGAAGCAGGGCTCCGCGCCCTCGCTGCATCTGATGATCGAGGCGATGAAGCGCGCCTATGCCGATCGTGCGCGCTATCTCGGCGATCCCGCCTTCGTCAACGCCCCGGTTGCGACCCTGATCGCAAAGGATTATGCGGCCAAGCAACGCGCCGGCATCGATCTCGACCATGCAACGCCGTGGACGGATGCGCTCTCGGCGACGCCGCCGCGCGAAGGCAGCAACACCACGCATTTTTCGGTCGTCGATGCTTTGGGCAATGCGGTCAGCAACACCTATACGCTGAATTTCAGCTACGGCGTCGGCCTTGTCGCTGATGGCACCGGCGTGTTGCTCAACAACGAGCTCGACGATTTTACCGCGGCGCCCGGCGCGTCCAATGCCTACGGCCTCGTGGGATTTGAAGCCAACCTGCCCGGGCCCGGCAAACGGCCGCTGTCGTCGATGTCGCCGACCATCGTGCTGAAAGACGGCAAGCCGGTGCTGGTGACGGGCTCGCCCGGCGGCAGCCGCATCATCTCGACGGTGCTTCAAGTGATCGTCAATGTGCTCGACTACCACATGGATGTTGCGGCCGCGGTCGCGGCGCCGCGGCTGCACCATCAATGGCTGCCGGATGAGGTCCGGATCGAGCGCGGCTTTGCCGACGACGTCATCGCGGCACTGAAGGCGGAGGGGCACACCGTCACCGTACCGCTCGGCCAGACCTCGGCCAATTCGATCGCCGTGACGGAGCATGGATTGCTTGGCGCCCCCGATCCGCGTACCCGTGGCGCTGGTGCCGCCGGACAATAGACCGATCGCGGATTGCCTGATGACAGCATCGGGGATCCGCGTAGGATTTAAGCACCCTGCGGAAACCGGCCGCCGTGGGGCGAGCCAAGGCCGGTCAGGAATTCTTCGGGGAAAACGTCCATCATGAGCAGTACTGTGGAACCATCGCGCGCAATCGAAACCGCCCCCATCGAAGATTCCAGCCTTCTCGCCTTTTATCGCGACATGAATCTGGCGGAGCGGCGGACGTTCTGGGCCTGCGCATCGGGCTGGGCGCTCGACGGCATGGACTTCATGATCTATCCGCTTGTGATCGGCACCATTATCGCGCTGTGGAAAGTCGATCCCGGCACCGCCGGCCTCGCCGGCACCGTGACGTTGCTCGCTTCCGCCGTCGGCGGCTGGCTTGGCGGCTATCTGGCCGACCGCATCGGCCGCGTCAAAACATTGCAACTGACGATCCTGTGGTTTTCGGTGTTCTCGCTGGTCTGCGCCTTTGTGCAGAATTTCGATCAGTTGCTGATCGCCCGCGCGTTGCTCGGCCTCGGGTTTGGCGGTGAATGGGCCGCCGGCGCGGTGCTGATGGGTGAATCGATCCGGCCGCAATACCGCGGACGCGCGGTCGGCTCGGTGCAATCGGGCTGGGCGGTTGGCTGGGGCCTCGCGGTGCTGTCGCAGGCGATCCTGTTCTCCTATTTGCCGCCGGAAATCGCTTGGCGCTGGATGTTCGCCATCGGCGCGTTGCCGGCGCTGCTGGTGTTTTTCCTGCGGCGCTATGTCGAAGAGCCGGCGATTGCCGCGGCAACGCTTGCAAAGCAGAACGCGAGTGGCGAGCGGCCGGGAATCGGGGAAATCTTCTCGGGTCCGATTCTCAAGACCACTATCCTGGCGTCGCTGGCGGTGACGGGATGCCAGGGCGGCTATTACGCCATCACCTTCTGGGTGCCGCGCTTTCTCACCACCGAGCGCAAGCTTTCGATCGTCGGTTCCACCGGCTATCTCGCGGCGCTGATCATCGGCTCGTTCATCGGCTATCTGGTCGGGGCGTGGCTCGCCGACAAGATCGGGCGCCGCAACCTGTTCCTGTATTTTTCGCTCGGCGCCATTGCCATCATCATCGCCTACACGCAATTGCCGCTGACCAACGAACTGTTGTGGGTGCTGGGCTTTCCGCTCGGCTTTTTCGCGTCGGCGTATTTCTCGGGGATAGGCGCATTCCTCACTGAACTCTATCCGACCAGGCTGCGTGGATCGGGCCAGGGCTTCTGTTACAATTTCGGCCGCGGCATCGGTGCGCTGTTTCCGTATCTGGTCGGCGCGCTCTCGACCACGACATCGCTTGGCAACGCCATCGCTGTGTTCGCGGTGCTGGCTTACGGATTGTTCTTCCTCGCGGCATTTGCGCTACCGGAAACACGCGGCCGAATCCTGCATGCGGATGGCTGAGCGGGCGCTTTTGACGATGAGGCTATAGCAGCAGCAGTGCGTTCCCCTTTCCGCTGGGAGGGGTGAAACAAGATGGAGATATCGCGATGACATCGCTCAAAGGCAAGACGCTATTTGTATCCGGCGGCAGCCGTGGCATCGGGCTTGCGATTGCGCTGCGTGCCGCGCGCGACGGCGCCAATGTCGCGATCGCTGCGAAGACGGCGGAGCCGCATCCGAAACTCAAAGGCACGATCTACACCGCGGCCGACGAGATCCGCGCTGCCGGCGGCAAGGCGCTGCCGATCCTCTGCGATATCCGCGAGGAGACGCAGGTGATGGCAGCGGTGGATCAGACCGTCGCCGAATTCGGCGGCATCGATATCTGCGTCAACAATGCCAGCGCCATCAGCCTCACCAACTCGCAGATGACCGACATGAAGCGGTTCGACCTGATGATGGGCATCAATACCCGCGGCACTTTCATGGTGTCGAAATACTGCATCCCGCATCTGAAGAAATCAGATAACCCGCACATCCTGATGCTGTCGCCGCCGCTCGACATGAAGGCGAAATGGTTCGAGCATTCCACCGCCTACACCATGGCGAAATTCGGCATGAGCATGTGCGTGCTCGGCCTGTCCGGCGAACAGAAAGCCGCCGGCGTGGCGGTCAACGCATTATGGCCGCGCACCACCATCGCCACCGCCGCGGTCGGCAATCTCTTGGGCGGAGACGGCATGATGCGCGCAAGCCGCACGCCGGAGATCATGGGGGACGCGGCCTATGTGATTTTCACCAAACCGTCGCGCGAGTTCACCGGGCAATTCTGCATCGACGACAAGGTGCTTTACGAAAGCGGCGTGCGCGACTTCGAGCGCTACCGCGTCGACCCGTCAGTGCCCTTGATGTCGGATTTCTTCGTGCCCGACGACGACGTGCCGCCACCTGGCGTCACCGTGAAGGCGCTGCCTTCGGTCGGCGCGGCCCAGAAACAGCAGTAAGAGCACGACGCCTCAGCGTCCCACCATATACGGCCCACCGCGTTCGAGCGCGCGCGCATAGGCCGGGCGGGCGTGAATGCGCTCCAGAAACGCCATCGCCTTGGGGTGACCCTGCTCGAGCCCGCCGCGCGCCGCGGCGGCTTCGAGCGGAAAACTCATCTGGATGTCGGCGGCGGTGAATTCATTGCCGGCGAACCATTCGCTTTTTCCCAGTTCGCCGTCCCAGAACGCCATGTGCTGCTTGAGTTGCGGATTGACCAGCGTGGTCAGCGCCTGATTGGCGACCTTGCGCACCAGCGGGCGCAGCAGTGCCGGCGCGCGCTTCGGCATCAGCGTGAACAACAGCTTCAGCAACAGCGGCGGCATCGCGGAGCCTTCCGCGTAGTGCAGCCAATAGGAGTAGCGCAGCCGGTCCGGCGTTTTGGGCGGCGGAATCAACCGGCCTTCACCATAGGTGTCGATGATGTATTCGGCGATCGCGCCTGATTCGGCGATGGTGTTGCCGTTGTCGGTAATGACAGGCGACTTTCCGAGCGGGTGAACGGCGCGCAACTCCGCCGGCGCGCGCATGTCGGGCTGACGCTGGTAGCGGACGATCTCGTAGGGAACGCCGAGTTCTTCGAGCAGCCAGAGCAAGCGCTGAGAGCGGGAATTGTTGAGATGGTGGACGATCAGCATGGCAATTCCCCCGGGATATTGGCGCATCTCGCGCGGCGCCCGGTGGTGCCAGCCGGGCGCTTGAAAGTCGAGATATTCCCAAAGAGGCAGTATTACCCGGATATTATTGACAAATCTAATTTACCCGGGCAAATATACCACTAGGGAATTGGGGAGTTTTGCATGAAAACGGGTTCTGACGCCGCTTACATCGCCTTTGAAGGCGATCGCTGCATCGCGTCCGGCGATCTCCGTGAAATCGCCCGCGCGGCGAAACTGGCGCTCGACCGGCGCAAGGATGCGTCGATTCTCGTCTTCGACGGCAGAACCAGTGGTGCGGTCGATCTCGATTTTCGCGGCTCGGCCGACGACGTCCTGACGAGACTGCCTGACGTCGCTGGCGCACCCGCTGCGGGCGATGCCACGCCGCCCGCGCCGCGCGGCCCTGGCCGTCCGAAATTGGGCGTGGTTGCGCGCGAAGTCACCTTGCTGCCGCGGCACTGGGACTGGCTGGCGAAACAGGCCGGCGGCGCATCGGTCGCGATCCGCAAACTGGTCGAGGAAGCGCGGCGGAGCGGCGAGGACAAGGATCGCGTCCGCGAGGGACAGGAAGCGGCCTATCGTTTCATGTCCGTCATGGCCGGCAACAAGCCGCATTACGAAGACGCGATCCGCGCGCTGTTCGCGCCCGACCCGGCCCGTTTCGAAAAATTGATCGCGGAATGGCCGATCGATGTACGCGACCACGCATCTCGGCTCGCAGCGAGAGCATTTCACAGAGAACCGTAGCCGCGCACCGGTTGATCCCGCAGAGGCGAACCGTTAGGCTGGTTGGATGACAGGGATCATATAAGAAACCGTCACATCTCGAGGAAAACTGCCGTGAGCCCAGCCCCGCAATTCATGTTCGATTTCGGCAGCCCCAATGCTTTTCTCAGCCACGAGGCGATCCCGGCAATCGAAAAGAGGACCGGCGTGAAATTCGAATATGTCCCGATCCTGCTCGGCGGCATCTTCAAGGCCACCAACAACAAGTCTCCCGCCGAAACGCTTGTCGGCATCAAGAACAAGCCCGAGTTTCACGCGCTTGAGACCGAGCGGTTCGTGAAACGTTTCGGGGTCAAGCCATACATCTGGAATCCGTTCTTTCCGATCAATACCCTCAATTTGATGCGCGCAGCGGTCGCCGCACAATTGGAGGGCGTGTTTGAGAAATACATCGATGCTGCGTTCCATTACATGTGGGTCGAGCCCAAGAAAATGGACGATCCTGAAGTGGCGGCGAAGGCCTTGACGGCCTCGGGCCTCGATGGAGCAAAACTGCTCGCGCGCGCGCAAGAACCCGACGTCAAGGCAAAGCTGATCGAGAATACCCAGTCGGCGGTGGAGCGCGGCGCGTTCGGCTCGCCGACTTTCTTCGTCGGCAAGGAAATGTTTTTCGGCAAGGAGCAATTGCGCGAAGTCGAGGAACTGATTTCGGGGAAATGATTCGTTGCGCGCACCGCACCGCGAGAATTTCGGGAGATCGCATTGGAAAAACGAAACGCAACGGTCGCGGTGATCGGCGCCGGCGATTACATCGGCGCCGAGATCGCGAAGAAATTCGCCGCCGAAGGCTTCACCGTGTTCGCGGGACGGCGTAACGGCGCCAAGCTCGAACCGCTGGTCAGGGATATCGAGGCCGCCGGTGGATCGATTGTCGCGCGCACGCTCGACGCGCGGAAGGAGGACGAGGTCGCGGCGTTCCTCAATGACGCTGACAAGCATGCGCCGCTGGAAATATGCATCTTCAACATCGGCGCCAACGTCAACTTTCCGATCCTGGAAACCACCGACCGGGTGTTCCGCAAGGTCTGGGAAATGGCCTGCTGGGCGGGTTTCCTGGCCGGACGCGAGTCCGCACGGCTGATGCTGCCGCGCGGCCAGGGCAACATCTTCTTCACCGGCGCCACCGCGTCCTTGCGCGGCGGCAGCGGATATGCAGCCTTCGCCAGCGCCAAATTTGGATTGCGCGCGGTGGCGCAATCGATGGCGCGCGAGCTCGGACCGAAAAACCTTCACGTCGCGCATCTGATCATCGATTCCGGCGTCGATACCGCTTGGGTGCGCGAGCGCCGCGAGCAGCTCTGGGGCAAGGAAGCGCTCAACAATCCCGATTTGCTGATGCCGCCGGCGTCGGTCGCGGCCTCATACTGGCAACTCTACCAGCAGCCGCGCAGCGCCTGGACCTTTGAGCTTGAAATCCGCCCGTTCGGGGAAAAGTGGTAGTGAGGGAGTGGCGAATAGCGAATGGCGAGTAGCGAATGGAATTTTCTTACTCGCTATTCGCCACTCCCTATTCGCCCGCTTTCAGAAACAACTAAAATAACAAGGAGCTTCTAAATGCGTGTTCTCGTGGTCGGCGCCGGTGCCATCGGCGGATATTTTGGCGGCAGGATGCTTCAGGCCGGCCAGGACGTGAATTTTCTCGTCCGTCCGCGGCGAGCCGCCGAGTTGGCCAGCGCCGGACTTGTAATCAAAAGCCCCAATGGGGATGTAACGCTGAAAGATCCGCCCGCGGTGCAGGCCGACAAGCTCAGCGAGAAGTTCGATGTCGTTCTCCTGAGTTGCAAGGCATTCGATCTCGAGGACGCGATCAAGTCGTTCGCGCCGGCGGTTGGACCGCAGACGTCGATCATCCCGCTGCTCAACGGCATGCTGCATCTGGATGTGCTCGACAAGAAATTCGGACGCGAGCGCGTGCTCGGCGGCCTCTGCGCGATCGCGGTGACGCTCAATGATCAGCGCGAGGTGGTGCAGCTTCAGCCGATGCAGTCGCTCAATTTCGGCGAACGCGACGGCAAGCTGTCGGATCGGGTTCGCGCCATCGCCGAAGTTTTCGCCAGTGGCAAGTTCGGCTCGGTGGCGAGCGAGAATATTATTCAGGAGATGTGGGAAAAGTGGGTGTTCCTCGCTTCGCTGGCGGCCTCCACCAGCCTGATGCGCACGTCCGTGGGCAATATCCTCGCCGCGCCCGGCGGCAAGGATTTCATCCTCGGCATGCTCGATGAATGCAGCGCGGTCGCGGCGGCCGAGGGCCACGCACCACGCGCACCGTTCCTGGAGCGGATCCACGGCATGCTGACCGCGGAAGGTTCACAAATGACGGCATCGATGTTCCGCGACATCAAGGTGGGCGCACCCGTCGAGGCCGATCATGTGATCGGCGATCTGATCGCACGCGGCGATGCCGCGAAGGTACCGGTGCCGAAGCTGCGCATCGCCTACACACATCTCAAGGCCTATGAGAAACAGCGGGCTTAGAACGCGATATCCGGATTCGATCAAAAAATAAACAAATCCTCGGTGCCCATGTGATTGGCGCACGCGCTCTGCGCGTGGCAATATTCGCGCGTCCGGTACATATGCGTTGCTGATTTGATACCTCTGGGCGGATTAGACGCTTGAAGCTCGCTGATATCCTGGAACTGCCGGTAACCGGCTGGGACAAGAGAATCGCCGCCGACCTCACCGCGGAGATGGAGCAGCATCTCGCGGAAAAAATTTCCACCATCCCGCAGATGCGTCGCTTCCTGGCCGTGAAGGGCTACCGGGAACTCCGGGAGTTGATCGAACGCGACATTGCCGGCAAAAGCGGAGCTGACGCCTTGCGTGCGCTGATGATGAGCCTGCGCCGCTACGCGCTGGACCGTCCGGGCATGTCGGCGGCTACTTTCCGGAATCCGGAGACCGACAGCCCAGAATGGCGCGCCGCGCAAATGCAATTGGCGGCGGCGATATTCGCGATCCTTGAGCAACTCGGCATCCGGGACGAGCAGGCCCAGCACGCGCTTCGGATTCTGCGAAGCTTTGTGCGCGGCTTCGTTCTGCACGAGATGGGCGCGTCATTTCTGGAACCGCTGGAGCATGACCAGAGCTACGAACTCGGGATCCAGGTTTTTATCGAAGGGCTGCGCGTGCTGCGGAGTTGAGGCGGCCATGTCGGGCGGCCGTCTTTGCCAAGACCTGAAGACCAGGACCTGAAGATTCGGCCCTACAAATGCGCGAGATAATGCGCAAGCGCGGTGATTTCTTCGTCGCTCAAGGGATAGGCGACATCTGCCATTGCGGCCCCGCCGCCACCGGATCGCACGCCTGACTTGTAGTCGTGCAGCGCCTTGACGAGATATTCCTCGCGCTGGCCGGCGAGGCGGGCAACGGCTTTTGTTCCGGCGAAGTTATCCGTGTGACAGGATGCACAGCGCCGTCCCGCGGCAGCCTGTGCACCCTTCCGGGATAAATCGGGATTGTCGTCGGGTGCAGAGCCCTTGGGCGGCGTCAACGATGCGAAATAGGCGCCGAGATTGCGGATATCGTCATTGGTGATCTGCTCGACGATCGGCTGCATCTGCTCGTTCTTGCGCGAGCCGCTGCGGAAGAACACTAGCTGCCACTGAATGAACTGATCCTGCTGCCCCGCGAGCGAGGGAATGTTCTCGGTTTGCGAAATGCCGTTGTCGCCGTGACAACCGGCGCAAAGTTCGGCCTTTTCCTTGCCCCCCGCCACGTCGGCGGCATGGGCCGGAACGCTTGCGAACGCCGATAACCACAAACCAAGGCCGTACAATGCATGCAATACGAACAGGCGGCGTATGACTGGCATTCCAATTCCCACTCAAAAACGTGAGGCTGCGGCTGCCCGTTAAAAGCAGCCGCAGCCTCCGATGGTTCCGCCCTTACTTCTTGTAGCTGATGCGATAGATCGCGCCGGCCCAGTCGTCGGCGACGAGTATGGAGCCGTCCTTGGCCAGAATGATGTCATCCGGGCGGCCGAGATAGCCCTGATCGCCTTCGATCCAGCCGGATGCGAATACCTCCTGCTTGGGGTTCTTGCCGTCCGGACCGACGGTCACGCGCACGATCCGCCCGCCCTGATATTTATGCCGATTCCACGAACCGTGTTCGGTGATCAGGATGCTGTTCTTGTACTCGGCGGGAAACTGGTCGCCGGTATAGAACTTCATGCCGAGCGGAGCCACGTGCGCGCCGAGATTGAGCACCGGCGGCGTGAATTCCGAACATTTGTGGCCCATCGCAAACTTCGGATCCGGTGTGTCGCCTTGATGGCAATGGGGATAGCCGAAGTTCTCGCCCAGTTTCGAGATCATGTTGAGCTTATCGCTCGGCATGTCATCGCTCATCCAGTCGCGCGCGTTCTCAGTGAACCAGTATTTGCCGCTGCGCGGATCGACATCGCCGCCGACACTGTTGCGGACGCCGAGCGCCACGATTTCGGCATTACCGGTCTTGGGATCGACGCGGCGGACCTGCGACAAGCTGGTCGGCGGAATCCCGATATTGAAGGGAGGTCCGAATGGAATATAGAACCAGCCATCCTTATCCGCGGCCAGATATTTCCAGCCGTGAGCCGCATAGGACGGCATGTCGTCGTAAACCACCTTGCCGTCGCCGAGCTTGTCCAGATTGGCTTCGGCGTTGTCATATTTGATCAACTTGTCGACCGCGATGACGTAAAGCGCACCATCCTTGAACGCGAGGCCGGTCGGCATGTTGAGGCCCTTGAGGATGGTCTTGACCTCTCTCTTGCCGCCATTGTCGGTGATCGCATAGACGTTGCCGAGGCCGAACGAGCCGACGAACAGGGTGCCCTTGTCGCCCCAGGCCATCTGCCGCGCCGCCAGCACACCTGGGGCGTAGACCTCGATCTTGAAGCCTGGCGGCAGCTTGATCTTCTTCATCATGGCAGCCAGTTCGGCTTCCGATGCGCCGGTCGGCGGACCCGACGGCGGTGCGAGGCCCTTTTGGGCTTCGGTCTCGTCGCCGAGGAACCAGTCGTCCGGCGGATGGGTCCAGAATTCCTTGTTGCCTGACTGATAGCTCTTGAGCGCCTTTTGCTGTGCGCTGACCTGACCGGCCCCCGCGACAATGAAAATTGCTGCGAGCGCAAGAACAGATCGATTGAAAGCCGATTTCATCGCGTCACTCCCTATGCAGCCAGGCGGCTGCGACTGTTATTTATTTTTGAACGCTTCGAAGGACGAACTTGGGTGGGTCTGTAGTCGGGTGGATCAGACCGCGAAATGCTATCACATCCGTCGGAAGAGAGAAGCCGGCGCTGCGCAGCTCTGTCAGATGACGGCGAATTGAGAAAAAATTTCTTCAAGCCGTTTTCATTTGAGACGATTTTTGTTTTGCGCTCGATTGCGCTGCGGTTCGGCCATCCATGAGCCCGCGATGTCGCGCCGACGACATCCTTACTCGCTAGGATGCGGCCACATGCGGCACGATCTCGGCTGGAGGCCGGCACCGTAAAATCCGGGCGTATGCCAAACAACGAAAAGCCCGCTGACACAGCGGGCCTTCGTCAAGCTTTGCCATTTTAAAAAATCTGGAGCGGGCGAAGGGATTCGAACCCTCGACCCCGACCTTGGCAAGGTCGTGCTCTACCCCTGAGCTACACCCGCATCCGAACTCCGTCGGCCAGCGGCCGCCGGAACATCCGGCCACCTATGCCAAAAGGTGTCCGCCTTTGCAACCGCCTCCCCGCTCCGCCTTTCCGTTGCGGCGCTGGGCCCCTTGTGATGGGCAGGCACGCAGTCCATGAAACGCGCGCCAGCGGGCTTGCGCGCACTCGCTCTACCGCGAGTCGTGATTTCGCCCT
>JAQGKC010000312.1 GCA_028290305.1 Bradyrhizobium sp.
CGCGGTCCTGTTCGTTCTCCAGCGCAATGAAATGATGCACCTGCCCCGGCATCGGCCCGAAACCGCCCATCTGCCACATCAGCCATTCCAGCACCGGGATTCGCTCGATCAACGGCGCGGGCAGGAAATTGCCGGTCTTCTCGCCGAGATAAAGCAGTATCGCACAGGACTCGAACACGCTGACGCGCTTGCCGCCGGGTCCGTCCGGATCGACGATCGCGGGGATCTTGTTGTTGGGGCTGATCGCGAGGAACGCCGGTGCCATCTGCTCGCCCTTGCTGATGTTCACCGGGATCACCTTGTACGGCAACCCCATCTCCTCCAGCGCGACGCTGATCTTGCGGCCGTTCGGCGTATTCCAGGTGTGCAGTTCGATGGTCATTTTTGTACCCCACGGAAGCGGGGTATCCAGTATCCGGAACCTCACGGCCTTACAACCGACCTTTCCGCGGGCCGTCCCCGCGCATGCGACGCGCGCTTGGCCAACGACAATAGGCTTTTGCTGCGCTTTCCCGCTGTTGACGGCGCGGCATCGGCTCTGGAATGTGCTCGCGTAGGCCGGTAGATTGCGCCCGTCCCCAACCCCAGAGAAAACGCCTTGTCCAAATCAGCCTCCCGCGCCCGCCTCGCCGAGATCATCCGCAAGCGCTCATTCGGCCGCGGTGAAATCACGCTGGCTTCGGGCCGCAAGAGCGATTTCTACTTCAACCTCAAGCCGACCATGCTCGATCCCGAAGGCGCCGCGCTGCTGGCGGAACTGACCTACGAAGCATTGAAGGACGATGGCCTCGATTATATCGGCGGACTGGAAATGGGCGCGGTGCCGCTCGCCGGTGCGATTGCGCAACTCTCCTGGATCAAGGGCCATCCGATCCCGGCGTTCTTCGTGCGCAAGAAACCGAAAGAGCACGGCGCGCGGCTCGCGGTCGAGGGATTGGCAAAAGGCGAAAGCCTGCAAGGCAAGCGCGTGGTGATCGTCGAGGACGTCACCACAACCGGCGGCTCGGCGCTGAAAGCGGTCGAGGCGGTACGCGAGGCCGGCGCCGAGGTCGCGCTGGTGCTCACCATGGTGGACCGCGACGAAGGCGCGACCGAAACCTTTGCGCAGGCCGGCCTTCCGTTTCGCTCGCTCTACAAGGCCGGTGAATTTTTGAAGGATTGATCTTTTCTCCCTTGCCTCGTTCTTGCGGGGAGAGGTGAAGAAAACGAGCATTTCTTTTCCGCCACCCGGCGCTTGCTCATAGCTCGTTTACCATCCCGAACTAGTGTGAATCCATGCTGAGGCGCAGGTCGCAGCAAGCGGTTTTATGGCGTCGGGGTGGAGTTGGTGTTGCGTACAGAGTTGCCTTATCATCGCATGCGGCGCCGCGTGATGCTTGTTGCCACCGTCGCGCTTGCGAGCGCAGTCGCCTTTGCGCCGCGCATGGCGTCTGCCGAAGGTCTGTTCGATTTCCTGTTCGGCGGTGCCCAGAAACAACAACAGCAACGCCAGACCCCGCCTCAGGCGAGTTTCTTCGCCGATCCGTTCGGCCTGAACCAGCAGCCTGCTCCGCCGCCATCGCGCCCGGTCGCATCAGGCGGCTCCGGACCGGCCTTTTGCGTGCGAAGCTGCGACGGCAGGTATTTCCCGCTGGCGCGCGGCAACGCGACGCCGGTTCAAATGTGCCAGGCGTTTTGTCCGGCAAGCCCGACCAAGGTGTTTTACGGCAGCAACATCGATAACGCATCGTCGAGCACCGGTGAGCGCTATGCCGACAGCGAGAACGCTTTTGCCTATCGCAAGGCGCTGCGCGCGGATTGCACCTGCAATGGCCGCGATGCCGCAGGCCTCGCCCCGGTCGACCTGACGCTCGACACCTCACTGCGTCCCGGCGACGTGATTGCCACCACCGACGGGCTGGTGGCGTATTCCGGCGTCAAGGTCGGCGTCAACCAGACCGCCGAATTCACGCCGGTTGCTTCGTATCCGGGCTTGACTGCCGAGGTGCGCGCACGGCTCGGCGAGATGAAAGTAGCGCCGGTGATCGCGGAAACAGTCGCCAACGAGGCGCCGCTGCCCGACGTTGCACTGCCCGCGGCCTCAGTGCCGAAAACAGCATTGGCAAGGGGCAAGCGCGCCGACGCGCAATAACTTCACCGTCCGACGATGACGCCGATTACGTTAGGCGCCGACAGATATTTTTCCTCGATGGCGGCGCGCGCCGACGCGCGGTTTTCCGGCGTCAGCAGCCCGCGTTTCTCGGCGAGGATCATCCAGCAATAGCCCCACCAGTCCGTCAGCATGCCGTTGTCGTCGACAAGGTCGTAGCCCTGCTCGGCAGCGAAGATGCGCGCATGCGCTTCATCCAGCGTATCGAGCCAGGCGTGGTCGGCGGCGGAGAACAGGTCGTCGCTGAAATCGTCCGTGGTGTAGCCCCACACCGACATGCAGACGGCGTTGAATTCGCGGTCGATCTGGTCGTCATCGATGGGACGGCGGCGGGACACGAGATGCAGCCGCGACAGCGAGCGGGCGAAGTCGGCGATGCGGGTGAGCGCGAATTGATCGAAGGCGATGGTGGACATGTAGTCCTCAACAGCTTGAACAGACCATAGATGTTGTATCGGCATGCGCCGAATCACTATGGTATATCAAAGACTTGCTAAAGTGTTCTTAATTTGTTCTGACGATTGTCGTCCCGACGAAGGCCGGACCCATAACCCCTGGCATCAGCGTTCTTGCAGGGCCATGCCATGAGCGCGGTCAAATATTACGTCTACATCCTCGCCAGCCGCAAACACGGAACGCTTTACATTGGCATCACCAATAACCTGCGGACCAGGCTTGGTCAGCATCGCAGCGGTCACGGCTCGGAATTTGTCACACGATACCGCGCGCATCACCTCGTCCATGTCGAGGAGTTCGCATCGCCGCGAGACGCCATCGCACGCGAGAAGCAGTTGAAGAATTGGCGGCGCGACTGGAAAATTCGGTTGATCGAAGAGAACAATCTGGATTGGAGCGACCTGTCCCACCTTCTTTGAAGCAAGGGGCTATGGGTCCCGGCCTTCGCCAGGAAGACAAGCGATAAAACGCAGAAATCACATTGCCGATAGCAGCTTATCACCGCAATAATTCGCGTAAAACTTTCCGCCGCATTGCCGGCGGATCGCAGCGCATCGCGCCGCAGGCGAGGCGTTTGCCGAGACGATGAATGAGCAGCTCAACCCGTCGGCACTTCGGCCTGCCTTGCCGCCGGCGGCAAATGCCGCGCTGGTGGCGCTGATGCAGAACACCAGGAGTGCTGCGGCGACAATCTCGATCGTCAATCTCATGGCGCGGTTCTTTCCAAAGTTATCGCGATATCGCGCATTCAAATTCCACTCCACCAGAACAGCATATCACCAAAGCGGCACGCGCAGATCGCTGCAAATCGGCCCGGTCCTTGCATAAAATCATACCGTCGCACTGCACAACAACATTCTCGAATACCCGTTGCCGGGTTTCGATCCCGTCACAACACGCGTATCATCCACCACAACTCAAGTCGCAGGATTCAGGTTTGCCAGATCAGTCACTCCAGGGAAATTTCCCGGCGCTCGATCAGCCCGTCGACGAACTGGCGCTGACCGAGATTAAGGGCGCGGTTCTCGCCAAGCTGCGGCTGGCGATCGGCAAAGACGCGGGCATGGCGACCCGGCACGACTGGTACAAGGCGGCGGCGCTGGCGCTGCGCGACCGCATCGTGCACCACTGGCTGACGGCGGAAAAGCAGAGCTACGATGCCGGCCGCAAGCGGGTCTATTATCTTAGCCTGGAATTTCTGATCGGACGTCTCTTCACCGACGCCTTGAACAATATGGGACTGTTGCGGGTGTTCGAGGCGGCTCTTGGCGATCTCGGCGTCGATCTCTCCGACTTACGCAAATGCGAGCCGGATGCGGCGCTGGGCAATGGCGGTCTTGGACGGCTGGCGGCGTGCTTCATGGAGAGTATGGCGACGCTCGCCATCCCCGCTACCGGCTATGGCATCCGTTACGATTTTGGCCTGTTCCGGCAGATCATCGCGCAGGGCTGGCAGCATGAATATCCCGACGAATGGCTGGGCTTCGGCAACCCCTGGGAATTCCAGCGGCCTGAGGTGGTCTACCACGTCCATTTTGGCGGCAGCGTCGAACGCGTCACTGATGGCAATGGCCGCGAGCGCGCGATCTGGCATCCGGCGGAAACCGTGCAGGCCGTCGCCTATGACACCCCGATCGTGGGCTGGCGCGGCCAGCACGTCAATGCGCTGCGGCTATGGTCGGCGCGCTCACCCGACCCGCTCAAGCTCGATGTGTTCAACACCGGCGACTATCTCGGCGCCAGCGCCGAGGAGGCGCGTGCGGAATCGATCTGCAAGTTCCTCTATCCGAACGACGAAAGTCCCGCGGGGCGCGAGCTGCGGCTGCGTCAGGAATATTTCTTCGTCTCGGCCTCGTTGCAGGATCTGGTCAAGCGCCATCTTGCATCCGACGGACAGTTGCGCAGTCTGGCGTCGAAGGCCGCGGTTCAGCTCAACGACACCCATCCCAGTCTCGCCGTCACCGAGCTGATGCGCATTCTCTGCGATCTCCATAACTTCCGCTGGGACGAAGCGTGGCAGATCACCGTGGCCACGCTGTCCTATACCAACCACACGCTGCTGCCGGAAGCGCTCGAGACCTGGCCGGTCGAACTGTTCGAACGGCTGCTGCCGCGTCATCTGGAGATCATCTATCGCATCAATGTCGCGCATCTTGCGCTGGCGGAAGCGCGCTGTCCGGGCGACGTCGATTTCAGGGCTTCGGTATCCCTGATCGACGAGAAGTCCGGCCGCAGGGTGCGCATGGGGCAATTGGCGTTCGTCGGATCGCACCGCATCAACGGCGTCTCGGCGATGCATTCCGACCTGATGAAGGAGACCGTGTTCCACGATCTCAATCATCTTTATCCGGCCCGCATCACCAACAAGACCAACGGCATCACCTTCCGCCGCTGGCTGATGCTGGCCAATCCGAAGCTGACCGATCTGTTGCGCGAGGCCTGTGGCGAAGCCGTGCTCGACGATCCCTCGCAGCTCGAACTTCTCGAAGCCCGCGCCAGCGACAACGCATTCCAGCAGCAGTTCCGCGCCGTCAAACACCACAACAAGATCGCGCTGGCGCGGCTGATCGGCGAGCGCCTCAACGTCCACGTTGATCCCTCCGCGCTGTTCGACGTCCAGATCAAGCGGATCCACGAATACAAGCGGCAACTACTCAACATCCTTGAAACGGTTGCGCTTTATCACGCGATCAAGGACGAGCCGCAGCGCGACTGGGTGCCGCGCGTCAAGATCTTCGCCGGCAAGGCGGCGGCGAGCTACCGCTACGCCAAGCTGATCATCAAGCTCATCAACGATGTCGCCGAAGTCGTCAACAACGACCCGGCCATCGCCGGACGCCTGAAGGTCGCGTTCCTCGCCGATTACAATGTCAGCCTCGCCGAGGTGATCATTCCCGCCGCCGATCTCTCGGAACAGATTTCGACCGCGGGCATGGAAGCCTCCGGCACCGGCAACATGAAGCTCGCGCTGAACGGCGCGCTGACCATCGGTACGCTTGACGGCGCCAATCTGGAGATCCGCGATCATGTCGGCCCCGAAAACATCACGATCTTCGGCATGGAGGCGATGGATGTGGTGGTGCGGCGCAAGCAGGGGCTGGATGCGACCGACGTGATCAGGCGCTCGCCGCACCTTTCGCGTGCTATCAGCGCGATCGAGGGCGGTGAATTCTCACCCGACGATCCCCGTCGGTTCGAATCGATCGGGCACGCGCTGCGCCATCTCGACCACTACATGGTCAGCGCGGATTTCGACGCCTATTTCGATGCCCAGCGCGGCATCGACGCGCGCTGGCAGGTGGTCCCGGCCTGGACCCGGGCCAGCATCCTCAACGTCGCGCGGATGCCGTGGTTCTCGTCCGACCGCACTATCCGCGAATACGCAGAGGATATCTGGAACGTCCCGGTGCGCGGGACTTTGCCGCAGGAGTCGCAAGAAGCGGGCGCGCAGCGCGAAGCGACGCGCTGAATTCTTCCCGCGCGAAGTCTATTTCCCCTGACGTCATTGAATTCTTCGGGACGGCAGTGATACTGCGCGAAATGCATCATTGCTGCTTTAGCGCGACATTGACGAGAGTCCAGAAAATCTCATGCTTGCCGTAACAAAACACCTTTTCGATGACGCCACAGAGGTCACCGTCGGTGATAGCTGCTGGCAGGGGCGGACCAGCGACGATTACTGGGCCTTCGTCGGCCCGTTCGGCGGCGCGACCGCCGCCACGATCCTGCGGGCGCTGATCGATCATCCACAGCGGGCCGGCGATCCGCTCTCGCTCACCGTCAACTTCTGCGCGCCGGTCGCACAGGGCGCCTTCGATCTCGACGTGCGTCTGGTCAAGGCCAATCGCTCGACGCAGCACTGGTCGGTGGAGATGACGCAGAATGGCGCCGACGTTGCGACGCTTGCCACCGCAGTATTCGCCGAGCGGCGTCCATCATGGTCGCATCAGCAGGCCCAGTTTCCGCACGCCACGCCTTTCGAGCAGACCCTGCCTTACGCAAAAACGGCAGCGCCGTGGGTCAAGCAATATGATTTTCGTTTTGTCGAGGGCGAACCGAGGTTCGGGGTGCCGTCCCAGGCTGCGCCGGCCAGCGCGTTCTCCAAATTATGGATCGGCGACCGCGTCCCCCGAAAGATCGATGCGCTGTCGCTGATGTCGATGTCGGATGCGTTTTTCGGCCGCGTCTTCCATGCTAGGGGCGAACTCGTACCGTTCGGCACCGTGTCGCTGACGACCTACTTCCATGCCGACGCGGAAGACCTTGCGGGCGAGGACATCACGCGCGTTCTCGCCGTCGCCGACGCCAAGACCTTTCATAGGAGTTACGGCGACCAGGCCGGTGAATTATGGTCGCCTAATGGACGCCTGCTCGCGACCACGCATCAGATTGCGTATTTCAAGGCGTAAGCTGAGTTGAACACCAAATCTTCCGTCATTCCGGACGGTCCGTCTTCGGACCGATCCGGAATCCAGAGGTTATTGATGTAGAGATTCTGGGTTCGCGCTAGCGCGCGCCCCGGAATGACGCTCTGCCTATTCCGCCGCGAGTTTCACTTCCGGCGCGGCGGCGCGGACGTCGGCGTCGACCTGCGCTTCGAATTTGGCAAAATTCTTCTGGAACATGCCGACCAGCGCACGCGCGGTCTTGTCGAACTCGGCCTTGTCGGCCCAGGTCTTGATCGGATCGAGGATGTGCGGCTCGACGCCAGGCAACGAGGTCGGCACCGCGAAGCCGAAATACCTGTCGGTGCGGAAATCGGCATTGCGCAGCGAGCCGTTCAGCGCCGCGGTCAGCAGCGCCCGCGTCGCCTTGATCGGCATGCGGCGGCCGGTGCCGTATTTGCCGCCGGTCCAGCCGGTGTTGACCAGCCAGCAATCGACATCGTGCCTGGCGATCAGGTCGCGCAGCATATTGCCGTACACGGAAGGGTCGCGCGGCAGAAACGGCGAACCGAAGCAGGTAGAGAATTCCGGCTGCGGCTCGTTCCCCAGGCCGCGCTCGGTACCCGCCACCTTTGCGGTATAGCCGGACAGGAAGTGATACATCGCCTGCGCCGGAGTCAGTTTTGCAATTGGCGGCATCACGCCGAAGGCGTCGGCGGCCAGCATCACCACATTCTTCGGATGACCGGCGCGACCCGTTCTCGAAGCATTGGGGATGAATTCGAGCGGATAGGCCGAACGGGTGTTTTCGGTCTTCGATCCGTCGTCGAAATCCGGCTCCCGGGTGTAGGAATCGAGCACCACATTTTCCAGCACCGCACCAAAACGTTTGCTGGCGGCATAAATCTCAGGCTCGGCTTCGTTCGACAGCTTGATGCATTTGGCGTAGCAGCCGCCTTCGAAATTGAAGATGCCGTCGCTGCCCCAGCCGTGCTCGTCGTCGCCGATCAAGGTGCGCTTCGGATCGGCCGAGAGCGTGGTCTTTCCTGTTCCAGAGAGGCCGAAGAAGATCGCGGCATCGCCGTCGGGACCGACATTGGCCGAGCAGTGCATCGGCATCACGCCCTTTTCGGGCAGATAATAATTCAGCGTGGTGAATACCGATTTCTTCATCTCGCCGGCATAATAAGACCCGCCGATCAGGACGATCTTGCGGGCGAAATCGATTGCGACCACGTTCTCCGAGCGCACGCCGTGACGTTTGGGATCGGCGCGGAAGCTCGGCAGGTCGATGATGGTCAACTCGGGCACGAAGCTCGCAAGCTCCGCTGCCTGCGGCCGGATCAACAGCGTGCGGATGAACAGCGAATGCCAGGCGAGTTCGGTAAAGACGCGGGTCTTGATCCGATGGCTCGGATCGGCGCCGCCATAGAGGTCCTGCGCGAACAGCGTCATGCCTTCGGCATGCTTGAGGAAGTCGGCGTAGAGCGCCGCGAACTGTTCCGACGTGATCGACTGGTTGCCGGCCCACCACATGTTCTTGTCGGTGGTGGCGTCGCGAACCGTGAATTTGTCCTTGGGGCTGCGGCCGGTGAACTCGCCGGTGTCCGCGCATAACGCGCCATCGGAAGAAACCACGGCCTCGCCGGCGACCAGGGAGTGTTCGTAAAGTTGCGGCGCGCCAAAATTCCAGTTCACGCCCTTGAGATTTTTTAAGCCGAATTTATCGGCACCGAAAGCACTGTTATGCACGCCCGTCTCTTGCACGGAAGACTCCTCCTCGAACCCACGTATCTCGATCGCGTCCACCAGACGCGTCTCTGTCGCGGCGACTTCAATATAGCCTTCCGGCCTCGGTCCGGCGACCTAATACTGATCAACGCCGGGCTTGCCAAGCCGATCCCTGATATTTGGTTTATGCACGAGGGTGGCCATTATTTCGGCTCAAATACTTGCTGCAGCGCGAGCTTGATCGGCAGCCTGCTTCAGCACCTGCCGCAGTGCGGCAGGTGTGACAATACGCCCCGGGAAATCCAGCCGCAGCGTCGTGGCGCCGGCCTGCATATCGATGCCGTCAGGATCGCAGCCGGTGCAGCGCCAGTCCGCAGGGTCGGCGCCGAGCAGCCTGGTCGCGTAGAGGTTCATCGCGTCGCGATGATCGGCATTCATATGGTCGATGGCGCCCTGCTCGGCCTCCAGCAGTGCTGCGGCATCGGAAAGATCGGTCAGGAACTGCTCGGGCGTGAGGTCCACGATCCGGCCGAATCCCGCCACCAGATGCGCGCCCGCTGGCCGGATTCTGAAGAATGAAAAATCCTTAAAATTTACAAAGACTTCCGAGGATGGATGAGCGTTGAGATAGCGGCGGCGCAGGACCGCCAATTCGTCGCCCCCGGCCTCCTCCGCCCGGCCCGCCAGCATGATCCGCGAGCCCTCCAGCGGATCGCCCGCGGCCCGCTCGTCGAGCATCAGCGAGACCCTGCCATCAGCAAGGATATTTTGGGTATGCAGCGCCAGCCGCGAAATCAGCAGGATCGGCGAACCATCGGCGTGGCTCGCGACATTCACCAGCGAGCAATAGGGATCGCCGCTGCCGGTCATCAGGGTCGCCAAAGCTCCCTGCCGGCTGCGCCGCAGCAGCGACCGGGCCAGCCTGGCGGCGTCGAAATCAGCGTTGGGCTGCATCGGTCATTTTCCAGCATCTCATTGCAAAAAGAGCCTTTTTTCGGCTAAACTCATGTCTATGTATGGTTTCGAACCGTTGGGTAGCTCAGGCGTTTCGGGAACTCGGTCACACTTCAGCCTAGCTTGCATTGCTCGTTGATCGCGTTCGAAGCCCAACTTATGCGGCGTATCGCTGGATTGCTCGCCGTTTCAGCCACACGTTTACTGAAAGCAGGCTCATGCCCACAATCGCCCTGGTCGATGACGACCGCAACATTCTCACATCCGTCTCGATCGCGCTCGAAGCCGAGGGCTATCGCATCATGACCTACACGGATGGTGCATCGGCACTCGACGGCTTCCGCACCAGTCCGCCGGACCTTGCGATTCTCGACATCAAGATGCCGCGCATGGACGGCATGGAAACGTTGCGGCGGCTGCGGCAGAAGTCCGATCTGCCGGTGATCTTTCTCACCTCCAAGGATGAGGAAATCGACGAACTGTTCGGCCTCAAAATGGGCGCCGACGATTTCATCCGCAAGCCGTTCTCGCAGCGCCTGCTGGTCGAGCGCGTGAAAGCGGTGCTGCGCCGCGCGGCACCGAAGGATCCAACCGCCGTGCCCAAGGAGACCGACGCCAAGGCACTGGACCGCGGGCTTTTGCGCATGGATCCGGAACGTCACACCTGCACGTGGAAGAACGAGCCGGTGACGTTGACGGTGACGGAATTCCTGATCCTGCAGGCGCTGGCCACGCGTCCCGGTGTGGTGAAGAGCCGCAACGCCCTGATGGACGCCGCCTATGACGATCAGGTCTATGTCGACGATCGCACCATCGATAGCCACATCAAGCGGCTGCGCAAGAAGTTCAAGGTCGTGGACGACGACTTCGAAATGATCGAAACGCTGTACGGTGTGGGCTACCGCTTCAAGGAAACCTGATTGCGGGCGTTTGACGCGCGCATTGTTAACTGACGCCGCCGCCCGTCTGGGGTAGGGTGCGCCGGGGTCGGATGCGGGGCAACACGCATCGCAAGACGTATCGAAACAACCGGCAGTTTTGGCCTTTGCTTGATCGAACGCAGCCTGATTCAAACCTGAATGCCGAGGGCGGTTCATCGTCCCTCGTGCTGGACGCCATTGCCGTCGAGACCCCACGAACGAAAGCCTGGCAACGTCCGCTCGGCTGGCTGCGCCGGGCCGGTCAGTTTTTTTTCGCGCTCAGCTTCTCCAGCCTCACCCGCCGCATCGTTTCGCTGAATCTCGCGGGCCTTGTCGCACTGGTGGCCTGCATCCTTTATCTCTCGCAATTCCGCGCTGGCCTGATCGATGCGCGGGCGCAAAGCCTGCTGACACAGGCCGAGATCATCTCCGGCGCGATTGCGGCGTCCGCGACCGTCGAGACCAACACCATCACCATCGATCCGGACCGGTTGCAGGATCTGAAGCCCGGTGAAACCTACGGCGCGCCGGACGAATATGCCGGGCTGGTCTTTCCGATCAATCCGGAGCGCGTCGCGCCTATCCTGGGCACGCTGATTTCGCCGACCAAGACCCGTGCCCGTATTTTCGACCGCGACGGCGGGTTGATCCTCGACAGCCGCAATCTCGAAAACGTGCTGCGCTTCGAGCTGCCGCCGCCGTCATCGGAGAAGCCCGGCATCGCCGAGCGCGCGATGATCGCGATCCGCACATGGCTCAACCGCGGCGATCTTCCGCTCTATCGCGAACTCGGGCCGGAGAACGGCAACGGCTATGAGGAGGTCGCGGATTCGCTGAAAGGCCAGAAGCGCAGCATGGTGCGCGTCAACCAGCGCGGCGAGGTGATCGTGTCGGTTGCCGTGCCGGTGCAGCGGGGTCGCTCGATCCGTGGCGCGCTGATGCTGTCGACCCAGGGCGGCGACATCGATCAGATGGTGACCGCCGAGCGGCTCGCGATCCTGAAAGTCGGCGGCGTCGCTTCCGCCGTGATGATTGTGCTGTCGCTCTTGCTGGCGAGCACCATCGCAGGCCCGGTGCGCCGGCTCGCCGACAGCGCCGAGCGGGTCCGCCGCCGGATCCGGACCCGCGTCGAGATTCCCGATTTCACCCGCCGCCGCGACGAGATCGGCCATCTCTCCGGCGCGCTGCGCGACATGACCGATGCGCTCTATAACCGCATCGAGGCGATCGAGATGTTCGCCGCCGATGTCGCCCATGAACTCAAGAACCCGCTGACGTCGCTGCGCTCCGCGGTCGAAACGCTGCCGCTGGCGCGCAACGAGACCAGCCGCTCGCGGCTGTTGGCAGTGATCGAGCACGACGTCAAACGGCTTGATCGGCTGATCTCCGACATCTCGGATGCAAGCCGGCTCGATGCCGAACTGCAGCGGCAGGATATGACGCCGGTCGATCTTCGCCGCCTGCTCAACACCCTCACCTCGGTGGCCAACGAAACCCGGCTCGGCCACGATGTCGGCGTCGAAGTCCGGTTCGAAGGGCGAAGCGCGAACGACACCTTCTCGGTGCCGGGCCATGATTCGCGGCTTGGACAGGTGATCTCCAACCTGCTGGTCAACGCCCAGTCATTCTCCGATGCCGGCGGCAGGGTGCGCATCTTCTGCCGCCGCATGAAACCGGAAATTGAAATCGTGATCGACGATGATGGGCCGGGGATTCGCGAGGATGCGCTGGAGCGAATCTTCGAGCGCTTCTACACCGACCGGCCGCATCAAGGCTTTGGACAGAATTCCGGACTGGGGCTGTCGATCTCGAAGCAGATCATAGAGGCCCACGGCGGACGCATCTGGGCGGAGAACCGCGCCGGTCCGGCTGGCGCCGACGGCGAGGCAACGGTCGCTGGAGCGCGCTTTGTGGTCCGGCTGCCCGCACCATGACGGACGCCGCAAGCGCCAGCGTCCACGCTTCCGCGGTGCTGGTGGGAAATCGTGCCGTGCTGATCCGCGGGCCGTCAGGTGCCGGCAAATCGCGGCTGGCGTTCGACCTCATCCTTGCCGGACGCTCGGGGCAGATACCTCCAGCGGTGCTGGTCGGCGATGACCGTGTCCATCTCGAAGCCCGCGAGGGGCAACTCGTGGTCCGCCCGGCGCGGCAACTGGCGGGCCTGATCGAGATTCGCGGGCTTGGCATTCGCCGCTGCGACTTCGCCGACGAGGCCATTGTGGGCATGGTCATCGACCTGGCGGCCGCGGACGCGGAGCGGTTACCGCCGCCGGAAAAGCTCCTGACGCGCATACGCGGTGTTCAGATACCGCGTCTCCCCATAGATTCAAAATATTCTGCACTGCCGCTGGTTGTAGCTGCGTTGACAACAACCGCAGGCTCAGTGTCGCACCAACCATCTTCTGATTGTTTGAAGGGAATTGGTAACCATATAGGGCACAGTATCGCGACCGAATGACCGGCGCAGGCTCCCCCTCTACCGTTGATTTCCGGGAGAATCGCGAAGATGCCCTCTTGCGCGGGGGCTCTGGATGGTCAAAGTGGCGCGTTCGTGCGGTGCACCAAAAGCACCCGCGAGGAGTTTCCGATGATTGGTCTAGTGCTTGTGACCCATGGGCGCCTTGCCGACGAGTTCAAGGCGGCGCTCGAACATGTCATGGGTCCGCAAAAACAAATTGAAGCCGTCACGATTGGAGCCGAAGACGACTCCGATTTGTGTCGAAGCGATATCATTGAAGCCGTCAATCGCGTCGACAGTGGCGATGGCGTCGCTATCCTTACCGACATGTTCGGCGGCACTCCCTCCAACCTCGCGATCTCCTGTATGAGCCGCCCGAAAGTGGAAGTGCTCGCAGGCATCAACCTTCCCATGCTGGTCAAGCTTGCCAAGGTTCGCGAGGAGCGGTCGCTTCCCGACGCCATCTCGATGGCTCAGGAAGCCGGCCGCAAATACGTCACCATCGCCAGCCGGGTTCTCGCCGGCAAATGAGCGACGATGACACGTCGCCTGAAAACATCGCCGGGCCAAGCGCCCCGCCCGGTTCCGTGTCTCGGGAACTCCCCATCATCAACAAACGTGGTCTTCACGCACGCGCCTCGGCCAAATTCGTTCAGATGGTCGAGCGCTTCAACGCCGAAGTCTGGGTGACGCGCGGCAACGAGACCGTCGGCGGCACCTCCATCATGGGGCTGATGATGTTGTCCGCGGGACCCGGGACCACCATCGTCGTGTCCGCGATCGGCCCCGAGGCCGAAGCTGCCATTGCCGCGATCACCGAACTGGTCGCCAGCAAGTTCAACGAAGAAGGCACGTGATCCGCTGAGGTCGGAGCGAATTCGCGAGAGCGGAAGCGCGCTTCCTCTCCCGGTTGCGTGGAAGGGCTGATGAGACCGCGCCTATTTCGCCGGCGACACGATATAGACCTTCCAGCTGGTCGACGGACCGGAATGCCCATGGAAGAAACGCTGCGTGTTGATGACGAGCTGTTCGGCATGATCGGCATTCGCCGCCATCCACTCCTTACAGGTCGGCAGCCGTCCATCTGACATATCGCAGATGCCGATGAACCCCAGCCGTTTGGCCTCCTCGATCGAGGTCAACCCCGACGACCAGAGCTCGCCGGGCGTGTACGGCGCAGGATGATCCGGACTGTAGAACGTCATCGGCTCACCTATCTCCGTGGTGCCGGCGACCACCGCCCATCGCGAATTGAAGCGCTCATGCCACGCCTGCGTCAGTTCTCGCGCGAGTTCGGAGCGCGCGCCATAGCCCGACGCGCCATTGGGATTCATGGCGATCTCGCGCGCCGCGATATAGGGCGAAGCAATGAGCGTCGCGAACGTGATCACGAGCCAGATCGCGGCGATATGGAACAACGCGATTTTTGGAAGGCGCAACGACGGGATCGCAACCAGCGCCAGCGGCGTCAGAAAGAACAGCGAGATTCCCCAATCGGTCTTCATATAGATGATAAAAATCAGGGCGCCGAGCGGCGGCCCGACCGCGACCACGATCTGGATGATCCAGATATTGAGCGCCTGTGACGCGTTTACGCCCGCATTTGGAGCCCGTGACCATGCGCGCGTGAACAGCGCCAGCGGCTGCCGCGTCAGGGTCACCCACCATCGCGGCGTCCATGCCAACGCCACCACCGCCGCGGCAACCGCAACCGGCGCTGCGAGCAGCGCAAGATTGTGGCCGATATAGCCGAGGACAAGCTGGAGGCTCTGCGCGCGGCTCGTCAGGCTGTAGACGTCGCCGGCATATGTCAGCGGCGCGAAGTCGACTTCCTTCAGCCACCACAGATGCGGCAGCATCGCCACCACCATCGTGGCGATCGCGACCCACGGCGCCGGCGAGCGCAGGAACAGCAACCGGTCGGGATGAACGAGCGCGGCTATTCCGATGGCGCCGATCATGGTCAGCACCCAGTATTTCGTCATCAGCGCCAGCGCGCCGGCTAGTCCGAGCCACAGACCGGCGCGCACGCTGCGCTTCTCGAATGCATGCAGATAGGCCAGCACCACCAGCGGCAGCGTCACGAGCTGCAACAGATCCGGATTGTACTTGAAGCCCTTGAAATTGAAGATCGGATAGAGCGCGAGCATCACGACGACGAAGAAGGCGCGGCGCCGATCCACCACGCGCAGTGCGATCAGCCAGCAGATCACCAGTCCGCAACCGACGGTCGCCATCGCCAGCGCGTAAGCGGCCCAGTCGGCGACCGGAAACAGCTTGAACCAGATGCCCGCGACCCATCCCGACAGCGGCGGATGCTTGCCGTACCCGAGCTGGAATTTCTGACCCCAGGCGTAGGCTTCGGCGACATCGTAATGGATGTCCTGCGCCGCCTTGAGATTGATCAGGATCAGGGTCCAGAGCACGGCATGCGTGGCGGCAAAGCCGATCACCAGCCACAGGCTGGCCTTTGGATCGCAGGCACGCGCGACAAGCCCCGCCGCCAGTCGCCGGAGGGTCGGCCGCCGGCGCGCGCGCGACGTCGCGGGCAAAAATGATGCAGTTGACATGGCCTGTGGGTAGCGCGTTTTCGCGCAAAGTGGAATCAGGTTGGCGTCAAGATGTGCCGCTAGAGTCCGATTCAGCTTCGCCGAAATCAGACCCCTCGCTTTTCTTCCATTTGGGCATGATCTTTCCCGAAAAACCGGTGTCCACTTTTCGGCGTCATGCCCCCAAAACGGCGCAATATGGTTGCCGCATCGGGGTGCGAATGCTATCCCGCGCCCATGACATCCATCCCTATTTCCAACATCCGCAACTTCGCCATAGTTGCGCATATCGACCATGGCAAATCGACGCTGGCCGACCGTCTGATCCAGACCACCGGCGGCTTGCAGGCGCGCGAGATGAAGGAACAAGTGCTCGATTCCATGGATATCGAGCGCGAGCGCGGCATTACCATCAAGGCGCAGACGGTGCGGCTGACCTATCCGGCCAAGGACGGCAAGACCTACACCCTCAACCTGATCGACACGCCCGGCCATGTCGACTTCGCCTATGAGGTTTCACGATCGCTGGCAGCCTGCGAAGGCTCCCTGCTCGTGGTCGATGCCAGCCAGGGCGTCGAGGCGCAGACGCTCGCCAACGTCTACCACGCGCTCGACGCCGGCCACGAGATCGTGCCGGTCCTCAACAAGATCGACCTGCCGGCAGCGGAACCGGATCAAGTCAAGCGGCAGATCGAGGACGTGATCGGCATCGATGCCTCTGATGCCGTGATGATCTCGGCGAAGACCGGTCTCGGCATCGACCTCGTGCTGGAAGCCATCGTCCATCGGCTGCCGCCGCCGAAAGGTGACCGCGACGCCTCGCTGAAGGCGCTTCTGGTCGACAGCTGGTACGACGTCTATCTCGGCGTCGTGGTGCTGGTCCGGATCGTCGACGGGGTGATGAAAAAGGGTCAGCGCATCCGGATGATGGGCACCAACGCCGCCTATGACGTCGAGCGCGTCGGCTTTTTCACGCCGAAGATGCAGCAGATCGAGGAGCTCGGCCCCGGCGAAATCGGCTTCATCACCGCCGCGATCAAGGAAGTGGCCGACACCCGCGTCGGCGATACCATCACCGACGACCGCAAGCCGGTGACCGACATGCTGCCGGGTTTCAAGCCGGCCATTCCCGTGGTGTTCTGCGGCCTGTTTCCGGTCGATGCCGACGATTTCGAAACGCTGCGCGCGGCGATGGGCAAGCTGCGCCTCAACGACGCCAGCTTCTCGTTCGAGATGGAAACCTCCGCCGCATTGGGTTTCGGTTTCCGTTGCGGTTTTCTCGGCCTGTTGCATCTCGAAATTATTCAGGAGCGGCTGCAACGCGAATTCGATCTCAACCTGATCGCGACCGCACCGTCGGTGATCTACAAGATGCATCTCACCGATGGCAGCGAGATCGAAATTCACAATCCGATCGACATGCCCGACGTGGTGAAGATCGCAGAGATCCAGGAACCGTGGATCGAGGCCACGATCCTCACGCCCGACGAATATCTCGGCAGCGTGCTGAAGCTGTGCCAGGACCGCCGCGGTTCGCAGAAAGAGCTCACTTACGTCGGTAATCGCGCGATGGTGAAATACGAGCTGCCGCTCAACGAGGTGGTGTTCGATTTCTACGACCGCCTGAAGTCGGTTTCAAAAGGCTATGCGTCGTTCGACTATCATCTCACCGATTACAAGCCGGCCGATCTCGTGAAGATGCAGATCCTGGTCAACAACGAGCCGGTGGATGCGCTGTCGATGCTGGTCCACCGCCAGCGCGCCGAAGGCCGCGGCCGCGCCATGGTCGAGAAGATGAAGGAACTGATCCCGCCGCACATGTTCCAGATCCCGATCCAGGCCGCGATCGGCGGCAAGGTGATCGCCCGCGAAACCGTGCGCGCGTTGCGCAAGGACGTCACCGCCAAGTGCTACGGCGGCGACATCACGCGCAAGCGAAAACTTCTGGAGAAGCAAAAGGAAGGCAAGAAAAAGATGCGGCAGTTCGGCAAGGTCGACATCCCGCAGGAAGCTTTTATCGCGGCGCTGAAGGTGGATAGCTGAGATCAAGTCGTCATTCCGGGATGCGCGAAGCGCAGACCCGGAATCCAGAGATTCTCCGATGTGCAACGGCACATCGTCGTTCGCGCCGCTGCGCGCCTGGAATGCCTGCCAGCGATTTCAAACGGGACCATCCGCCCTCCCCCATCTTGATCCGAGCCACCGGATAGATCACCATTGCGGCTTCGCCGGCCAAAAAACCCAAAAAGGGGCGAGGAAACGCATGAACAAGCTTCCCGGTTTCGGACTGATCGAGCGCGCCAGCGCACTGGCACCGCTGATCGCACGGGAGGCCGACGAGATCGAGCGGACGCGCCGCCTGACCGCGCCGGTGGTTTCCGGCCTGATCGAGAACGGCCTTTACCGGGCGTTGTTGCCGCAGAGTCTCGGCGGCGCCGAGGCGCCGCTGGAGGTGTTCATGCAGATGCAGGAGGAAGTGGCGAAGGCCGACGCCTCGACCGCCTGGTGCCTCGGCCAGTGCAGCGTCTGCGCCATGACGGCGGCCTATCTCGACGCCGACATCGCCCGCGAGATTTTCAACACGGCGCCCGGAATCCTTGCCTGGGGCGCGATTGCCCATGAGGTGAAGGCGGTTCCGGGCGGCTATCAGGCCAA
>JAQGKC010000406.1 GCA_028290305.1 Bradyrhizobium sp.
TGCCGACATCGAGTCGTCGCGCGATTCCGGATGACGCCACGAACTCGGCAGGTTGGTGCAGTTCTGCGCCTGCAGGAAGCCGACCATCGCCATTTGCCGTGTCATACCACTCTCCCTGTGCCGACGAATTGAGATTTCACGCGAGATCGAGCTGTGCGGTCAGTTTGTATTCGCCAGCCAGCGCGCGTAACTTGTCCCAGGTGGCATCTTCGACGTCGATACCTGCGACCTTGCGCTGCTGCTCGCGGATATATTCAACCTCCCCCGGATAGAACACGCCGGTGGAGCCTTCCGACGGCGGCGTCTCCTTGAGATATCGCGCGAATTCGGCGACCTCCTTCTTGAAGTCCTTCAGCGGACGGAACGCCGCGACGTTGAATACCGCCATGAAGCATCCGTCATTATGCCGGCCCGTCGGCTCGACCCCGAAGCCCAAGCCCGTCAGCAGCCCGCACAAAACCTCCACCATCGCAGCCAGGCCACTCCCCTTGTAGCCTTCGGTGCCGCCGAGCGGCAGCAGCGCGCCGCCTTTGCGGAATTGTTTGGGATCGGTGGTTTGCCGTCCTTCGCCGTCGACGATCCAGCCGGTGGGAATTTCCTCACCGCGCGCGGCGGCGAGCTGGATCTTTCCGGCTGCCACGGCGGATGTCGCCATGTCCAGATAGAAGGGAGCATCGAGGTCCGACGGCACCGCGATTGAAATCGGATTGGTGCCGAGCCGCGCCTCGCGGCCGCCGAAAGGTGCGACGATCTTGGGAGACCGGCCGGAATCGGCGGTGGCCAGCCCGATCATGCCCTCCTTTATTGCCATCATCGGATAGGCGGCGAGACGTCCGACATGGCTTTGCCGAAACACGGTACAGGCTGCGACGTTGGCCGTTTTCGCCTTTCCGATCGTCAGCGCCATCGCCTTGGCGTTGACATGAAAGCCGAAGCCCCAATGGCCATCGATGACCGTCGTGGTCGGCGACTCCTGCACAATCGTCCACTTCGCCCCGGGAACGATATGCCCAGCCTTGATGCGGTCGATATAGGTCGGAATCGCGATGATCCCATGCGAGTCATGGCCCGCGAGGTTGGCATTGACGCAGCCGACAGCCACGGCGCCAGCTTCCTCCTCCGACGCGCCGGCGGCCTTGAGCAGCGCCGCGCCGATTCGCGTGAGGCGGTCGGCCTGAACGATGGGCATGGGATTTCCTCGTTTGACGCCCGCGTGGGAGCGGGTCTTGCTTGTTGTCGCAGGCCACATGGTCTCAAAGCGATGGCCCGAGAGCAAGTGGCAAGATATCGAATCGCCGATGCTGCCAGAGCCAGTCGCGCCTGCCAGATTCCACTACACGGAATTGGAATGCTCCGGCGCGCCGGCCAATCATCCGGTTGGCGGCGCCCCCCCGGTCATCAGGCTTGCCGGGGCCCAGGCGATCAAAATCGCCCGTGGAACCTGTGTATCGGGCTTTTGCGCGTCGTTATTGGTACGACGTTTACTCTGAATCGTAACTTAGCCGGCTTTTAACGGCCACTTAGGCGTCCGACACGCATAACTCCGCAGGGACCGGCAAATATTGCCTCAGGGAGCGGATAGTTTGGAGACGAATATCGCGCGTACGTTTGCGGCGTTGAGTGCAACCAACGAAGCAATTCTGTATGCAAAATCGCCCGAGGAGCTATACGAACAGGTCTGCGAAGCCGCGTTTTCCAGCGGGGACTTCCTGGCGACGGCAGTCTTTTTGCTGGAATCCGGAACCGACATGCTCCGGTTCGCCGCCGGCTTCGGTGAAGACATCAAACGGCTGCGCGGGATCGATATTTCGACCGTGGCGAACACGCCTGAGGGTTCAGGAGTCTGCGGTCAGGCCTTTCGCGACCAAAGGCTGAGCATCAGCAACGATTTCCTGAACGACCCGCGTTCGCTGGCCTGGCGAGAGGGAGCGTATGACGCGCATGTCGGCGCGGCGGCGGCGCTGCCGCTGACCCGCAACGGCTGCAGCGTTGGCGTGCTGCTCGTTACCTTGCGCGAAGCCGGGTCGCTGAACGACCAGGTCCTCTCGCTTCTCGGGCGTATGTCGGCAAACATTTCATATGCGCTCGATAATTTCGATCGCGAGGCTGCGCGCGAGAGTGGCGAGCGGGCGATGCGAAGAGTCAATCGGATGTTTGACGCCATAAGTGGAACAAACGAAGCCATTCTTCGTGCCAAGACGGCACAGGATCTTTACCAGCGGGTGTGTGAAGCCGCCGTCCACGATGGAAAATCCGTGGCGTCGGTGGTCCTTCTCGCAGAGCCGGGCTCGACATGGTTGACGCCCGTCGCTGGAACCGCCGAATTTGTCGAACAGGTCAAGCGGACGCGCGTTTCGATCGATCCCAACCATGTTTATGGCGCCGGCGTTTGCGGAATGGCCTTTCGGACGCAAAAGCCTTGCGTCAGCGAAGACATCCTCAGCACGGTGCAGGGACAGCGGTGGGAGAAAGCCGGACGCAAAGGAGGGGTTGTTGCCTGCGTTGCGCTTCCGCTCATCAAGGCCGGCGAGAGCATTGGCGTGCTCGTGTTTCTCATCGGCAGGTCCTGGGCCGGAGACGAGGAGATTATTGCTCTGCTGGCGCGGATTGCGGAGAATGTGTCATCTGCTCTCGAGAACCTCGACCGTGCAGACGAAAAGGCAAAAGCCGAAGAGCAGAAAGAACGCCTGACGCGAATGTTCGCGGCGCTCAGCGCGACCAACGAAGCGATCATGCGGGCCAAGACGCGCACGGAGCTCTTCACGCTGGTCTGCGAGGCGGCAGTGCTGGGCGCCAAGTTCAACTCCGCCACCGTCGCTCTCGCCGAAGCCACTTCTGAATTTCTTCGTGTCGTTGCTTCGAACGGAGCAGATGCAGGCGAGATGAGGAACCGCGAATTTGCGATTACGGTTTCGCGGCCCCAGGGGCGCGGATTGACCGGGACTGCATTCCGAACGCGGCAGCCTTGCGTCAGCAACGACTTTCTCGCCGACGAACGAACCAGACCCTGGCATGACGGCGCCCGTCGCAGCGGCATAGGATCCTCCGCTGTGCTGCCATTGCTCAATGGCGACCGGGTGGAGGGAGTGCTCATCTTCAATTCCACGGAGCGAGAAGCATTCACGCCCGAATTGGTCGAGCTGCTGCAGCGCCTGGCGGAAAATGTTTCATTTGCGCTCGGTAACTTCGCCCACGCGGATGAAAAATCAAGGATCGAGGAACAAAAGGAACGCCTGACGCGGATGTTCGCGGCGCTTAGCGCAACCAACGAAGCGATCATGCGGGCCGAATCCCGGTCAGAGCTGTTCGAACGGGTTTGCGAGGCCGCGGCGAATGGCGGAAAATTCACGTCGACGAGCATCGGCCTTGTACGAGCCGGCAACAATCTTCTCGACATCGTCGCCTGGGCAGGACCCATGGCGGAAAAAGCCAGGAACGGCAGGCTGTCCGTCAAGGAGGATTGCCCCGAGGGCAGCGGCATCAGCGGAATAGCGTTCCGTACCCGGCAGCCCTGCATCAGCAACGACTTTTTGGCGGATCCGCGCGGCGCCTTTTTTCACGAGTCGACCCGCCAGAGCGGAGCGAGCGCGGTCGCGGCATTTCCGCTGTTCAACCGCGGTCAGCCGGTCGGCATTATGCTGTTTTGCGCCGCCGAAAAGGATGCATTTACGCCGGCGTCCGTGGACCTGCTGCAGCGCCTTGCCGATAATATCTCGTTTGCTCTCGACAATTTCGATCTTGCTCGAGAAAAAGCCAAGGCCGACAAACAAAAGGACGACCTGACGCGGATGTTCGCGGCGCTCAGCGCGACCAACGAAGCAATTATGCGGGCCAAGACCCGGGCCGAGATGTTCGAACTGGTCTGCGCGGCTGCCGTGCTGGGAGGCAAGTTCACCTCCACAACGATCGCGCTGGCAGAACCGGGCGAGATGTTCCTCCGGATCGCTGCTTCAAAAGGGCAAAACAGCGACCGCGTCAGGAGCACGCGCTTCGCGATCTCCGCCGAGCTTCCCGAGGGCCGCGGATTGACCGGAACGGCATTCCGGACAAAAGCACCCTGCATCATGAATGATTTTCTGACCAACAAGCGAACCGCCCATTGGCATAAACTTGCGAGCGGAGGTGGAACGCGATCCGGTGCTGCGTTTCCGTTGCTGAACAAAGCCGGCGAGCCCGTCGGCGTGCTGCTGTTTCTCGCCGGGGAAGAAGAAGCATTCGCCGACGATCTGGTGGAGCTTCTGGCGAAACTGGCTGAAAACGTTTCATTCGCCCTCGACAATTTTGACCGCGCGGACGCAAAAACCAAGGCAGACGAGCGGATCGAATATCTCGCGTCGCATGACAGCCTGACCGGCTTGCCCAATCGCGAGATGTTCAACCAGCTGCTCCACGCCACAATGATAACGGCGCATCGTCGCCACCTGCACTTCGCAATGCTGTTTATCGATCTCGACAGGTTCAAGGTCATCAACGATTCGCTGGGCCATGAGGCCGGCGACACCTTGCTGGCGGAAATTGCCGACCGGCTGCGTCGAAATCTGCGTTCAGGCGATATCGTGGCGCGGCTCGGCGGCGACGAATTCGTCGTCATTCTTGAACACACCGCGGAGCGCGGTGCAATCGAAGCCATTGCGCGCAAGCTGTTGTCGGCGGTCGGTCAGTCCGTGCAATTGAGCGGCCACGAATGCCACACCACGGCCAGTATCGGCGTCGCCATGTTCCCCGCCGATGGCTCCGACGTCCACACGCTGACGAAGAATGCCGACTTGGCGATGTATCTCGCCAAGGAAGACGGCAAGAACAATTTTCGCTTCTTCACCAAAGAGGTGAAGATGCAATCGATCGAGCGCCTGACGCTGGAAACCTATCTGCGCCATGCCCTCGCGCGCGACGAGTTCTCGCTGCACTATCAGCCGAAGGTGGATCTGGCGACGGGACAGATCACCGGCGTCGAGGCGTTGTTGCGCTGGACCCATCCTGAACACGGCGTTCTGCCTCCCGCGCAGTTCATTCCACTCGCCGAAGAAACCGGCCTGATCGTTCCGATCGGACGTTGGGTTCTGAAGGAAGCCTGCGCGCAGAACATGGTCTGGCAACGCCGTGGATTGCGGCCGGTATCGATGGCGGTCAACCTTTCGCCGAGACAATTCATCGATGAGAACCTGCTGCAGGATATCGACGAAGCCCTGGCGGCCAGCGGCATGTCTCCGGTGCTGCTGCAGCTCGAGGTCACCGAAAGCATGATGATGCGGAACGTTGCCCGCGCCATCAGGGTCCTCGATGCGATCCAGAGCCGGGGTATTCGTCTTGCGATCGACGATTTTGGAACCGGCTATTCATCGATGTCCCTGATGAAGCAGTTCCCGATCGACACCATCAAGATCGACCGGTCGTTCGTTCGCGATCTTCCCGATGATTCCGAGGACCGGGCCATTGCGCAAGCGATCATCAGCATGGGCAAGGCGCTGGGAATGACCATCGTCGCCGAAGGGGTGGAAACCAACGAGCAGCAAACATTCCTTCGGACTCGCGGCTGCGACGAGATGCAGGGCTTCCTGTTCAGCCGGCCGCTTCCCCCCGACCGATTGGCCGATCTGCTCCGGCCTGCGCCGCTGCTTGTCTCGCCGTCGTTGCAGCCGGCAACCGGCGATGGTCTTGAAAAACCTGCCCGGCGGTCGAGGCTTAAAAAGGTCGCCCTGCAGTAACGCGCTAGCAGGCCGCTACGCGGGATTCGAATGCCTTGCCCTGCGCGGAAAATCGTCGGGCCACGGCAGCGAGGTCTGGCCGGCGAGCGATTTGAGGAATACATCCGCCCCGGTCGCGATAGCTGAGCCCTCCGGCAGTTCCAGGCTCGAACACCATTCTGACGGCATCGGCTGCTGCATGCCGAGCATCTCAAACGCCGGACCCCACCACCACGCCGGCGCCGGCGATCTCTCGTCCTCCGGGACCGCGCGCCACCGCGCGAATTCGTGCACGGCGCGCTCGAACTGCAAATTCACAACTTGGTGCATCGCTATCTCCAGGCCAGATAATACGCGCCTTTGGAATTGCAGCCAACGTGGATTATGCGCTACATCGGCACCGCGTGCGGCCTTCGATTTCGTCTTCTTGGACGAGCCAGGCAGCCGTTTTGTCGAATTTTATTCGCGGAATCGACCGTGTCCGCCGGGGTTACTTTTCTTCCACCGCGGTTGAAGTCGCCGGACCCTCACCCATGATCAGCAGCACGGCGTCCTCATCCTTGGCGCCGTCCCAATGCACCTGCTTGCCGAAATGCGTGACGAAACTGCCTGCGGGCATCGGGGTGGTGTTGGCGGGATCGAATTTCGGACCGGAGCCTACCCACCAGGTACCCTGCAGCACGACGATGTAACGGTCGTTGGGATGGAAGTGCGGCCGGCTGAAATGATTGCCCTTGGTCCATTTGGTGTAGACGGCATAAAATCCCGGCTTGGTGGGATCGCCAACAACGACGGCGCTTTGTCCTCCGCGGGCATCAACCGGCCCCCATGGAATCTGATCCGGCAGCTTGTAGATCACCGCGGCGGGATTGAGTTCGGCGGCGGAGCCGATGCTCAACATGCCGATCAGAGACATCGGAATCACGAGGGTTCGCCAAAGCCGGTGACGGGTCGTCATGGTTTTCTCCCTGATGTGAGCTGATTGCAGGCGCCAGCTCATCTGATTATCCCACCATGCTAGCCGGTCTCGTTCCCGTGGTGCAAGGCGCACGCCCGCATGCGTCTCAGACGGGCTTGAGCGCAACACAATGGCAGCACAATCTGCGCAAGGCGCAGCACCCTGGGTGCAGCACCCATCCGGATCGTCTATGCATCAAAACTACGCTTGGCTTACGCGGCTGGAGACAGGCTCGCGCCGGTTCGGAGGAGCTCACTTGTTTGCAACGGATGAGCTTTCCGGTGCCACGCCCATGCGGTCCGGATGATCGTCATCAGATCCGAATGCGTGGTGCGGAATTGCAGGGTCTCGCGGGCTGCGGTGGGGTCGGCGACCAGATAGGTCGGATCGCCGGAGCGGCGCGGCTTGATGATGTGGGGCACCTCGCGGCCGGTCTCGGCCGTGATAGCAGCTAAAATCTCGCGCACCGAAAAGCCTGTGCCGGTGCCGAGATTGAAGGCGCCGCCGGAATGTCCCTGCATCAGCAGTTTCAGCGCAAGAAGATGCGCCGCCGCGAGGTCCGTGACGTGAATGTAGTCGCGGATCGCGGTGCCGTCCGGCGTATCGTAATCGTCGCCGAACACCGCGAAATCCCGGACATGGCCTTGCAGCGCCATCATCGCGCGGGGAATGAGGTGGGTTTCGTTATCGCGCAGCTCGCCGATTTCGCCTGACGCGTCGGCGCCGCTGGCGTTGAAATAACGCAGGCAGAATGCCCCCAGTCCATGGGCGCTGCGATAGTCCGCCAGAATCCGCTCGATCATCCATTTCGAGGCGCCATAAGGGTTGATCGGCGCGCAAGCGTAGCTCTCGGGCAGGGCCTTGCTGTCGGCATTGCCATAGACCGCGCCACTGGAGGAGAACACCAGGCGATTGCATCCGGCCGCGCGCATCGCATCCAGCAGCGACAACGTGCCGACGACATTGTTCAAATAATATTTCTGCGGATCGGCGACGGACTCGCCGACCAGGCTCGACGCCGCGAAATGCATGACCGCGACGATGTGATACTGCGCGAAGGCGCGAGCGAGCGCAGCCTTGTCCAGGAGATCGCCTGTCACCAGCGAGCCGGTGACGACGTTGTGGTGGCCGGTCGAAAAATTGTCGTATGTGACCGGATGATACCCGGCCGCGGCCAGCGCCCTGCAGCAATGCGAGCCGATATAGCCTGCGCCGCCGGTGACCAGAATGGCGGGACGAGCGCTCATGTCAGCCCCGTGATGCTCGACCGATGTTCGAAGACCGGCTCTTATTGAACAGCAGATAGAGCGCACGCGGGTTGGTGGTCAGATAGCGCCAGAACAGTCGGCGCGGCTCCAGCCAGATGCGCCAGGCCCATTCGAGTCCCGTATTCTGCATCCAGTTCGGGGCGCGGGCGCGGCTGCCTGAGAGGAAGTTGAACAATCCGCCGGACGTCTTGATGACGCCGACATTGGACAGGCGCGGCGTGAATTCTTCGACAAAGGCCTGTTCATAGGGCACGCCAAGCGCCACCCAGAGATAATCCGGCGCCAGCGCATTGATCTCGTCGACCTTGGCCCGGAGCGCGTCGCCTTTCAGATAGCCATGGGAGTGTCCGACGATCCGCAAATTGGGGAACATTCCCTGGACATTGGCGACGGCGGCGACATTTTCCTCTTCATCGGCGCCGAACATATAGAAGGTCAGCCCGGCGGCCTCGGCCTTGCGTGCGACCACATGAAACAGGTCGGTGGTTGCGACACGCTCCGGCAGCGGCGTCAGTGATTTCAGCCGTGACACGGTAACGAGCGGCTGTCCATCGGCATTGATGAGATCGGCCGCGCGGAACAGGCGTCCGGTCATCGGCTCGGTCGAGCAACGCGCCAGCACTTCGCCATTGGCCGACGTCAAATACAGCGGTCGGCCGACCTGGCGTTCCGGGAAAACCATGTCGATCATGAAATTCGCAGTCTGCTCGATATCGAGCACGGCGAGCCGGAGCCCGCCCAGCGAGATTCGGGGCACGCCTGATGTGGCAGCCCTTCCTATGGGATTTGCACGGCGCTCAAGCATATTGTTTGTCTCGTTGACGGGTGATGGCCGTGGGGTGAAGCTCGCTTAGGACGACACCGACCAGTTTACGCTCTGCGCCGCCGAGGGCTGTGATGATGTCTTCCAGGCAGTCGTTGACGTCGAGGTTCGCCGGCAGGATCGCGACAAGGCCGGTGGCGAGATCGAGCAGCTTGTGGTCGGCGTCGCTCCAGGGCATCGCCGGTCCGTCGAGGATCACGAGGTCGTAGCCGCCGGCGGAACGCGCGTGGGCGATCGCCTTGCGAATGGCGTCGCTCGCCGTGGCGTCGGATCCTTTGATGACAGGCAGGATTGAAATTTTATTCGCGGTTTCGACCGCGTGGGAAGCCTTGGTGCCGATGCTGAGCCAGCTGAGACGGCTGGCCTCGCTTTTACCGGCGCCATTCACCTTGTTCGAAAGCGCGTGCGTTACGTGATCGGCATCGATCATCAACACCTTGGCGCCGTCGCGTGCCGCCGCCAGCGCGATATTCAGCGCGGCGACGCTGCGGTCTTCGCCGGTGCCTGCGCCGATCACGGCCATGACCGGCGTACCATCCGCGGGCGAACGCTTCGCCAGCGGCGCCCGCATCTCGCGCATGGCGTTGAGGAAGGTTGTCAAGGGGAAGCCCGCACGTAGCGTCGGCCAACCTATTCGCGTCACGTCGGGAGTCCCGCCACCTGCCAGGATTCCGCCCAGCGTCCGCATCACGTCGGATTCCTGCAAACGTGCGATCAGCGGCTTTTCGACCAATGCGACCGCCGCCTGCTGCCGGGGTTGACTGCTTGACGGCTGCTGCGGCGGCGGGGCCGATGTCTTCGTCTCCGACCTGACCGGCTGTGGCCCGGCGGCATCAGGTGACAGCCGATCGGCCGTGACAGCCCAGGCTGCCGCGGCGAGCGCGCCGAACATCAAACCGATCATCGTCAGCAGGCTCATCGCCGGGGGGAATGTGCGGCGCTGCGGCACGGTGGCTTCACCGATGATGCGCGCGCTCGAAGTGTTGAGGCTTTCCTGCTCCTCGGTTTCGCGCGAGCGCTTGAGAAACGACTGATAGACGTCGCGGCTGGCTTCCACGTCGCGTTCGAGTTCGCGAAGCCGTACCGAAGCCTGACTCATCTGGACGCTCTGGCGTTTTTGCGCCTCGAGCGCCTTGTTCAGCGAAGCTTCGTAATCGCGGGCCCGGGTCAGGTCGTTTTTCGCCGACCCTGCGAAACGGTCGACTTCTTCATTGATGGTGCGGCGCAGATCTTCAACCTGCTTCTCCATTTGACGCAGCGAGGGATGCAGCGGCCCCAGCTCACCCGTCAATTCCGCATAACGCTTGCGGGCTTCGGCATATTGCGCGCGCAAATTGGCGATGGTCGCGGACTGCAGCGCTTCGGGAATGGCGCCGCTGTCGGTCGACGCGCGGCGGCTGGCTTCGATCTGGTCGTATTTGGCTTGCGCGTCCAGCGTCAGCGCGTGCGCCGCGGCTAGCCGCTGGTTGCTCGCGGAAAGCTGCTGGTCGCTGATCAGCGTGTCCTGGGTGCCGACGAAATTGTTCTGCGCCTTGTAGGTCGCAAGCACGTTCTCGGCATTGCGAAGCCGTTCCTTCAATTCTTTGAGGCGGCCCGACAGATCGGTTGTCGCGCGCCGCGCCGCGGTGGCCTGCGAACTCCTCGATTCCGTCAAATAAGCGTTGGAGAGCACATTCGCGAGCATCGCCGCCTTCGCCGGGTCGTACGACCAGACGTCGATGTCGACGATGAAGGAGCGATCGGTCTTCTTCACAATGATGTGCCGATTCAAGGCTTCCAACGCCGCCGTCTGCCCGAGTTTGGTTTCGCCGGCAGTCTGATTCTCGATCCCGAACAGTCCGAGCAGCGATGCCATCATGCTCCTGGACGCGCCGCCGAACTCCGGGTCCTTGTCGAGATGGGCGTTCTGGATCACCTGCAGCAGCACACTGTTCGAGGTGATCAGGCGTGCCTGGCTTTCGACCACCATCGCGAGGCCGGAAACATCCTGCGCGCGCGGCGTGAGTTCGCGATCGACCAGTTGCAGTTCCCGGGGGTCGACGTAAAGCTGGGCGGTCGCCGTATATTTTGGCGACAGACTTTTTCCGATCGCGACGGCGGCACAGGCGCAGATCAGCGCGGCCGCCACAATCGCGACCCTTCGCTGCCACAGCAACCGGACGAGCTCTTGCACGCTGAAGCCTGCGGACATTCGCGGCGCTTGCGGGGCGGCGTCGGACTTGGTCTGATTTATCGGTTGCTCATAAACAAGCATGGGCCCCAACTTCCATTCGAACTGCCGCACGCATCGGCTGAGGGGCTACTCTTCGGGTCACGCCAAACGCGCCTGGTTTCAGCGCGGAACAAACGCAGCAGGAAAAATTAACCATACTCACTGAGGGACTATTCACTGAAATGGCAAAAAAAGCGTTTAAGCGCGCGCCCATAGCAACGCCTCCGCCATGGCCAAAGCCGCGATTTTTTCGCTCGACGGCCCCCTCAAGGGCACGATCCATCATTGTCCACGAATTGCCGCTAGAACCCGGCTCGCGGGCGACGTCGCGGGAATGGAAAATTAACCATTCATTATTTGTTTGCGACCGGCCGAGCGCGCGCGTGGCCGTCGGGTTTTCATCGGCCAGCCGAAAGGGCTCGGCGCGCAAATGCGCCGCCAGCCGATGGCTGACTCCCGCTTTGGCTTTGGACCGCTTCGTGGACATGGTTCAGCGCTTTCGCAAAATCACGTGATAGTCGCCATGCCGCACGTCGGTCTTTCGCAACAGCAGCCCATTCATGACCGTGGCGGCGGCATCGATCAGGGCGGCAAACAGCGGTTTGCGAGCCCGCATCTCCGGGAAGCGCGGGCTTTCGTATTCTCGGCGGTAGATCACCTCGAGACCGTGCGTTTTCGCGAACGCATCGAGGTTCGAGAGCGAGACCATGGGATGGAAGAATGTCGGAAACGGCGCTTCGCCAGGCTTGCCGGCGTCCATGTCGCCGCGAACGTGGCGATAGAACCAGACATGGAACCAGTGTGGCGTGTATTTGGTGACGACGCCGGACAATGAGTTCGGGTTGGGTGCGGCGATCAGAACCATGCCACCCGGCTTGAGCGAATCAAAGAAGCCCGTCAGCGCCGCTTCGACATCGGGAACATGCTCCAGGACGTTGTAGCAGATCACAAGATCAAAGCTTTCGGGAGCGAAGCGATAGGTCTGGATATCACCCAGGATCGTCTTGTCCGCATAATCGTTCTTGCGAAGTTGCTCCTCGTCGATATCGACAACGGTAATGTCCGAGCGCCGCACCACGTCAGGCGGCAAGAAGGAGGTCGATCCGCCACCGGCCTCATACACGGTGAGCCTCCTGTTCGGCAGTTCGGCACCAAGGATATTGTGAACGGCGATCAGGCTATCGAAGGCCTCACCGGGAGGCAGGTTGAGTCGCGCCTGCAGTTGGGCAGCCATACGCGATGGGGTGTTGCACGCCCTGGTGGGCGCGGCGGGAGCGAGGTTCAATGCAGCCGATTTGCTCATGGTTTTGCTTCGTGTGTTGTTAGGTGGCGTGGTTGGCGCTCTACGGGGACGTTGCGCCGTCCCTCCGGCCGACGTTCTTGCGTGGTCATCCGACCGTGGTTCATGCTGGGCCGGTATGTCCAGAAATGGGATTGGCAGGGTAAAGGCGCTGGCGGCCGCAAGCAGGCCGTCTTGGCTGCCCGGCCAAACACTTTCGGAATCCCGCTTGAAAAGCGCGAAATTCGGTGCCGCGGTCGCTGGCGAAATCGTTTCTGTGCTGGTTTGTCTCATAGCGTGTCTAACTCAGCAATATCGGTGCCGAGGGCAACGCGATACGAGCTCGGCGCCAGATCTCCTGCGTTGGATGGTTAATTCGGAATGCATTAACCTTTTGAGATGACGCTAGGAGGTTGTTGATCTGGGCTCGGTCATCAGCGAACAACGTGCACGCCTTAAGATTTCATTTACCAGTCGGATGGCCATGGTTTGGGATATCCGAAGCTGTAACGAGGATCGCTGAGGTCGACCGTTCTTCATCGCTCTGAGCGGTGCGTCCGTCCGCGGTTCACCGCAGCTGAAAACCGCGAGATTTTTAATGAACCAGCTTCTCGCCGCATCCGAAGCCTACGCGCTGCTCGGCGTCCTTCGGCGGCAGCAGGTTGTGCACGTGCTGCGCGCCGTGGTGTTCATCGGATCACTGCTGATCGCCTGGATTTCGTTGCGGCCGTTCGTCGCTCTTTCCGAAGCGGATCTGCCGGACGCAACCAGCGGCAACGACGCGCTTACTTACGTGGTATTCGGCGGCCTGGCTGTCCTGACAGGTCTCCTGACGATCTCGGAGAACCGTCGAGGACTCTCGACTTTGTTGTCTCCGGGATTCCTGATTTTCGGAGGCTGGATCCTCGTCAGCGTCGTGCTGTCGACGGATCCCTCCGTATCGGCAAAGCGTCTTACCTTGACCGCCAGCGCTGCGGCGGTGGCGTCGATGCTGTTCTTTTTGCCGAGATCGCAGTCGGAGATGGCCCGATGGTTCAGCCTCGCGGTCCTGGGGCTGCTTGCGACCTGTTATCTGGGGATCGTGTTCGTGCCGAACCTGTCGATCCACCTCGCCACCGACCTGCAGGAGCCGTTGCTCGCCGGAGACTGGCGCGGCACGTTCGAACACAAGAACGTGGCCGCGCCCATGATGGTGATGATGCTGTTTCTCGGGATCTACATCACGAGCAGCGGTTTTTATATCACCGGCCTTGCCAGCATCGCGTTGGCGGCGATTTTCCTGATCAATGCCGGCGGCAAGAGTGCGCTTGCGCTGTGCATTGGGGTGCTGGTGCTGAGTTCTCTCACTGACATCGTTAAATCCTTCTGGCTACGCGCGACAATGCTGCTGGTGCCGCTGCTGGTGCTTAACATGCTGAGCGTTGGTACAGTGATGAGCGATCGGTTGGCCGCGACCGCCGACGCGCTGCCCCTGGATACGAGCTTCACTGGCCGAACCGAGATCTGGATATTCGCGCTCCAATCGCTGCGACAGCATCTGGTCTTGGGTTACGGTTTTGCGGCTTTCTGGGGCGTAGGGGCGACCCGATCGACACTCCCGGGCATGGAGTGGGCGGCAACCGTTGCCCACAGCCATAACGGTTATCTGGACACCGCGCTGACCTTGGGGCTGCCGGGCCTTGTGCTTCTGATCGCGGTGCTGGCGGTCGCGCCGTTACGGGATTTCCATCTTGCAGAACGCGGCGGGAACAATGGGTCGCTGGCGATGGCGCTCCTGCGTATCTGGTTGTTCGGGATCTATCTGGCCTCGTTCGAGAGCTTCTATCTCGATCGGGCCAATCCGCTCTGGTTCACCTTCCTGATCGCTGTGTTTGGGATGCGCTATCTGGCGCGGTTTCGAACAGCGGTGTGACGTTGGCGGCTCGATAGGGCGTGGGCGCCAGCCCGAGCGCGGCCAGATTGCGTCCGATGGACAAGCAAAGCGGATGCGACGCCGGTAGCCAATGGCCGGTCGCAAGCAGAGCCCTCACCGCGCGAAACGGCGAAATTCCGAGGGAAATGAAATTCTTCAGGAGCAGCCAGGCGGCGCCCCGGCGTCCCTGATAGCGCTTCTGGTCGATCGTGTAGTTGATCACGCCTGTGGCGATAGATCGCGCCAGCACCCATTTGGTCTTCATGCGCTGGACTGGCACCGTCTCCAACACCTTGGCGGCTTCATTCCAATGCGACTTGAAGCCAGCGAGGCGACAGCGTGTGAAGAAATCCATGTCGCCGCCACCGAGAAAATTGAAGCGAGGGTCAAGCGTCGGCTCGCCGAGCGTCTCGAGCACCCTACTGCGAACGAGGCAATTTCCCGTGCCGTGCAGGGTGGCGGTCTCGCCCGACCTGCCGATGGTCGAATAGAAGAGGGGGTGCTTCTGCAAGCTCGCGGGCGTACCGTTCTCGAAGCGGCGCACGACGGGGCCGCCGACCAGATCAGCGCCGCTGGACCGCGCCGCATCGATCATTTCAGCAAGCCATGTCGGGGAAGCTTCCTCGTCGTCATCGATCATCAGAAAGAATTCCGCCGACGGGAAACGCTGCCGGGCCGTCCTGAACGCCGTATTGATCGCGCTGCAATTGCCTTGGCTGGGTTCGACCACACAGAAACCGTAAGGCGCACGCGAGGCAAATACCGCGTCTGCGACCACCTTGCCCTCAAGCCTCTCGGCGTCGTTCTCGACCACAACCACGGCAAAACGATCCGTGCCGACCTGAGCGGCGAGCGACTCGAGGGTCTTTTTCAAACCGCCCGGGCGCCGGAACGTCGGTATGCAGACCACGGCCTCAGGCACATCACTCATATCGCGCCTGCTTCGATTTCAAGGAACGGCATTAAAGCCCCGCCAGTGCGCTCAATGCGTGAGCAAGCGTTTTGGGTGTCTGCGACGGAAAAAGGGCAATGACCTCTGCCGTTTCCCTCATGGCTTGGCCATACGCGCGTGCGCGAATCGCCTGGCAGGCCAGATATGTCTTCAGATGCGCCTCGGCTCTTCGTCGTAACCAGACGATGTCGGCTCGCCCGACCTGGCTGACGATCCTGGGATCCGTGAATACGCGCTCGAGTGCTGCGCGACAGTGGCTGAAATTGATCCGGCCGCTCATCATCGCACTGCTATCGTGGACACGATATTCCAGGACGGTCGTTCGCGGACTCCAAGCAATCGGTCCGAGCGCTGCAAGCCGGCAGAACAGGTGCCAGTCCTCGCAATAGCGGAGCGCTTCGTCGAAGCCGCCGGCCTGACGGAATTGAATGTGGCGGATCAGCATGACGCCGCCGTTGACGATAAAATTACCAGCCAGCAGATCGCGCAGGATTTCTCCACTCGGCTTGCCGCGCCGAAGCAACAGGCGGCGTCGTCCGATGCGATGTCCGCGGGCATCGATCCGTTCATAATCTCCATAGACGGCAACACAATCGTCCCGGACACCCTCTAGAAGCTTCTGCGTCGCGCCCGGAACAAGGCGATCGTCGGCGTCAAGAAACATCACCCAGCTGCACTCGGCCTCCTGAGTGTCGCTCAGGCGTTCAATTTCCGCGAAGCCGAGATTACGGGCGGCCGAGACGCCCCGGCCAGCACCGCGGATCAGCGTCACCCGTTCGTCGTTAATGGAGGCAACAATCTCGGCAGACCCGTCCGTTGAGGCATCGTCGACGACGATCACCCTTTTGACGCAGGGTTGATCCAGCGCGCTGGCAACTGCGGCGCCAATAAATGGGGCGGCATTTTTCATCGGAATGACGATATTGACCCACATCGGTACCTACACTGGTTGAACGCGCGTCGAGGTGTGCCAGAGCTGAACACTCATGGACACGGTTTGTCAGTATCAGCAACGTCCGTGCCAAGCGTGGGAATTAGTGATGTTTCATTCAAGTTGAATTAACGTAATTGGCCGAATTAAGAGGTGTTGCCGTTGTTGCTTTGATATCCCGGGACCATATCCGCTGAAGGCAGCACATATGATTAATATTAGCCGACGAAAACTTATTGCAGGCAGCCTGGCTGCGGCGGCTTCCGGGACGATCGGAAACGCGCCGCTTTTGGCCGCAGGTGCGGCCGGCCGTCGCGACGGCTATGGAGCGGCGGTCACGCTGGCGGACTTGCAGTCTGACGTGCGTTTGAAAACCGCGTTGACGCGTTACTGCACGCAGATCGTGCCGGTTTACGAACTCAAATGGCCGACCGTTCGGCCCGATGCGCACACGTTTGCATTCGATAAGGCCGACGCGTTGCTCGACTTCGCGCACCAGAACGGAATGACCATGCGCGGTCACAACCTGGTTTGGTATGCGGACTTGCCCGATTGGACCAAGCAGATCACGGACGCAGCTAGCGCTGAACGCGTGCTTCGCGATCATATCTCCACAGTGGTCACCTATTATCGGGGAAAGCTGACTTCCTGGGATGTGGTGAACGAGGCCGTTCCCGAATTTCCAAGGCGGCCGACGGAGCGGCGTGACTCGCTGTGGCAAAGCCTGCTCGGCGACGACTATATTCGAATGGCTTTCCGCTTTGCCGCCGATGCTGATCCGGACGTTCAGCTTACCCTGAACGATTATGATACCGAGTCGGTTGGCGAACGTTTTGCTGCACGGCGCGCCTGCTTGCGTAATCTCGTTTCCGATTTGCTCGACAAAGGTGCGCCCCTTCATGCCGTTGGCCTGCAGGCTCACCTGCATGGCGAATTGGAGATTGACACCGACGGTCTTGCAAAGAGTGTCGCTGAATTCCGCTCTTGGGGTCTCGATGTCATCGTGACCGAGCTTGACGTCGACGATTCGAAGCTTCCGGCGTCCGTGGCGGAGCGAGACGCGATCGTCGCGAAACGAGTCAGCGATGTCCTGGGCTCCATTTCGTCGCAGGCGCCACTCCGGTCGATCCTCACTTGGGGATTGGCGGATCGATACAGCTGGATCAATCAGATGTTTCCTCGGCGCGATCATCTTCCAGACCGCCCTTTGCCGCTCGATGCGGATTTCCAGTCGAAGCCGTTCATGGACGTGATTACGAAATTCACACGCGAGGCGATCTGACGTGATCGACAAATGCGAGACACATCCAGGGTCTCGGCTCATGAGTTGGGTCTAAGCGATGCTTCGCCACGCATCCCAGTACATGATCGCAAGCGTGATCTCCGCGGTGTTCGGCTTTCTCGGCACTGCGACGTTCACGCGGCTTCTCTCGCCGGGTGACTACGGCGTCTATGTCATCGGCGTCGGAATTGCCGGGTTCGTGTCGGCGATCCTCTTTACCTGGATCCGCTTCTCGGTGATGCGCCTTCAATCGGAGGGGGGACAGCGCGATCTTCGCGGTACAGCGTTGGCCGCTTACGGGATTTCGTTCGCCATATCTCCGTTGTTGCTCCTTCTTACAGGGTTGTTTTCGGACCGCGGCTGGCGAGAACTCAGTTGCGCAATCGTTCTCGCGCTGGGCATCGGCCTGGTCGAAATGGGCCAAGAAATCATGCGAGCGCGCTTCCAGGTGCGCGAATTCGTCACCGGCGCCGTGCTTCGGACCGTTCTGGGCTTCATATTTTGTTTCGCGGCGATCAAGTGGGGGTGGGACGGCATCGGCATGCTCGCTGGATCGGCCTTGGCCTACTTCGCGTCAGCAGCGTTCTCGGCTCGGACCATTTGGCGGGCGCCGCTTGCCAAGCCCAAGCTCGGTGAACTCCGCTTGTTTTTCCGTCTTGGGTTCGTCTTCACGATCACCGGCTTTGTCTACACCTTCCAGTGCTCGATGGACCGGTTGTTCTTGGCGTGGCATTCAGGGGAAGCCTTTTCCGGCCTTTACGGCGCCTCAGCCGACCTGACGCGTCAGATCATCCAGATGCCTGCCGGCAGCATTGCCGCAGCCGCTTTCCCGATTGCCGTCAGCAGCCTCGCGCAGTACGGCGCACCCAAGGCGCGGGAGCAGTTGGAGCGCTTTGGCGAGACACTGCTTGCTGTATCGGTGCCGGCGGCGGTTGGTCTTTCGCTGACTATTCCTTATCTGGCCTCGTTCCTTCTCGGACCTGCGTTCCGCGAGACTGCGGGATTGATCGTCCCGATGCTCGCCGCCGGCTGGCTCTTTCAATGCATCACGCAATATTACGTGCATGTCAGCTTCCACTTGGCCAAGCGGCCGGAATGGTCGCTGGTTCAGGGCTTGGTCAGTGTCGGCATCAACCTCGCTTGCATCTGGCCGCTCACGAACGCCTGGGGTCTGCAGGGGACGGCGATGTCCTTCCTGATTTCAGAAGTATGCGGGACCGTGATCGGCATGGTGCTGACCCGATTTACGTACCCGTTGCCATATCTGTTGGGGCCGCTGGTGCGGACTCTTTTGGCCAATAGCTTGATGGCGGGCGCGGTCCTGGCGTTGGAGCATTGGTTGCCGGCGCCGAGCGTCGGGGCATTTGCCTTCCTCGCCGTAAGCGGCATGTTGGTTTATGGGCTGGCAGCCATCGGACTGAATATCTGCGAAGCCAGAACGATGATTCGGACACTCGCCCTTCGACTCTTTGGCCGACGGAGCGTAATACCGGTCGCCGTTGGTGAGCCGCCCTTCCGGCAAGGTTGAGCCGGTTTTTGGTCTAGCCAGAGCGTTTTCGGGCGAAGTGGATACCGGTTCGCGTGAAGAAAACGCGTCAAAATAAGAATGGGTCTTCAGGGGATCGAGTGGGTGATCTGAGGCGATCATAGCGCGGGAAAGCGTTGTGGATAGCGGGCTTTCGGCACTTGGAGAGGGGCGGGAATTCGGCACAGTTAGGAATAGGCCGAAGAATGAAGCGACAGCGCCGTCTGTCGGATGGGTAAGTCATGGGGAAATCTCTCACTTCCAGGGAACCCTCGGTATCAGCCGAAGGACCTGCAATCAGTCTTCGGCTACGACAACTTGTTTCGGGCTGTCGCTGAAGTAGAAATCGCAACAATGAAAACGTTGGCCGACATCGGGATCATTCCCGAGGCCAACATCGCATCACTCACGCCTGTTGTTGAGCAGGAGCTCCTCGCCATTCGGACAACTGAAGTCGATGATGTGGAACGCAAGGTGACCAAGCACGACATTCGCGCATGGGTGCGGGTCGCTCAGAGCAAGGTGGACCCAGAGCTTCGGCGCTGGATTCATGTTCCGCTCACAAGCTACGATGCGCTCGACACCGCTCGAACTCTGCAGTTCGTGCGCGGACACGAAGCGGTAAAGCGACTCACCGACAAGGTGGTTGGTCTCTTCGTCGAGCAAGTCAATTTATTCGCGCTTCAGCCTCAGATCGGCCGAACACACGGACAGCACGCGCTGCCCATCACTGTCGGCTTCTGGTTCGCAACGATCCTCAGCCGGATTCTCACCAACATCCAAAGTGCCAACAGTGCTGCGGAAAAGTTGGTGGGAAAAATCTCTGGCGCCGTCGGCGTCTACAACGCTCAAGTGGGTCTCGGCATCGCAGCTCGCTGCGGTGACAAAACCTTTGAGGAGCGTGTGCTCGAAAAGCTCGGTCTCAAAGCCGCGCCGATCAGTACGCAGATTCTTCCGCCGGAACCACTCGCTGATTACCTGTTCTCCTGCGTCAAGCTTTCCGCTGCCTTCGGCCAGTTTGGTCGAGACGGCCGACACTTGATGCGGACGGAGATTGCCGAACTCGGCGAACCCTTCGAGAAAGGACAGGTCGGATCGTCAACTATGGCTCACAAGAGGAACCCGATTAATTTCGAGAACCTCGAGGGGACATGGATCAAGAACCAAGTCGAGTTCGGCATGGTTCTAGCGACGATGGTTAGCGAGCACCAGCGTGACCTGGTCGGCAGCTCAATCGCTCGGGATTTCCCGACGATTGTGGTCAATCTGGTCAATCAACTCAACACTCTGCTGCGCGAAGCGAGCGGGAAACCGTTCATCTCGCGTATCTCGATCGACGAAACTTCGCTCAAGCGAAACTTCGAAGCTCAAGGTGATGCCATTCTTGCCGAGCCGATCTACATCGCTCTCCAGATGGCAGGCTATGAGGGAGACGCTCACGAGTTGGTGAATCACATCGCCATGCCACATTCAAGACAGGGTGGAGTCTCGCTTCTTGAAGCGACGCAATGGGCGCTTCAGCAGCAGTCGGCAGACCATGTGTGGAGTAAAATCCCGCCGGAGACGATCAACATGCTAAGCAAGCCGGAGACTTATACCGGTGCCGCTGCAGCGAAGGCTCGTGAAATCGCCAAGAGTGCTGAGACTTACCTCAACGCGTAGTCATCATGTTGAAGTTCGCAAAAGCCATCAGACCTGTTCGGGAAACCGGACGGGTCTTTTTTTACCCTCTCAGCCCCCTGAAGACCCGTAAGAATCTGGAGATTAGGTTCTGATTCAATCGGAACCCAAGCTCTAGGCTGGCTCAGGTTCGTGCGCTGCGGACAAGACGCCTCTGATGTCCCCGATCGACGTTCCCGAATATGACTGTATGCAAAGCGCGACCTGCTCGGGTGAGGCGTCGTGCAGCATTGCTTCGATCGAAGATTTGTCGAGCCGGGTTTCATCCCAGTGCGCGAGAGCGAGGCTTCGCTCCACGATCTGATGCGCCGCGAACTGAGCCGGAGAACTCGTCACGAAGCGACCGTACAAAAGGTATTCCGAGAACGGCCGCTGCCGGCACAGCGCGAGAGCCCAACTTCTTCCGGTCGCTGACTTGATCGCATCGGTCATGGCGCGGACAGCCGCCTTGTCCCAGACGAGCAAATTGCCGACAAAATCATCCGCGGGGAAAACCGTTTCAGGCAGGCCGAGCAGGCTATTGCAATTGCGTAACCAGATTGCATGAAAGGGCGCCGCCTCGGCCCGAATGGCCTGCCGATCGACGTACAGCGGCGATTTCTCGGCGCCGGCATATTGGCTGATATCGAACTTGCGGAAAAAGAAATTGTCGGAATCGATGATGCACATGCGCTGCTCGGGCGCTGCCAGAACGCCCGCGATCTTGGCGATCTGCTGGACGTGCCAGCCGTGCACGGGGTAGGAAAACAGCGATACCCAGACGCGCCTGCGACTCCATGAAAGCGCCGCCGGAACGGCCCAAAGCCACTTCGGCAGGTAGCGCGAGACCGGAACGATGACGCGCTTTTCCGACCGGTATTTCTCAAACAACAGGACATCGTCGTCATTAACGACGACGTAGTGTTTGGTGTATCCAGTGAGATACGCGTCGATGCTTTCACAGAGCAACGCGAAGCGCTCGAGATCCTTGCTATGGCTTGGCGTCAAAAGGGCGACTGAGTGCATGGTGAGCGCTGGTCCGAAATGGATTTAAAGTACGTGCCGTTCACTCAAGCGATAGTGAGAGTTGTCGCGCCGCCGCTACGGCGCGGATCGGGTGTCCAAGCCTGATGTGATATCGACGTAGAGCCGCAAGCGAAAGTCGTAAGCGGCGTTCAGTTCTCGATGAACTGGTTTAAAGGTTAACAGCGTCGATAGCCGATGCCGCACGCCACGTTCGTGATTGTTTGAATTTTCCCAGTTGTACGTCGCTTTTGGGCATTCTTTATCATTAGCCATACATTGCGGACGTCGGGTCCAACAGAATGATTGCGGTGGTGTCGCGGCGTTCCGCTTGTTAAGAGCGACATCCGTGCGGTGCCAGTTCGAGACAGCATGAACCGGGCACGATATGCAACCTGCGGCGAGTACATGTTCAGACTGAACCCGGCCATTACAGACCAAGCACGATCAGTTTGAAGGCGAGTGGGAAGCGTTGGTCAAGATGGCTACCCTGGAGCTTGGAGAGAGAGGCCGGCGAGCGACATCTTCGGTTGCCTCTTTTCGCGTGGAATTTATTCGAGACTGGAGCCAGGCAGTCCGGTTCCGGGAAAGCGCCGGCGATGCCACGAGCTTTCAGCACCGGCATTGGCTCGATGCCTGGTATAGTGCTTTCGATACGCTGGCTCCGCTGATTGCGGTTATCTCGGACACAGCAACCCAAAGTCATGTTGCGCTGGTCCCGCTCATCTGCCGTAAGCAACACGGTATTCGCCTCGTTGAGTTCGCCGATCTCGGGGTGAGCGACTACAACGCGCCGATACTGGCCCCGGGCGCTCCGCACGATTTCGCTGGCGTGCGCGCAATGAACAGTGCCTTGCTGGCGGCGCTGCACCGATTGCCCGACCGTCCTGACCTGATCCGGTTGAAAAAGATGCCGGCCGAAATTCAGGGCAGGCCGAATCCCCTGGTGGCGTCCGGATGGACGGGATCCTGTTCGCTGAACGGCAATCTCATTGAGGTGGGTGGCGATTTCCAAGCCTACCGCTGCTCGATCAGAAAAATGCAGCTGCCGCGGTGCTGGCGCGTCTTTACCCGCTTCCCTGGCGCCAGGTTTCAGATCGCCACGACCGTCGACGAGGCGTTGCGGTTTCTCGATGTCATGGATGTCCAGCAACACGAACGCATGAAGAAACTCGGACAGCGGTTCGTGCTCGACGACGCTCGTCATGCCAGGTTCTATCGCGACGTCATCCGCCGCGGTGTCGCAGAAGGCTACGCCGTCGTCTCCGCGCTGATCTGCGACGACGGGATCGTATCCACCACAATGGGGCTCAGGAACGGCAACCACTATTCGTTGTTGCGGACCAGCAATGCTGGTAGCCAATGGTCCAACTGTTCGCCGGGCCTGCTTTGCGTGGAACAGACGATGGCAGCGTTGCACAAGCAGGGCGTGCGTAACTTCGATCTGAGCATCGGCAACTACGATTACAAGCGGCGCTTCGGAGCAAGGCCGCTTCCATTGACGGACGTCAGCATCGCTCTGTCCTGGCGTGGTGTCCCTTACGTGCTGCGCGACCGCGTCGCACAGCGGCTACGACGCTATCCGCGACTCGCCAAGAGCGTTCGACAGGCGGTAGGTCCCTTCGCGACAACGAAGCCTCACTGAATTTCCCGCACCACGCCCGGCTGGCCCAGGGCGCATTCCAGCGCGTCGCGATCCCATTTGGCGGCATTGGCCGCGGCCTCATAGGTACTTTGCAGGAATTCAAGCAGCGCCTGTTCCGGCTGTGCAGCCGTGCGCACGGCATCATATGGCAGGATGAATTCGCCCAGCGCTTCGCTGAAGAATGCTGCATCGGGCCGCACCCGCGTGGCGCGGAAACCCGCCGGTTCGGGATAGGCGTAGGAATAGAACGCCGGATAATCGATCGCGCCGCTGCCCGGCCAGAATCCGGCGCTGCTCACCTCGTGGGAATAGGCTTCGCAAGCCACTGCATCGGAGAGATACGGCACGCCGCCGGGATGGCGCGGCGCGCGGCGGCCTGAAAAGCGCGTCACCGCGAGATCGAAGCTGCCCCAGAAGAAATGCACCGGGCTGGCTTTGCCGAGGAAGCCGGTGCGGAATTGCTTGAATACGCGGTCGGTGTTGACAAGGATCTGCAAAAACCGTTGCGCTGCGTCGGCGTCGTATGACGCATGTTTCCGGTCCTGCGAAAAGCGGATCGGGTCCGGCAACTCGTTCGGCATCTCATCTATGGTGACGTGAATGCCGAGTTCCGCGAGTGCCGCCATCACAGCCGCATAGAAGCTCGCGACCGATTGTCCGGCCAGGGCAAACTGCCGCCGCGCGCCGTCGCTGTTCGAAATCCGTAATTGATGATCGATGAAGTCGAAGTCGATTTGGAATATGCGCCTTCCGTCCGGGATCGGCGAGGTCGTCAGGCCTCGCGCAGTGACGTAGAGCGCGACGTGCCAGGAATGGTTCAGCCAGGGTGTGCGCGCGAGGCGAATCTTGCCGACGATCTGGGTCCACAGATGCAACGTCTCATAGGTCTCGCGCCACGCCGCGGTCGGCAATTCCGGCCACGAGGCTTGCAGGGCGTTGCTCATGCGTCACCGTCACAGGCTGACATCCGCATTTCCCTCACATGACGAGGCCGGGCGCGATCCGGCCCGGCCTTTATATGCGAACTCACGGCGATTGGGGATGGCCGCCCCGGTTACTTCTTCTTCGTGTCCTTGGCGAAGGCGGCGTCCACTTCATCTTCTTTGATACGTGCCGCGGGATTTCCGCGCTGACCGAGGTTTTGCTCTTCGGTGCCGTCGCCCATCATACCGGGATGCGGTTCGGCGGGCTTCTTCTTGGTGTTCTTGTCGGTATGCTTGGAATCGGCCTTGTTGGTCATGTCGATGTCTCCAGGCGCGGGTGCGCGTGACCCAACGGTATCGGCGCCGTCTGGTTCCACCGCGTCATGGACTAGGTGTCAACGCCTGACCGAACGGGCACGCTTCACGAATTGGTGCATTCCGGGCAGCGACGCTTCCCGTGAGAGGCGCGGTAAAGGCTGCGGCAATACCATCGCCGGGCAATCGCCCGGAGCGGATTGCGTGCGAGCTGATAAATAAAGAGAATTTCGATCATGGCGAAGTCCGTCGTCCCCACCATCAAATAGGGGCGGCATTCACCGAGGAGAATGCCGCCCCTATCGCATCAGCCATGCAGTTTTTTCGCGGTTTCCGCGATCACACGCCCTTGATAGCGCGCGCCGGCGAGTTCGTTGTCGCTGGGCTTTCGGCTGCCGTCGCCGCCAGCGATCGTGGTCGCGCCATAGGGCGAACCACCGGTGACGTCATTGAGTTCCATCTGACCCGAGAAACCGTAGTTCAGGCCGACGATGGTCATGCCGAAATGCAGGAGATTGGTGATGATTGAAAAAAGCGTGGTTTCCTGGCCGCCATGCTGGCTCGCGGTCGAGGCGAAGGCGCCGCCGACCTTGCCGTGCAGCGCGCCCTTGGCCCAAAGGCCACCGGCCTGATCGAGGAAATTTGCCATCTGCGATGACATCCGGCCAAAGCGGGTGCCGGTGCCGACGATAATGGCGTCGTAATTGGCGAGGTCTTCGACCTTCGCGACCGGCGCCGCCTGATCGAGCTTGTAATAAGACGCTTTTGCGACGTCCGGCGGCACCAGCTCGGGCACGCGTTTGATGTCGACGGAAGCGCCGGCTTCGCGGGCACCTTCGGCGACGGCGTTGGCCATCGTCTCGATGTGACCATAGGCGGAATAGTACAGCACAAGAACTTTCGTCATGGTGGGTCTCCGTGGGGTTGAGGGGCGGGTGAGAGTTGGAGTTCGTCATGCCCGGCCTTGTGCCGGGCATCCACGTCTTCCTTGTGGTCAAGACGTGGATGCCCGGGACGAAGCCCGGCCATGACGAACGGGAGTGTTCGTCGATGAACGGATTTACGCCGCGTCGACCAGCACCAGTTCGGAATCCTCCAGCGCAGTGATCTTGAGCCGGGCTTCGTCGCGGATCGCGGCGCCGTCGCGGGCGTTGACACGAACGCCGTTGATTTCGACCGCACCTGCGGCCGGCACCAGATACAGATTGCGGGTTTTGCCAGGGGTATATTCCGCGCTCTCGCCGGCCTTCAGCGTGGTGGCGAGCACCCTGGCGTCGGCACGGATCGGCAGCGCGTCCTTGTCGCCTTTGAATCCGCTGGCGATGGTGACGAAGTTGCCCGAGCGATCCGACTTCGGAAACGGTTTCGCGCCCCAGGTCGGCTGGCCACCTTCCGTGGTGGGCTCGATCCAGATCTGGAAGATTTTGGTCTTGGTCGGCTCGAGATTGTATTCGGAGTGACGCACGCCGGAGCCGGCGCTCATCACCTGCACATCACCCGCTTCAGTGCGGCCCTTGTTGCCGAGACTGTCCTGATGGGTGATGGCGCCCTCGCGGACATAGGTGATGATTTCCATGTTGGCGTGGGGATGGGCGGGAAAGCCGGTGTTCGGCGCAATCTCGTCGTCGTTCCAGACGCGCAGGCTACCGTGGCCCATGTTGCCAGGATCATAGTGAGCGCCGAACGAGAAGTGGTGCTTGGCTTTCAGCCAGCCGTGATCGGCACCGCCGAGTTTATTGAAGGGTCTGAGTTCGATCATGGGATATTCCTTTGGTTTGAGTGTTGGAATTAGGCGCCGAAGCCGCCATCGACATTCAGCACGGTGCCGGTCACGAACGACGCGCCGGGGCTGGTGAGGAACACGACGCCGGCGGCGATTTCTTCCGCGGTGCCGTAGCGCTGCAGGGCGTGCTGCGTGCGCTGCGCTTCGGCGAACGCACCACCGTCCTTCGGATTCATGTCGGTATCGATGGAGCCGGGCTGCAGCACATTCACGGTGATGCCGCGCGGACCAAGGTCGCGCGCCGCGCCCTTGCCGTAGCCGACGATCGCGGCCTTGGTGGCGGCGTAGTCGGCGAGGCCGGGAAACGATGCGCGGGTAGCGATGCCAGAACCGATAGTGACGATGCGTCCGCCTTCGCCCATCAGCTTTGACGCCGCACGGATCGCGGTGATGACGCCGTGAACGTTGATCGCGTCCTGGCGATCGAAGGCGGCGGTATCGCTTTTGGGGTCGTCGACCGTGCCGTTGACGACAACGGCTGCGTTATTGACGAGAATATCGAGCCGGCCGAAATGTTTTGCGACGTCCTTCACCAGTTGATCGACGTCGCTGGCGTTAGCCTGGTCGGCCTTGAAGGCACGCGCTTCGACGCCTTTCGCTTTCAGTTCTTCTACCACCGCCTCGGCCTTGTCGGCTGAGGCGACATAACTGATGGCGACATTGGCGCCTTGTTCGGCGAGCGCCCGCGCGCTGGCCGCGCCGATGCCGCGCGAACCGCCGGTGATGAGGGCAACCTTGCCTGCGAGGGTCTTGGTCATTGGATTTCTCCGTTGTCTGAATTCTGTTGACCTCTGGATAAGCGCTTCCGGATGGCGCATAAATAGAAACCATCGAAACACATTGTTTCCATTTATGCTCTAAAGGGGCGACCCGCATGGCAAAACTTCCCGATTTCGAAGGCCTCGCGATATTTGCAAAAGTCGTGGAATTACGGTCGTTTGCGGCAGCAGCAAGCGAACTGGCGCTGTCCAAGGCCACGGTATCGAAGGCCGTCAGCCGGCTGGAAGAGCGGCTCGGGGCGCGGCTGTTCAACCGCACCTCGCGGCGGCTCGCCTTGACCGACGCCGGGCAAAAGCTGTCGGAGCGCGCCGCGCGCCTGCTGGCCGATGGCGAGGCCGCGGAAAACGAGGCGCTGGCGCAGTCGGTGGCGCCGCGCGGGCTGGTCCGCCTTGCGGTGCCCATGACGTTCGGGGTGAGCGCGGTGGCGCCGATCCTGCCGGAGTTTCTCAAGCAATATCCCGATGTCGCGATCGACCTTCATCTCAGCGATGCCATGGTGGACTTGATCGGGGAGGGCTTCGATGCGGGCTTGCGGATCGCGAGCCTGCCTGACTCGTCATTGATCGCGCGGCGGCTGTGCGCGATGCCGCGCTATACGGTAGCGGCGCCGGCCTATCTCAAGCGCCATGGCCGGCCGACGCATCCGATGCAGCTCGCCCAGCACCGATGTCTCGGCTACGCCTACCTCTCCACGCCTGATGTCTGGCACTACAAAAACGCCGCCGGCGAGCAGGCGAGCGTGCGGCCGGCGGGACCATTGCGCGTCAACAATGGCGAGGCACTGATGCCGGCGTTACTGGCGGGGCTCGGCATCGCCGATCTGCCGGACTTCATCGTCGGCGCCGCCATTGCCTCGGGCGAGGTCGAGGTGATCCTGAAAGGCTGGAATCAGACCGAGGGCTCGGTGCATCTGGTCATGCCGCCCGGCGGCCCGCGGCCAGCGCGCGTCGAGGTGCTGGCGGATTTTCTGGCGAAGCATTTTTCGAAGGGGAAGAAGCGGAAGTAGCTGCGCGCGCCTTTCGCAACGTCAACGATTTGGCTACGCTACATCCAACGATAAAAAAATCCGGGGAGAAAACGATCAATGAACCGACGTGAACTTTTAAAAGCCGCTGCCGCTCTGCCGCTGGCGCAAACTGCGCTCTTGCATCATGCATTCGCGGACACGTGGCCGGCACGCACGATCACCATGATCGTGCCGTTTCCGGCCGGCGGCCAGGCCGATCTCGCGGCCCGGCCGGTGGCGCAGGCGCTGGAGAGAGTTCTCGGCAAGTCTGTCATCGTCGACAACCGCGCCGGCGGCGCCGGCGGATCGATCGGCAACGCCGCGGCAGCGCGCGCCGAGCCAGATGGCTACACCTTGCTGATGACGCTGTCGTCGCTGGCGGTATTGCCGGAAGCCGACCGGCTGTTCGACCGTCCTCCTGGTTATGAAGTCTCGCAATTCGCTCCGGTCGCGCGCGTGCTCGCGGATCCCACTTTGCTGGCGGTGCCGGCGTCGGCGCCGTGGAAGACGCTGCAGGATTTCGTCGACGACGCCAAAAGGCGTCCCGGCGAAATTCCCTACGGCTCGTCGGGCCCCTACGGCACGCTGCATGTGGCGATGGAAATGTTCGCGGCCAGCGCCGGCATCAAGTTGCTGCACATTCCGTTTCGCGGCGCCGGTCCCGCGCTCAGCGCACTGCTGAGCGGCACGGTACAGGCGCTGGCGTCGGCGCCTGGCACGCTGAAGCAGCAGGTCGATGACGGCAAGATGCGCGTGCTCGCGAACTGGGGTGCGGAACGTATCGCGAGTTTTCCCGATCTGCCGACCTTCAGGGAACTCGGCTACAAGGACGTCGAGTTCTACATCTGGGCCGGACTGTTCGCGCAGCAAGCGCTGCCGGCGCCGATCATGACGCGGCTGCGCGAAGCGATGGCGCAGGTGGTGAAAAGTCCTGAAGTGACCAAGACCTTCGAAACTGCGGGCAGTCCGGTGGCCTATATGGACGCGCCTGAATTCTCAAAGTTCGTCGCCGAGGACTCAGCGCGCCTGATTGCTGCGGTGAAGAAGATCGGCAAGGTGGAGTAGGGAATCTGGAATTCGAACACTCGCTTTTTCTGTTTCCTCTCCGTTGCGGGGGAGGGAAGCGCATATGGAATTTTCCTATGCCGTCCGCACGTGAATTTTTCCGGTTTTGTGTTGCGTTTCAACGAGTCGTCCCTGCGAACGCAGGGACCCATACGGCGCGGACTTTCGTTTTGGCACTGGAGCAGAGGCCTTTTTTCACTTTTGAGGCCAGGGGTGATGGGTCCCTGCGTTCGCAGGGACGACCTGCTGAAAGCTTGTGCGAGGCCACGACCGCATCAACGCGATAGCCCTGCCTCAGGGGGGAGAGAGCCGTCACTGCGCGCCGCGCAGCCTTCGCAATATTCACGAGCAGCCGACTTTCACATTTTGTTGTGCGGCGCGAACCTTCCCAAGCCTTATTTATTTTGAACCCTGAAGTGAAGCAGTTTGCCACATGGACCATGTGCGCCTTGAATCCGAAAGAAGGATCGGACATGCGAACCTGCCGAATTTTTCTCAGCCTTGCGATAGCGATCGGCGGCGGCATCGCCGTACAAAATCCTGTCTTTTCGCAGGAGTATCGGGGAACCCTGGAACAACAGATGGCCTGCACCCCCGATGTTTTCCGGCTGTGCGGCGAACAGATACCGGATACCAACCGGATCGTTGCCTGCCTCAGGCAAAACACCCCGCAGCTCAGCAGCCCGTGCCGCGCGGTCTTCGAATCAAATGCCAGCGTGCCCCAGCAACAGGCGGTGCCGAGGCGTCGTGACGACCAGCCCAAGCTTTATAATGAGCAATAAGCCTTACGAGGACCCATAGGCGGTCCAGCGTTACTGCTGCTGCTGACTCTGACACACATCGACCCATTCGGCGGCGACCAGTTCGGCCATTCGCGACGGCGCGATGCGCACCGCGCTGTGGATCGAGCCTGCGGCCGGCACTACCTCATCGAAAGCTTTCAACGACACGTCGCAATAAACCGGTAGCGGCGTCTTCAATCCGAACGGGCAGACGCCGCCGACTTCGTGGCCGGTGATCTCGGCGACCTCATGGACGCCGAGCATCTTCGGCTTGCCGCCGAAGTGCGCCTTGACCTTCTTATTGTCCATCCGCGACGTGCCGCTGGTGACGATCAACACCACGCGTTCGCCGACCCGCAGCGACAAGGTCTTGCCGATCCGCGCCGGCTCGACGCCATAGGCCGCGGCCGCCAGTGCCACCGTCGCCGAACTGACGTGCGATTCGATCACGCTGATGTCAGGCGCCTTCGCGGCGAAAAACGCGCGGACCGATTCAAGACTCATGTTCAAGACTCATGTTCAAGACTCATGGGCGGCAATCAGATCCGGCAATTCCGACAGCGCGTGGATGCGATAGTCGGGCTCAAGCCCGAGTTCGTCCATCTGCATCCGGATCGCCTTGAACATCGTGAGCGGGGCGATGAGGTCGTTCTTGACGCAGGCCTGCGCCATTGCTTCCGGTGTTACCCGCTCGATCCATGCCACATTCAGGCCGAACGCTTTGGCGCCGCAGGCGTCCCAGGGGTTTGACGACACGAACAGCACCTCGGCGGGCGGCACGCCGAGCTTCGCCTCGATCAGGGTGTAGGCGTCCGGGCTCGGCTTGAAGATTTTCTGGGAGTCGATGCTGATGGTGGCATCCAGCACGCGATCGAGTCCGCTGTTGCGCACCAGCGCGTTGAGCATGGCGGTGCTGCCGTTGGAAAGAATTGCCAGCTTGCGGCCACGCATCGCCGTCAATGCTGCGGTCGCATCCGGATAGAGATCGAGATGCAGGTATTTGTCCATGATGCGCTCGAACACGCCATTGTCATGCTTCAGTCCGAGAATCCTGAGCGTGTAGGCGAGCGACTCCCGCGTAATGACCGAGAAATCCTCATAGCGCCGCATCAGCGAACGCAGCCAGGTGTATTCGAGCTGCTTGATCCGCCAGACTTGCGTGATGATCTCGCCGTAGCCGGGAAACGCTTCTTCGGTAACGGCGGCCACCGACTGTATGTCGTACAGCGTACCATAGGCATCGAACACAATGGCTTTGATGGTCACGGGGAACTCATGGTGGGCATGTCGGAAAGCGGATGGCCTTTCGGAGACCTAGGAACACATTATGGGTTTGCGATGGGCTCTCGTCCATAGCGCAGGCCGCACACGCACACATCACAAGGCAATCACAATCGCGAGGAGATACGCATGAAGGCCTGGCAACTGGACCGGCTCGGCGGAGAACTCCGCTACACAGATGTACGAACGCCGGAGCCGCGCCCGGGCAGCGTGCTGGTGCGGATCGAGGCGTCGGCGCTGATGTCGTACCTGAAAGCCTATGTGGAAGGAAAATTGCCGATCTACAATCCGCCTCCCGGCCCGTTCACGATCGGGACCAACGGAGTTGGCGTCGTGGAGGCGGCTGGCCGGGATGTCTGGCATCTGAAGTCGGGTCAGCGTGTGGTGCTCTCGTCGCATTTCGTCGCGCCGGAGAATGTCGAAGATCCGGCGCAGGTTCTGATCGGACTGACGTCGAGCCCGGACGCGGCGCAGGTTCTGGCGGACTGGCCGGACGGAACCCTTGCCGAATACGCGGTGATGCCGGTCGAGGTCGTCACGCCAGCCGAAGGGCTGGACGAATTCGACGCCACCCAACTCGTCGCCATAGGCCGTTGCATCATCCCGTTCGGCGGCCTGCTTCGCGGTCGGCTAGCTGCCGGTGAGACGCTGGTCGTGACCGGCGCAACCGGCGCCTACGGCACAGCCGCGGTGTTGCTCGGGGTCGCCATGGGCGCGGCGCGCGTGATCGCGGCCGGCCGCAACGCGACGGCGCTGGAAGCCGTGGCACGCGCCGGTGGATCGCGGGTTTCAACGGTGGCGCTGACGGGCGATGTTCAGAAGGATGCGGGTGCGCTTCGCGCAACCTCTGGAGGTGGAGCGCACATGGCGTTCGACATGGTAGGCCAGGCGCGCGATCCCAAAGCGACGCTTGCGGCGCTTCACAGCCTCCGTCGTGGCGGCAGGCTTGTGCTGATGGGAAGCATGACAACCGATCTGCCGATTCCCTACACCACCCTGATGATCAATAGTTGGGAGATACTCGGCCAGTTCATGTATCCCGTCAGCGCCTATCGGCGGTTGCTCGACTTGTTGCGCAGCGGACTGCTCGACATCCGGGCGATTCGTCCCCGCGTGTATCCGCTTGCCGCGCTGCCCGAAGCGATGGAAGCTGCGGCCACGGCCGGCAATCTCGAATGTATCGTCATGCAGCCATAACGCAGCCCAGGATAGTCATCGCTGCTTGTTCAGCCAGTGCGGAGTCCAAATGCCAAAAAAATTCCGACAGTGGATTTTCGCCAAGCCGATGGTCAACAATGTCCTCGGACCGGAGCAGTTCGAATTGCGGGAAGTCCCGATCCCGGAATTGGAGCAAGGCCAGGCGCTTGCGCGTGTAAAACTGGTGAACATTCATTCCGGCACCCGCGCGCGGATGGCCAACGGGATGACCAGGCTCGGCGATACCGACCGCAGCAACTATGCATGTGCGGAGATCATTCAGTCGCGCGACAAGACCTTCAGGGAAGGGGACATCATTGCCTGTCAGGCGGGCTGGCAGGATTACCAGATCGTGAGCAGCGAAGACGGATCGGTGGGGTACGGCCCGGCGAGCGAACTCGTGAAGGCCTTGAACGGCACCAACTCGCAATGGAACTATGTTTTCAGGCCGGCGATGGTGAAGATGTGGCCGCCGGAAGTGCTGATGGAAATGTTCGGCACCTCGGGAATGACCGCGTATTTCGGAATGCGGGAGTGCGGGCCGCTGATGCCAAAAGATTGTGTCGCGGTCGCCGGCACAACCGGATCGGTCGGATCCATCGCCGCGCAGCTTGCGAAGATTGCCGGGTGTTATGTGGTCGGCTTCGGCGGCGGCGCGGATCGATGCAAGTGGGTAATGGATACGCTCGGTATCGATAGCTGCATCGATTATCGCGCCGCAGATTTTGCGGAGCAACTCAAAGCGGCATTCCCGGAGGGTATCGATGTCTACTCCGATGGAATCGGCGGCGCGTTGACCGAGACGGTCGCGGCAATCATCAGCCGGAACGGGCGCCTGTTCTCCTATGGAGGTGCCGCGGCTTATTATGCCGACAAGCTCGACGCGCCGCGGCAGCGTCCTTCGTTGCGGCGGGCCTTCGGCATTTCGGAGAATGTCGAGGCCATTTTGAAGAAGCGGAACATCAAGTCTGAATGCTGGATCGTCGATGCGTTCTACCACGAGCGGCTGAAGGCTGAAGACGATCTCTCCCGGCACCTGCGCAGCGGAGCGCTAAAGCCGATCAACCATGTTGTCGATGGTTTCGAAAACCTGCCCCATGCCGTCGTCGGCCTGTACACGACCTCCCGCTCCGGCAAATTGCAGGTACGGTTCGAGGCGAACTGAGAACGAGGGTCGAGCGGCAGAATTCCCGCGGGTTCAGATATTCAAAAGCTTGCGCGCGTTGGCCTTCAACACCTTCGGCCTGATCTCGTCGCGGATATCGAGCTTGGCGAAATCCGCCAGCCAGCGGTCCGGCGTGATCACCGGCCAGTCCGAGCCGAACAGCATCTTGTCCTGCAGGATGGAGTTGATGTAGCGCACCAGGATCGGCGGGAAATATTTCGGCGACCAACCGGAGAGGTCGATATAGACGTTGGGCTTGTGAGTCGCGACCGATAGCGCTTCTTCCTGCCACGGGAAAGATGGGTGCGCGAGGATGATCTTCAGGTCGGGAAAATCCGCCGCCACATCGTCCATGTACATCGGGTTGGAATATTTCAGCCGCATCCCCATGCCGCCGGGCATGCCGGAGCCGACGCCGGTTTGCCCGGTGTGAAACAGCGCGATCGCGCCGCCGTCGTTGATCGCCTCGTAGAGCGGATAGGCCATGCGGTCGTTCGGATAAAAGCCCTGCATGGTCGGATGGAATTTGAAGCCCCTGACGCCGTATTCCTCGATCAGCTTGCGGGCCTCGCGAACGCCGAGCTTGCCCTTGTGCGGATCGATACTGACGAACGGGATCAGCACGTCGGAGTTTTCGGCGGCGACTTCCAGCATTTCGTAATTGTTGTAGCGGCGGAATCCGGTCTCGCGCTCGGCATCGACCGGGAAGATCACCGCGGCGATCTTCTTGGCGCGGTAATAGGCTGCGGTTTCCGGCACCGTCGGCGGGTGCTTGTTCGGCGACTTGAAATACTCGGCCATCTGCGCCTGGAAGTCGTCATAGCCGTCATCGGCATGCATGCCGCAGGGCTCTTCCGCATGGGTGTGGATGTCGATCGCCACGACGTCTTCGATATTGGGCAGCTTCAATTTGGACATTTCCGTTCCCCGGCAGCGCCTTCATTCTACAGCCTGGCAAATTGATTATACCATATAACAAATTTGGCAAGGTGGCTCACCTCCTTGGTGAGCCAGCGCCATTGCGGTAATGAAGGCATCAAAAATGACTGTCTTGGGAGGACGACATGGCGCAGGCGGACGCCTTCGAGACCGACTTCTGGAAAGACGCCAATTTGCGAAAGGTCTGGGACGACATCGTTCCCGGCGAGCCAAGTCGACCATTGACGATCCGAAACGGTTCAAGGACTCCAAGGCCGTGGCAGCGCACCTGGGATTGACCTCTCGCGTCTATCAGTCAGGGGAGATCGATCGATCAGGCAACATCAGCAAGTGCGGCGACAAATTGATGCGGCATGCACTCTATGAAGCCACGAATTCGCATATGCGTATATCGAAGAAATGGTCGACACTTCGGGCATGGGCATCAAACTCGCCAAGCGTATAGGTTCCAAGAAGGCATGCGTGGCGGTTGCTCGCAAGCTGGCGATCATCATGCATCGGTCGCGGGTCTTTGCCCGCGAATAGAGCGTGATCGACCGAAAGGAGGGCTGCTCAGTTCATCGAGTATGGTCAAAAAGCGGCCGTCGGCCATTCTGAGGTGGAAGCCCGAGAAGTGTCATCACCCGCCGATCGGAAGCGTTAACCTGGGCGTGACCGGGAATCAGCCGGAGGGAGACTGCCATCTGGTGCCCGCTCGTTATGCAGAGCGCTACGGGTGACTTCTAGTTCCAGGGAGTTTCATTTCCCGGCCAATTGTTTCTCCATGCTGGCAATGTCAACAAGATCCCAATGCTCGGCGAATTTTTCGCTCTCGACACGCCAGATGTCGATGGTCGCAAAGGTAATCTTTCTGCCGGTTGGTGCAAATCCTCGTACGGTTTGCGTATGTGTCGCTGCGTAGAGACATCGGGCGACAACTTTGTCCGCGTCAATGATACGGTCCTCGACCTGCATGTGGACATCCGGCCAAGCCGCGTGCAGACGTTGTGCGTTTTCGATCTGTGCGGAAAGTCCCGATGGGCTGCGGCCCGAATGCTGGATGTAACCCTCGGCAAAGATGCCCGGAAAAGCGGAGACTTCAAGCGAATTGATGGCTGCGACGTAACGATCAAGTATCGCAGCATTCACGGAGGACGTCAGGGGCGGTGGACACGCGTCTGCCGCGCGCGGTGCCTTCGGTAGTGCGATTGCGACCGAAGTACCGAGTGTTGCGAAGGCGAGCAGGGTTCGCCGATTCGTCATGGAGCCTCACTTGCGAGAGAATTTTGAACGTTGAACAATCGCGCGGACGACGCAAGACGACGCATTGTGACGCGTATTCGAACGACAAGGATGACGGCCAAAGCGGCCTCAAGTCCGATCGTCAGGAACGGAAAGAAAATTGAGGCGGACCATCCCGCCGGGAACAGCCTGAGCGCGGTCAGGATGGTGTCTGATGTCACGGTGACGACGACGGCCGCGGCCGCTGCGGCACACAGGAACAGCGATTGCTGCAGTCGGTTTCGCCAGCTAATGCTAGTTGTGTCCGACGTGCGCGCGATGCTGATATAGACCCATCCGCAGATGGCTATCAGCAACGCAAACCAGAAAGAGCAACGATCGATCGACAAAATGATCGCGCGGATGTTGTCGAGATAAGGATCACCGCTGACGATCTGTTGGGTCGCACCATACCATACGATGCGACTCTTCATTGCCACCAGCACGCCAAGCGCGATCAAGGTTACCGCTGCCCCGACGTTTCTCGCCTGTTTCACGAGCGAGGGAATGGCGCATTGCGCGGCAATGTCCCGTTCCGTGCCGAAGCGACTGATCGCTCGACGCTCCGCCTCGATCGTTGCTCCCATCGGATCGGACGCGACCGCTTCCTGAAGATGGTCCTCGGCTTCCTCCCGCATTCGCCGTGCCAGTGAGGGATCAAAGGATAACTCTCGCGTCAGCGTATCGCGATAGTCGGAAATCAAGTCGGACATGGCTGAGCCTCGCCGAGAAAAGTGCCGATCGCGCTGGAAAATTGCCGCCATAGCGCACGGCGATTGGCGAGTTCGACGGAGCCGCGACCAGTTACCGAATAAACACGCCGTCGCCGCCCTGCGGGCGAGGTTTCCCAACGGCTCTTCAGCATCTTCATTTCTTCAAGGCGATGCAGCACCGGATATACCGTCCCCTCGGGCAGGTCGAAAGCGCCGCTGCTTCGTGCTCGAATCCGTTCGATGACCGCGTATCCATGAGCAGAGCCCGCTTCGAGCGCAGCGAGCACGATCATGTCGAGATGGCCTTTGAGGATTTCACCTTCCATACCTAGTATCAATAAGCCTAGTTACACTAGGTGTAAATGACGCCTTTGCTCGCGACGACTTTTTGTGGCGATTTGTTCGGTAATCAGGGCAAGCCGCTGGTCGTTGGGGACCGTTGCTAACCTGCGTTCCGGATGCGTCCCTTCCCAACGGGGGCTGCTCGATAAGGGGGGCCGCTACCGCTTGACGCGGCGAATCCGGTCCGCGGCATGTCAAATTATCGGGCAAAAGTTTGGTCGCGTGACCCGGGCGTGCCGGCTCTTTCCTCGAGATGTGAAATTCTCGAGCTCGCGCCGAAAAAGAACCTTGACCTGACGGATCGAATTACAGAAGGGGGTGAAGCCATGACATCGACATTCGAAAAGCCTTAGCCCGGGCGACACCATCGATGGGCCAAAATTCGCGGTCAGCCGCGAATCCATTCGGTTGTTTTGTGACGCGTCGCTCGACTACAACCCGCTGCATCTCGACGACGATTATATGAAGGGCAATTTCGGCAAGACCAATTTCGGCGGTATCATCATGCACGGCATGAACAATTTCGGGCTGATCTCGCGGATGATCACCGACTGGGCCTATCCTGCCGGCGCCATCCACCGCCGCCTTGAAACAAGGTGGGTCAAGCCGGTCCGGCCCGGCGACGTTATCCAGCCGAGCGGCATCGTGAAATCGAAGCAGGCGACCGCGAATTCGCGCTGGGTTTCGATCGACGTGATGGTGCGCAATCAGAACGACGAGAAGGTCGCTACCGGGGAAGCCATGGTCGAGTTCCCGCATCGCTGATTTGCCAGCGATTTCAATATCGGGATAGGTCCCGATCGTAGCCATTTTGGCGGCTGCGCCGGCCAAATAAGTCCTCGAGGGTCTGTTCCGATTGACATTTGACCCGTCGATGGCTTAGAAACCGGCCGTCCCGGGCGACATCGTTGCTGGCGGGATTAATCCCATTTTGCCACTTTCGGGTCCGCAAACGATAGTGCCGAACACGGCCTTTCAAAGCATCAGGATTGTCCCATGAAGGTCCGTAACTCGCTGAAATCGCTGCGTGGTCGCCATCGCAACAACCGTCTGGTCCGCCGCAAGGGCCGGGTTTATGTGATCAACAAGGTTCAGCGCCGTTTCAAGGCGCGCCAAGGTTGATTCAAGGCTTGAGTCTGGCCTTTCGGACCGGCGCAAAATCTCTTCCCTTCACGGGTCTTTGACGCGTTTGCTGCTTGCAGTGCGTTGTCCTGCGTCTAGACTTTGCCGATGGCATTGAGATTCCCCGAAGCGCGCAACTGCCGACTAGCTATCCTCCTCATCGCGGCGATGGCCTTGGCGCCGATGCCAGCGTTGGCGCAGGATCCGCCGGTCGCGCCGCCAAAGCAGCAGAAAAAATTACCGGAACCGCCGAGCAAGTTGCCGAAGGTCGGCGCCGATCGCACCCGAGGACTGGACTTTCTGTTCGGCGCGCTGAAGGCAGCGCCCGATGAGGCCAGCGCCAAGCATGTCGAGGCCCGGATCTGGGCGTTGTGGTTGCAGACGCCGAGCGATACCGCTGCGCTCCTGATGATGCGTGCCAAGGCCGCGGTGGACGCCCAGCAAATGGATGTCGCGCTGAAGCTGCTCGATGCCGTCGTCAAGCTGCGTCCGGATTACGTCGAGGCATGGAACCGGCGGGCGACGTTGTATTATTTGCGGAACGATTACACCCGTTCGCTCAAGGATATCGAGCAGGTATTGGTCCGCGAACCCCGCCATTTCGGCGCGCTGGCGGGACTTGGCATGATCATGCAGGATCTCGGCGACGAAAAGCGCGCGCTCGACGCCTTCCGCAAGGCGCTCGCCGTCAATCCGTACCTTGATAAGGTGCCTGAGCTGGTCAAGACCCTGACCGAGAAGGTCGAGGGCCGCGATATCTGATCGCGCGCGAACCGACTGACCGACGCTTAGTGCAGAACGCTCCCACCGCGGTCGAATGACCCGCTATAGGTCACCGCCGCATAAAGTTGCGCAAGCTCAGCTTCCAGCCGCTCGTTGACCAGAAGGAGGGCCTTGAGAGCGCCGCGGATATCGCCATTGCAGCTAGCCACGATTTCGTCGATGGCGGCTTCATTTGGTCTGGAAGTCATCAAAATCTCCAATTGTGTCTTGGAATTATCCTGCAAAAAAACCTTGGGATAATTTTGGCGTCCGACCTGCGTTCCCTGTGGATAGTGTGGATATCGCGAATGACGACAGCTTCGACGGCGCGCGCCCGCCACAAGGCAAAAGTGCCGATAATTACTATATTAAGCTGCCGATGACGGTTGTATGAAGTCGTGCGCGGCACGGGTTCCACACGGTGAGAAAAACGTTGATAATCCTGCTGTTCCTGCTGGTCGCCCCGATTACGATATCGGCAACGAAGTACCTGCTCGGGGATCGTTCGATCAGTTGGCAGACAGCGGACCGCTCCAGCGCCGGTCTTTTGCCGTCACCATCGGAGCATCCGGACGCCGTGGTGCGGGTCTATGCGGCGCGGACCGTTCGGTGGCGTGGAATCTTCGCAGTCCATAGCTGGATCGTAGTCAAAGAGCCCAACGCGCCGCGTTACACCCGCTATGATTATACGGCCTGGGGCGAGCCGATCCGCATCAATGGCTTTGCGCCCGACGGGCGGTGGTTCGGCGGCACGCCGGCAATGATCGCCGCAGCCGACGGCGCAGCTGCATCCCTCATGGTCCCCAAAATTCGTGCCGCGGTTGAAGGCTACGAATGGCGGTCTTCCGGCGACTATCGCGCCTGGCCGGGACCGAACTCCAACACGTTTGTCGCCGCGGTACTGGCGGCAGTCCCGGAACTGCATGCCGCGCTGCCGCCGACCGCGATCGGCAAGGACTTTCCTTACGACGGCGACATGTTCGGAATGACGCCCTCGGGAACGGGCATTCGCGTCACGCTTGGCGGCTATCTGGGCCTGACCATCGGCTGGGTCGAAGGCATCGAGATCAATCTTCTCGGCGCCGTGTTCGGCATCGACCTGCGGCGGCCGGCGGTCAAATTGCCGGGACTGGGGCGCGTGGGTTTCGGTTATTTCTAGCTGGATCGTTGTTCCCGCGTTGGCATTGGCCGCGAAACCGTTGCCCCGTAAAACCGTAGCTCGTTCGTGCGCAAGATCATCCGGACATTGCAAATGATATCAGTCGTTGTCGTGGCGGCGCTGGCGGTTCTCGTGCTGGTCACGCAGGCCGGTGTCCTTGCCCTGCAGCGCGCCTATCCCGCACAAGGCAGGATGATCGAGGTTGCCGGCGCAACACTCAACGTCCTCGATATCGGGCCGCGCGATGCGATCGGCCCGCCGGTCGTGATGATCCACGGCGCCAGCTCAAATCTGGAGATCATGCGGCGGCCGCTTGGCGACATGCTCGCCAGACATCGTCGGGTGATCCTGATCGATCGTCCCGGCCATGGCTGGAGCACGCGCGCGCGTGCGCAGGATTCGACGCCCGGGATCCAGGCCAGAATGATCGATGAAGCCCTGGAAAAGCTCGGCGTGAGTCGGGCAATCTTCGTGGTCCACTCATGGGCCGGCGCGCTTGGCACGCTGATGGCGCTCGACCATCCGCAACGCGTGGCGGGTCTGGTCATGCTGGCGCCTGTCGCCTATCCGTGGCGCGGCGGTGTCGGATGGTACAACAAGGCCGTCACTACTCCCGTGATCGGTCCACTACTCGCCTATACGATCACGCTCCCGCTCGGGTTTTTCCTGGCCGATCCCGGCGCCCGCAGCGTGTTTCTGCCGCAGGTCATGCCGGATGACTTCGTCAAGAACAGCGCGACGCCATTGTTGTTGCGCCCGCGCGAATTCCTCGCCAATGCCCGTGATCTCGTGACGTTGAAGGCGGCGGTGGCAGAGCAGGCGCCGCGTTACGGCAATATCATGGTGCCGGTGGCGGTGATTACGGGCGACACCGACAAGACCGTCTCGCCGGACATCCATTCACGGCCGTTCGCGGTTGCCGTGCCGAATGCCAAACTGATCGTGTTGCCGGATGTCGGTCACATGGTGCAGAACGCCGCGCCCGAACTTGTCATGCGCGAGATCGACGTGATGATCGGCAACATCGCGCAAGGCAGGGCTGCGGCGGCCGATTAGGCGTGTAACCATCCATCGAGCGCTAGAAATCAGTCGATCCAGCTATTGACGCGTCTGTTCAAGTCAGATGGAAGCGTTAGACCGAGCTTTCGCATCGTTGAACGATTTACACTGAACGTAAATTGGGTTGCGCCGGCTATCGGCAGGTCGGCCGGATTGGCGCCATGGAGTATCTTGTCAACATATTTGGCGGCGTCATGATAGCCCTCATAGTGGCCGGGGCCGAGTGATATCAGTCCACCAGCCGACACATATTCATCGTCGCTATAGATGGCGATAAGCTTGTGATCTGCGGCGCCTGCAGCGAGCGCAAACCGCTGAGAATTCACGAAGCTGTCTACCGCATTGACGAGGCCTTCGGCGCCATATTCGGCGGCCTTGTCCAGCGCCGGCTTAACGTCGTCGGGTTTGCGAATATCCTCAGCCTGAATTTCGATGCCGAGCTTCCCGGCTTCCGAACAGACCAATTCGAGCTGGGTGATATTGTTGGCATTGTTGCCATTTAAAATCATCGCAATCTTTTTAAGGCTCGGATTGATCTGCTTCAGTATCCGCAAGCGCTCGCCGATCAGTTGGGGAGCGTACATCGTGGTCCCGGTAACGTTGGTGCCGGGATGTTCGAGGCTTTTCACCAATCCGACGCCGACGGGGTCATTTACCGCGAGCATAACGATAGGCGTGCTACGGGTGGTCTCGGCAGCAGCGACTGCCGAGGCGACATTCGCAGCGACGATGATGTCGACGTGTTTAACGACCAACTCCGCAACGATGCCTTGATACTCGCCGTCCAGGACCGCCTCACGGTAGTCGATCCGGATGTTCTTGCCCTCGACATATCCGAGCTCGTTCAATCCTTGCCTGAAGACTTCAAGCCGTTTCGGATTGGCGTTTTTTGCGGCGACATACCCCAGAGTGGGCGCAGATTGCGCAACGCCGGCGGGAATAGGCATTGCGATAACAAATGCCAGGCCAAGGAGTCGTCGAATGACTTTTGAAACCTGTTGATGAACGCCAAACATGAAACTATCCGGTTCTGGCCTGATCCGCGTGACATGCAGTGTTGCATCAGTGCGACGAATAACGGGCGGAAATGTTACCAAATTCATCCGCAGCAAATTTCACAATTGCGGGAAATGCATCCTAACGCAGCGAAAGTGCTCGACGAGCGTGCCGCTACGTAGTTTGCTGGCTTAAAGCGTTGCCATCGACGCCGGCTCGTATCTCAGGAAGCCGGAGATTGGCAACTCGCGATGGGAGGCTGCCAATGGAGACGACCCGGCGTGAACTTCTTGGTGCCGGAGCCTCTGCCGCGCTCGGTTTGTTGCCGCTGGGCGGCGCCACCGTTGTTGCACAGACTGCGTCGAAAACGAGTTCACCTCAGCAGAGCTGGGATGATGGCGAAGTTGCGCATGTCCTTCCGACCAGCAGTCACAATCGGATTCTCATCAAAGCGTCGTTCAAGAAGCCGCTTGAGACCGCTCCAAACTTGCAGGTCGGCGATCAGCGGGTCGTTGGAGAGCGTTCGGATACGCGAGGATCCTTCTGGCAGTTCCACGCCGCCGATTTGAAGCCGGGAACACCCTACCAATTGTCGCTATCGGGCTCCGACGGAAGAGCTCTCTCCCAGCCGTGGACCTTGTCCACGATGCCGGCACCCGACGACATGCCGTCCAGGCTGCGATTGCTGGTTTATTCCTGCGCCGGGGGACACGATCTTTTTAAGTCGGCTCATACGGGCTTCGAATTCCTGCCGGTCGCCGTTCGGCAAAAATTACTGCAACGGGGGCTGTCCTATTCACCGGACGCACTTATCGCCAATGGAGACCACGTCTACTGGGATCTGCTTGCGCCAAGAGCTGCACCCCGGCTCGGCGCCTCCAAGGCCGCTCTGGAATACGCCCGCTTTGATCGTGACGCCCCGATTTTGGGTGGCGCTAACGAGACCGCGCTGCTTCGTGCAGCCGGGGAACAGATAAGCCCGCTCTATGGAACGCTATGCCGTTCGACGCCGGTGTTCTTTCTGCAGGACGACCACGATCATTTTGACAATGACGAAGCCACCGAAGAAGCCGTCACGTTCCCGCCTGACAATTTCATGTTGCAGTCGGCCCGCGCGACGCAACGCCTTTGGTATCCCGAATTCCTGCCCGATCCGAACAGGTCGCCGGGTCTTCCGGGCTCCGACTACCCCGATCAGCCTGCGTCCCGGCCGTCCGGCCTTTCGGAAAGCTTTGGCACGCTGCGCTACGGGCGCCTGGCCGAAGTTCTGCTGTATGACGTCAGGCGGACCGTCACGCTTGCGGGACCGACGGGTGTCTTCGTCGCGCCAGACGTTGAAGCCTGGTTGAAGGCCCGGGCCGCCGCGAAGGAAGTGGTTCACCTGGTCAATGTTCCGTCAAATCCGCCGGGATGGAGCGCCGGCAAATGGGGCGAGTGGTACCCCGATTTGCTGGGTCCCGATGGCAAGCTTTCAGAGGCGAAGCCCAAGCCGTATTGGCAGCGAGGCTGGCTCTCGCAGCACGATCGCCTCATGCAGGCCCTTTCCGAAATGCCGGGCCGTATTCCGCTCGTCGTCAGCGGCGACTTGCACGCCACCGGCGAGGGACGAATGATGCGCAGTGGCCAGCTCGATTTTTCGCGAAATCCGGTGATCGCCGTTTTGCCGGGAACGTTAGGGACCAGCACCGGCGGTTGGGCCTCCGAATTTCGCGGGGTCGGTCCGCAGCCGCCACAGCATCTGGACATGCAAGAAACCGTCAAGCCGATCGAGGAAAACGGGTTTCTGTTGATCGACTTCACGCCGGAGACGATCACGCTCCGCTATTTCAAGTGGAATCAAAAGACCCAGCCGGTGAGTGACATCGACACGCTCGAACCGTTTCACACGACCGAGTTGAAGCGCGCCTGAATAGAGGAATCACTTCCGATCGGACGGATCGGCTCTCACATTCAGGCGACATATCCAGGCTCGCTACCGCGTTGGTGACGGCGCTAATGCTCCGCCGTTACTTGGTCTTTATCTTTCCGTCCTTGTCGTATTGCGAGATGAACGCCCAGAGATCATTGATCTCCTTATCGTTCTTGATGCCGGCGAAGGTCATCTTTGTGCCAGGAATTTTCGCTTTCGGGTCCTTGATGTACTCCTTGAATTCCGCCTCGTTCCAGGTGATGCCGGAATTCTTGTTGGCATCCGAATAGGAATAATCCGGTGCCGTGCCGGACTTGCGGCCGTCCAGTCCGTTGAGTTCCGGACCCACCTTGTTCTTGGCACCTTCGCCGATCGCGTGGCAGGCCAGGCATTTATTGAACGAGGTCTTGCCGGCCGCGACGTCCTGCGCGAACGCCGCGGGTGCGGCTGCCGACATTGCGATGACGACCAGCGCGCTCAGTGTCAGATTTTTCATTGGGGGCTCTTTGTGGGTGTGGGTTCGGGTGGGTTTGTGGCATGGGGCGCTTACAGTGGACAAGCCGTGAAACGCCTCCCGGTTTCATCGTCGCGGCCGCATTGTTGGGAACTCGGCCTTCCCGGTCCACTCACCCTTTGGCGACCTACCCAAAGCCGCCCAGACGTGCTTGATTTGCCACGACAAATCGATGACCGCGATGCGCGTGGGCGGCCGCGCCCCTGGGAGAAGTACATGACCATCATGATGCCGGCATCGGATCAGGCGGTTCTGGGACGCCGCGATGCCATCGTTGCGGCGCTGCGTGCGATCGTGCCAGGCGAGGGTGTGATCGACAAGCCAGCCGAAATGCTGCCCTACGAGTCCGACGGCCTGATGGCGTATCGTCAGCCGCCGATGGTGGTGGTGCTGCCGGACACCACCGAACAGGTCTCGCGGGTGCTGAAATATTGTTTCGAGCAGGGCATCAAGGTGGTGCCGCGCGGCTCCGGTACCTCGCTGTCCGGCGGGGCGCTGCCGCTGGCCGATGGCGTGCTGCTGGGCCTGGGCAAATTCAAGCGCATCCGCGAGATCGATTTCGACAATCGCGTGGTCGTGACCGAGCCGGGGGTGACGAACCTCGCCATCAGCCAAGCGGTCGCCCATGCCGGATTCTACTATGCGCCCGACCCATCGTCGCAGATCGCCTGCTCGATCGGCGGCAATGTCGCGGAGAATTCCGGCGGCGTGCATTGCCTGAAATACGGCATGACCACCAATAACGTGCTCGGCTGCGAAATCGTGTTGATCACGGGCGAAATCATCAGGGTCGGCGGCAAATCCGCTGAGACTAGTGGCTACGACCTGATGGGGATCATTACGGGATCCGAAGGCCTGCTCGGCGTCATCACCGAGATCACGGTGCGGATTCTGCAGAAGCCGGAGACTGCCCGCGCCCTGATGGTCGGCTTCGCGCAAGTCGAGGCGGCCGGCGAATGCGTGGCGCGGATCATCGGCGCCGGGATCATTCCGGGCGGCATGGAAATGATGGACAAGCCTGCGATCCACGCCGCCGAGGCCTTCGTCCATGCCGGCTATCCGCTCGATGTCGAGGCGCTGCTGATCATCGAACTCGATGGTCCCGGCGTCGAGGTCGATGAACTGATCAAGCGGGTCGAGGCGATCGCGCAAGGTTGTGGCTCGACCACCTGTCAAATCTCGAATTCCGAGCAGGAGCGGAATCTGTTCTGGGCCGGCCGCAAGGCGGCATTTCCGGCCGTGGGACGGATCTCGCCGGATTATCTCTGCATGGACGGCACCATCCCGCGCGGCGCGCTGCCGGAAGCCCTGTCACGTATCCGCGATCTCTCCGAGAAATACGGTCTCGGCGTCGCCAATGTGTTTCATGCCGGCGATGGCAATCTGCATCCGCTGATCCTGTATGATGCCAACAAGCCCGGCGAGATGGACAAGGCCGAGGCGTTCGGCGCCGACATCCTGCGATGCTGCGTCGAGCTTGGCGGCGTGCTCACCGGCGAGCATGGCGTCGGCGTCGAGAAACGCGACCTGATGCCGGAGATGTTCAGCGAGATCGACCTCAACCAGCAGCAGCGGCTGAAATGCGCGTTCGACGCGCAGGGCCTGCTTAATCCAGGGAAAGTGTTTCCGACCTTGCACCGCTGCGCCGAACTTGGCCGCGTCCACGTCCATGGCGGCAAGCTCGCTTTCCCTGACCTTCCGCGGTTTTGAGTAGGCGCGCGTGGACACCCTGAAAGTACGTGACGCCGGGGATGTCGAGCAGGTGGTGCGCGCAGCACTTGCCAGCGAGCAGCCTTTGGAAATCATCGGCCATGGCTCCAAGCGGCTGATCGGCCAGCCGATGGCGACCAATGCGCTGCTCGACCTGTCGGCGCTGAACGCGGTGACGGCTTATGAACCGAACGAACTGATCATCACCGTCCAGGCCGGCGCGCCGGTTGCCGATGTATTGTCGCTGATCGATTCCAGGAATCAGCAGTTCGCGTTCGAACCGATCAACACCGCGCTGCTGCTGGGAACACCGGATATCGGAACCATCGGCGGCATGATCGGTGCTGGCCTCGCCGGTCCCCGCCGCATCAAGGCCGGGGGCGCGCGCGACCATCTGCTGGGCGCGCATGCGGTGTCCGGCTTCGGCGACAGCTTCAAGGCTGGCGGCAAAGTTGTGAAAAACGTGACCGGCTACGACCTCTGCAAGTTGCTGGCGGGGTCCTGGGGCACGCTGGCGGTCATGACGGAAGTGACATTGAAGGTCATGCCGAGGCCCGAGAGCGAACGTACGCTGCTGCTGCGTGGGCTGGATGACATCACCGCCAATCGGGCGATGACGGCGGCGCTGGGCTCGCCATTCGATGTGTCCGGCGCGGCGCATGTGCCGAGCTCGACATTTCGGGCGGCGGGTGGCGGGCCTGGTGGACTTGGCGACCTCGGATCGCCGCAACAGGCGGTCACCTTGCTGCGGCTCGAGGGCATCACGGCATCGGCCGCCCATCGCGCGGCCGCACTTGCCGAGGTTCTTGCGCCGTTTGGGACCGCAGAAATTGTCGAAGATGCAGTCTCCGCGGCGATCTGGGTTTCGGTTCGCGACGTGCAACCGTTCGCGGCCAACGGCACGTTGGGATCGTGGCCGGTATGGCGGATCGTGTGTCCGCCGGCTTCCGGCGGCGCGCTCGGCGAGCAACTCGCGCGAGACACCGGCGGCGAGGTGATCTACGACTGGGGCGGTGGAATGATCTGGGCGGCACTGCCGCCCAAGTCCGACGCTCAGGCGGCGCTGGTACGCGCGCGTGTCAATGCCGTCGGCGGCCACGCTACACTGCTGCGCGCGTCGGAGCAGGTACGGCGCGACGTCGATGTATTTCATCCGCAGGAAGGCGGCCTTGCAGCGTTAAGCGAGCGCGTCCGCCACAGCTTCGACCCGAAAAACATCCTCAATCGCGGCCGGCTGGCGCGAGGCTCCGTGACATGAAAACCGAATTCACCCTCGCGCAACTCGCCGACCCCGATATCGCGGAAGCCGACAAGATTTTACGCGCGTGCGTGCATTGCGGATTCTGCACGGCGACCTGCCCGACCTACGTGCTGCTCGGCGATGAACTCGATAGCCCGCGCGGCCGGATCTATCTCATCAAGGAGATGCTGGAGAAAAATCGCCCGCCGACGCTAGAAGTGGTCAAGCACATCGACCGCTGTCTCTCCTGCCTCGCCTGCATGACCACCTGTCCGTCGGGTGTGAACTACATGCATCTCGTCGATCAGGCGCGGGCAAGAATTGAAAAGGACTACACTAGGCCATTGGCCGAGCGGGCGTTGCGGGCGGTGCTGGCCTGGGTCCTGCCGCGGCCCGGATTGTTTCGTCTAAGCATGATCCTGGCGCGGCTTGGTCGGCCGCTGGCCGCCTTGCTGCCGATGCCCGAGACTGGATCCAAGTCGACGTCTTCATCGCCGACCTTCTTGCGGCGAATCAGGGCGATGCTGTCGCTTGCACCGAGCCGTCTGCCGGCCCCCGGGCCGGCCGGTGGAAGCGTTTTTCCGGCTCTAGGCACGAAGCGCGGACGTGTCGCTCTGTTGCAGGGCTGCGCCCAACAGGTTCTGGCGCCGCGAATCAATCAGGCCGCCATCAATCTTTTGACGCGCCACGGCATCGAGGTCGTGCTGGTCAAGGACGAACAATGTTGCGGTGCGCTGACCCACCACCTTGGACGCGACGGTGACGCCCTGGGACGCGCCCGCGCCAACATCGCCGTCTGGCTCGGCGAGGCTGATCGGGGTGGCCTTGACGCCATCCTGGTGACGACATCGGGCTGCGGCACGGTGATCAAGGACTATGGTTTCATGCTGCGCGAGGACCGCGAATTCGCGGGCCCGGCTGCTAAGATTTCGGCGCTGGCCAAGGATATCACCGAATATCTCGGCGGCATCGATCTGAAGCCGGTGCAGCAGCACAGCGATATCGTCATCGCCTATCACTCGGCCTGTTCGCTGCAGCACGGACAGAAAATCACGCAAGCTCCGAAAGAATTGCTTTCCAAGAACGGATTCGTGGTGAAAGATGTACCTGAGAGCCATTTGTGTTGCGGTTCGGCGGGGACGTACAACATTCTCCAGCCTGACATTGCGAGCAGATTGCGCGATCGAAAGGTCGCCAATATTGCGATGGTCAAGCCGGACATGATTGCTGCAGGCAATATTGGATGCATGGTGCAGATTGCCGGTGGTACGTCAGTTCCTGTGGTGCACACGGTTGAGCTTCTCGACTGGGCGACGGGTGGTCCCCGGCCAGGATTGAACTGATCGATTGGCCCCGCGCGGAACGCGGACGATTTGAAACGCTCGATGGCTATTGATCGATAGACGTTGATCGGCGGCAACAGGAGGATCACGATGGCTAAAGGGAAAAAGAATAAAAAAGACAAGAAGGATAAAAAGAAGAAGCAGCTTCTGATGGCGAAAAAATCCGCCAAGAAAACTTCAAAGAAGACTTCAAGGAAATCCTCTTCAAAGAAATCCTCGAAGAAATCTTCGAAAAAGTCCGCCAAGAAATCGGCGAAAAAGACCAAGAAGTCCGCGAAGAAATCCGCCAAAAAGTCCAAGGCGGCCGCACCGAAAAAATCGGCCAAAAAGGCAGCCAAGGCCAGCGCCAAGAAGAGCCCAGCAAAAAAGAAAGCGGCTCCGGTCACCCCCAAGCCTGCTGCCTCCAAGCCTGCCGCCCCTAAACCGGCCGCGCCCAAACCCGCTGCGCCAAAGCCGGCCCCGGCTCCCGCGCCTGCCCCGGCGGCACCGAGTTGGGCGGGTCCAAGTCATGCTGCACCGAGTCCTGCCGCACCGAGTCCCGCACCGTCATGGGGCCATTCGGACGATCATGGTTCGTCGAGCCCGTCGTCCTCCAGCACTGACGAGGACAAATAGCCAACGCGTCCCGGTTACGGCGGATCGCATTTTGGCCGCAGCGCCCGTCGCTGCGGCCTTTTTGTGTGGAGGCGCCTTGGCTGGAGCCGGGCTTCACCAAAGATTGCTGATTCGATTGAGACGGCTGGCCGCCGGCAAACCTGTTTTAGGGAAGCCACATTGCGCCCGTCCTGCCCCCTGAAGTCACCTAGCCGCCGCGGGAATCGAGCTAAGAGTTGTTGTCGGAAAGCAACACACGCTGACAACATTTCACAGAACGGCCATAACGCCTAAAAAGTCGGCAGATGCTTGTCTTTTTTGCTTCCCGCAATGGGAGGCGCACTCCAGATTGCGGCAAGGTTAAGGAATTTGGTCGCAGTCGGTTATCGCTTGTCCTTGGGGCGTCGGAATCGGACTGATCTTTAAAAGTGGTGGGGATCGTCATGAAGAAAATGGTTTTGGCCGCAGTGGTACTTGCGGTGACTGCGGGTTCGGCTTTTGCGGCGGATATGCCCTTGAAAGCTGTCAAGGCACCGCCGCCGGCGCCGTTTGACCCCTGGGATATCGCCTTCGGCGCTGCCGTCATGAACGATTACATCTTCCGCGGCGTTACTCAGTCCAACCATCAGGCGTCGGTCACCGCCTATTTCGAGCCGCGCTATAACGTCAACAAAGATCTGCAGCTGTACATCGGTACCTCCACCGAGAGCATCTCGTTCGCGAACCGCGCCGCCGCCGAAGTCGACATCTACGGCGGTATCCGTCCGACCTTCGGTGCATTTGCCTTCGACTTCGGTCTTTGGGGTTATCTGTATCCGGGTGGGCGTTGCGCCGATAACGTCCTCACCGGCGGTGTTCCCGGCGGTAACGTTTGCCCGATCGATCCAAACACGATCTTCCTCGGAGACGGCAACGTGATGAAGAAGGACGTGAGCTTCTTCGAAGCCTACGGCAAGGTGAACTATACCATCAACGACAACTGGCAGTTCGGTTTGAACGAATACTATTCGCCGAATTTCCTGAATAGCGGCGCTTGGGGCAACTACTCTTCGATCACCGGCAAGTACATTGCGCCCAGCACGGCGTTCGGCACCAGCGGTGTCGGCATGTATGTGTCTGGTGAATTCGGCCGCCAGTGGCTTGGTACTTCCGACTCGTTCTACGGCACTGGCGTCGGTACGGTCTTTGCGGCGGGCATCCCCTACAAGGACTACAACACCTGGAACGTTGGTATCGGCTTCACTTACAAGGTATTCACGCTCGATCTTCGCTACTCCGACACCAACCTGTCGAAGGGTGATTGCAATGCCTTCACCAGTGCCTTCAACGGTTCCGGAACGACCAACATCACGCCGATCAATCCGAGTGGCGTAGGTTCGAACTGGTGCGGCGCAGCCGGTGTCGCCAAGCTCTCGGCCGACCTGACCGCGATGAGCAATCTGAAGTAAGTTTCCTTATCTGAGACCAAGGGGGCGGCAGAGCAATCTGCCGCCCTTTTTGTTTGTGAATGACCTGAACGGGCGGAATTGGCTGGAGGCGGCGGTCGACGCGGTCCGCTGCAACGATCACCGGAATATCTGGCGAGAGCGGTTGAGGGTCTCGGAGCCGCTCTGGCGATTGGCGGAATGGAGCGGCTCTCGCTCGCGTCCCGCTATCCGCTCGCCATCATCCCGTCTGCAACCTCGATCGCGCTGGCCATCGGATCGCCGGAGGCCGAGCCAGCGCAACCGCACGCGGCTATGGCCGCGGCGCTGCTATAATGTCCGTCGCATAAAGCCAGCAGGGCTGTTGTTACGACGTCTCGGCATCCGCTTTTTGGTTCTGCAGCGCGAATCGATCGCCGTCGCGGGTCAGCACGACATTACGCTGATGGAAGGCCTTAAGCGTCGAGCGATGACCGATCGACACGATGGTGGTTGCCGGCAATTTCTCCTCAAGGAGACGATACAGCGCCGCCTCGGAAGCTTCATCGAGCGACGCGGTCGCTTCGTCGAGGAACAGATATTGCGGCGCGTGCAACAGCGCGCGGGCGAGCCCAAGGCGCTGTTGCTCGCCCAGCGAAAGCATTCGGTTCCAGTGTGCTTCCTCCTCCAGTCTGGACGCGAGCTGAGGCAGGCCCACCGAGATGAGGACATCCCTGACCCGATCCGAACTGTAGGCGTTCGCTTCCGCGGGGTAGACGATCGCAGCCTGCAGCGAACCAACCGGGAAATACGGCCGCTGTGGCAGCATCATCAGCTTGGCTTTTGCGGGGATCGCGATCGAGCCGGTCCCGAACGGCCAGATACCGGCAATGGCGCGGAACAAAGTCGACTTGCCGGCGCCGGACGGACCGGTGACCAGGGTGCGCTCGTTGCCGCGAAGGCTGAAGCTGTCGGCTGCCACCAACGGGCTTCCGTTCGGCAACCGGACCAGAAGCTTCTCCAGGTCGATCTCGTCGCCGCCGGTCGACGACACGACATCGATCGAGTCGGGACGGGTCGCCAGTGTCGTGGCGCTGGCGATCGACATCTCAAAACCGTCGAGACGAGCGACGACGGAGCGCCATTCCGCCAGCGATCGATAAATCGAAACAAAAAATGACAACGCTTTTTGCACGCTGGAGAAGGCGGAACCCGTCTGCATCATGCCGCCGAGCTGAATCTTGTCTGCAAAATAAGCCGGCGCCACCAGAATGTAGGGAAAAATCACCGCGGCTTGTGCGTAGCTCGAGGTGAACGCCGTCAGCCGCTTGGTCCGGCTCATGATGGCGTACCAGTTCTCGACGACGCGGCCGAAGCGCTCCGAAAGCCGCTGCCGTTCGGCGCTCTCGCCCCTTAACAGCGCAATCTGTTCGGAGTTTTCGCGCACCCGGACGAGATTGAAGCGGAAATCGGCCTCATAGCGCTGCTGCTCAAAGGAAAGGTTGACCAGTGGCGAGCCGATCCATTGGGTCAGCGCGGTTCCGAAGACCGCATAGATCAGCGCCCCCCACACAAGGTAGCCGGGGATCGCGAACTGATGGCCGAAAATCTGCAATGGAGCGGTCGCGGAAAGACCCCACAGGATGACGACAAAAGACGCCAGCGTCACGATTGCACTCAGCAGGCCGACGGTAATGTTCAGCGTTTGATCGACGAATAGTTTCACGTCGTCGGAGACGCGCTGATCCGGGTTGTCGGCCGCATCGCCCTGGAGCTGCATCCGATAGTGATTGGCATCGTGAAGCCACTGGCCCAGGTACAGGCTGGTCATCCAGCGCCGCCAGCGGATCTGGAGCCACTGATTGAGATAAAGCTGGTAGATGGAAAGCGCGACGTTGAGCGTTGCCAGGACGGTAAAGATGCCGATTTCCCAGACGAAACCGTCCCAGTTCCTTTCCTGGAGATCGTTATAGAAGCGATTGTACCACTGGTTCAGCAGAACATCGATCGCGACCAGCGTAAGCTCGATCGCAATCACCGCAGCAAGCAGACCGCGGCCGGCCCATTTATCCTCGGAACGGAAATAAGGAGCGGCGATCCGCCATACGGCGGCGAGCGTCGAGCGGATGTTGTTCACAGATTAGCGTCTCCAGGAGGTTGGCTTCAAAGGCCTGAAAAAATGGAAGAATTGAAGGTGCTTAGACTAAAGTTATAGGTCTCGCAGTCCGCGTTCGCTTGTCGCCGCCTCCGAGTCAACCCTAGCATAGGCATAACGGCGAGGGGCGGGGGCCTTAACACTTCGCGAGGTTGTGAGCGGGTCTTGGCGTTGCCAAATTCGCGGCCGATTTCGCGCATTGCAAAGACGCTCCTGCGATCGTGCCAGGCACCCTGACCGTCCACGCTGGTCGGGGCGCCGCATAACGGCGTGGGGAGGAACCGCAATGTGGGATCAAGTCTATAATCCATTTGGCAACGCCACGCTTTCGACCATCGCCGCGGCGATACCCGTCGTCACGCTGCTTGTTCTGATCGCAAGCGGCAAGGTCAAGGCGCATATCGCAGCCATCGTTGCGTTGGTGCTGGCCAATCTGGTGGCAATTTTTCTCTTCACCATGCCGGCCAACCTGGCGATTCGCGCCTCGTTGCTGGGCATCGTCACCGGCTTCTTCCCGATTGGCTGGATCGTGCTGAACGTCATCTTCATGTACCAGCTCACGGTTACCGCCGGCCGGTTTGAAGCGCTCAAGCGGGCCGTGGGTGGTGTGACTGCGGACCGGCGATTGCAACTGCTGCTGATTGCATTTTCGTTCGGCGCGTTCTTCGAAGGCGCATCCGGTTTCGGTACACCGGTGGCGATAACGGGCGCGATCCTGATCGGGCTCGGCTTCTCGCCGCTCGCGGCATCCGGCCTGTCGCTGATCGCCAATACGGCGCCGGTCGCCTATGGCGCGCTGGGTACACCGATCCTGGGCCTCGCTTCGGTGACCGGCCTCGATCCCTATGTTCTGGGCGCCATGGTCGGGCGGCAATTGCCGATCTTCTCGCTGATCGTGCCATTCTGGGTGGTGTGGGCGTTCGCCGGCTGGAAAGGCATGAAGGACGTCTGGCCGGCCATTCTCGTCACCGGCGTGTCGTTCGCCATCCCGCAATTCGTGATCTCGAACTACATCAACCCGTGGATTGTCGACATCGGCGCTTCGCTGATTTCAATGGGTTGCCTCATTCTCTTCCTGAGAGTCTGGCAACCGAAGGTACTCTGGCTGTCGCCGGCGTTGCGCGGCAATGATGTATCCGCCAGTACGATGCCTCCGGCGAAGCTGATCGATCCGACGCCCCTGACGTCAGGGGAACTGATCACCGCGCTGCTGCCATGGATCATCCTGTGTGCCATTCTGCTGATCTGGGGCACAGGCTGGTTCAAGGCCGCAGTGAATCCGATCTTCACCTGGAACTATCCGGTGCCCGAACTGCACAACATGATCAACAAGGTTGCGCCGGTGGTTCCGACGCCGACCAAGGAAGGTGCGATATTCTCGTTCACCTATCTGTCGTTTACCGGCACGGGAATGTTGATCGCCGCCATCATCGCGGGCTTCATCATGGGGCTGTCGCCGGGCAAGATCGTCTCCGAATACGGGCGCACCATAAAATTATGCGCGTATTCGCTGGTCACGATCTCAGCGATGCTGGCGATCGGTACCTTGACCCGGCTCTCCGGAGTTGACGCGACGCTCGGTCTCGCCTTCGCCGCGACCGGCGTGCTCTATCCCTTCTTCGGCACCTTGCTGGGCTGGCTCGGTGTCGCGCTGACGGGATCGGATACGTCTTCGAATATTCTGTTCGGCAATCTGCAAAAGATCACATCACAACAGCTCGGAATCTCACCGATCCTGATGGCGGCCGCGAATTCGTCCGGCGGCGTCATGGGCAAGATGATCGACGCGCAGTCGATCGTCGTCGCCTCGACCGCCACCAACTGGGTCGGACACGAAGGCACTATCCTGCGTTTCGTGTTCAAGCATTCGATTGCGTTGGCGTGTCTTGTCGGCCTGTTTGTGATGCTGCAGGCCTATGTCTATCCGTTCACGGAGATGGTCTTGAAGTAAGCGACCAGTTCTGACGACCCTCACGAAAATCCCCGCGGCCGATGCCGCGGGGATTTGTTTTGTGAGTCACTTCTTTTTGTGACGGCTTTTGTGGCGACCAATCTGGTCAATGTCACGCTCGCCCATTAGAACAGCCCGCGACTGCGGGCGGCGCCATATTCGAGAGGCTGTATGTTTTCAACGACAAGGTTTTTAAAGCCGGCTGCCGTAACGGCAATCCTGGTTGCGGCCATCCTCAACGTCGCCCCGGTTTGTGCCGAAGAAGAGTTCCCATTCGGATTCGAAATGACATTGGATGTCGCACATCAGCCCGGCTCGAAGCGGCTCCCGACGCTGCAGATCGGCGACAACGGCGAGGCGACGCTCGAACTGTGGTGCAAGGGCGGCAAAGGCCAGTTTTCAGTCGCGGGCAATACCGTGATTTTCGTCCCCGGTCCGCTGGAGGATCATGCCTGCCCTGCGGCGCAGGCCCAGGCGGACGATGACCTGGTTGCAGCATTGGGCGAGGCCGCCACCTGGAAGCGTCAGGGCGATCTGGTTTCGTTCATCGGAACGAAACCGCTGCGATTCCATATCAATACCAACTAGCGGTTCAAGCGAAAGCCCGCCCGGGGGGATCCGGGATGGCCGCCGGTTCGCCTGAAAATATAACGCTCAGTTCTCGCGCAAAATCATGTCGGCGCACGCGCCAGCGGATTGCACAACGCCGGAATAGCCGCCGAACCCTGCATAGGCTGACGCGAGATAAAGGCCCGGCACTGCCGTGCGCGGCGAACGCACCGGGGCGCGCCAGATCGAGCGAGGCGGCATTGGCGCGAACCCATAGACGGAGCCGTTGGGCGCATTGAGATACTGCCGGACCGACAGCGCGGTATTGAATGACGATGCGACGACGCCTTTCGCGAGGCCTGGATAAAACGAATCGAGATAGCGAACGATCGCCGCCTGCCACCGCCCGCGCTTTTCGCGATAGGCGTCCATGTCCCAACTGTCCCAATTCGACAACAGGTCAGGTCCAAGGACCGAAAGCACATAGGGCGGAGCGGGAACTCCGGAATCGATCGCGGCGTAATCGACCATGGACATCGGCGGCATGCGCTCGCCCGGTTCCGCCGCCATCAGCGCCGCACCTTGCGCATAATCGGACAGCCGGGTCAGTTCACGCGGCAGCAATTGCGTGGAATAGGTCGATATCCCGAACTCGCGCGGCGGCTTCGACAGGCCGAGCGTGAGGGCGAACAGCGACATCGACGGTGTTTGCCCGGCGTAGCTTTCTATCATTTCTTTCGCGGCCGCAGCAGGCATCAAGGATGCGAGTGTCTCAGGCGCGGCGTTGCTGACGATCCGAAAGCCTTCCACCACCTGCGGATCGCTGCCGTCGCGCGCGGTATGCGTGACGGCGCTGACGCGGCCCTGCGGGTCCAAGGCAATGCCGCTGACAACGCGGCGCACCAGCACCTCTCCGCCGGCCACCCTGACGGCACGGGCGAGCGCGCTTGAAAGCCGTTGCGAGCCGCCTTGCACGAAACGTCCGCCGCTTTGCAGATAGCTTCCCTGCGCCATCGCAAAGAAAATCCACCACAGCGTCGCCGGGTCGTCGTGATAATAAGAGAGATTGGCGGCCAGCGCGCATTTGACGGCTTCGTTGTCGCCGAAAACCCGGTCGAGCTTTTGCGACAGCGACAGGCGCCAGTCGCGGATATCGGGAACACGTTTCAGCAGAGCGCGCACGCTTTCGCGTGAGTTTCTGAAAGCATCCCCGTCTGGCGAGAGCGTGCCCAGGGCGGACGCAATGCGCTGCATTTCTCCGAGTAATTGATGGATCCCTGCACGGGCTTCCGGGAAGCGCTCGGTCAGCGCGCGCTGCGCCGCGTCGAAATTGTCCGGCATTACAAACGGCCGGTCGAGCGGGCCGCCGCGGACCTGGTAAAATACGCCGGACGGAATCCATTTTACGGCGTCGATGACGCCTGCACGCGTCAGCGCGTCGTGTTTCGGATCGCGGGGATCGTGCGGATCGCTGGTTTCATGCAGCGAGCCTTCGACGAACAGATCGCCGGATTTGTAGCTCGATGCCGCGCCGCCCACCGAGTTGCTGCGCTCGATGACGAGGACCTTGCGTCCCGCACGCGCCAGGATCGCGCCGGCGGTCAAGCCTCCAAGGCCGGCGCCGATCACCACTACGTCATAGCGCGCCATCGAATGTGTAACCCTGAAAGCCCTTCGAATATGGCCTGTTCATTGCCGCTATGACACGGCATGTCAAATGCGCGATTGCATGGAGAGGATGCGCCGGAAGTACCCGAGATCGAGGGAAAGTTCAGCTATTTCCAGGCTGACTTGTCTGCGTCCCAGCGCTGGCCCCTGAATGCCTTCGCCAGCGCGTCGACCGAGCCATTGTCGTCTTTTGGCTCGGCTTCCTCGTCGCCGCTGGCCTCGTCGGCGAGATTGAGCTTTGGCCCGGCGGATTCGTCCGTCGTCGAAATGGCGGGACTGCCGATCCACAGCATCAAGCGGTCGGACGCGCCGGGCTTGTCCGGCGCCACCAGGGCGTTCACTTCAACCGTCTCGGTGAGTTCGAGCGCCGGAAATACCTGGCTCGGCCGCTTGAAGGTCAGTTTCAGCTTTCCGGTATTGGCATTCCAGGTCGAAGACGACGATTTCGCCGAAAGCGTTTTCGTCAGCACGCTGGCGATCGCCGCCGCGAGCTTGTCCTTGTTGAGCCTGTCGCCGTCGCGCCAGTCGGCGGCCGGGAAACGGATGGAACGTTCCATGTCCACCACACCGCTGGTCCAGCCGGCGGCGACCACGCCGGGTGACGACTTGGCCTTCGCCACCAGCGCGGCGGCACGGTCCGGATCGACGTTGATATTGATGGTCTGTTCGCCGGCGCGCAGCGCATCGCATGTGACGGCGAGACTATTCAGGGAAACCTCGACGTCCTGCCCTTTCAACCCCTTCAGGAAATCCGCCACAGCGTCCAGCTTTACCTTCACGGCAATGGCTTCCGGAGAAACCTCGGTGAAATCCTTTGGCATCGCCGTGATGCCATCATCGGTCGACTGGTTGTCCAGGAATTCCTTTTCACTCAGATCGGAATTGTCCGAGGAGGTCACCTCCGTCACGGTCTGACCGACGCCGATCTGGCCCTTGAATTCGAAGGTGTCGCCGGTCGGCCTGCGTACCAGTTTCACCGTCACGGGCAATTTATCGCCGAGGCTCTGGGTGCTGCCGGTCAGGGTCTGACCGTTCACCGCGAGGTTGGCGATAAAGCGGTCCTTGCGATCGGAGCCTTTCTCGGCCGGGTAGCAAACATCGAGCACTGCCGAGGTGACGGTCTTGCTCTGGCGGGTTTCCTTGAGGACGACGTCGGCATTGCCGTCCATCAACCCATCGATGGACGTGAAATATCTGACTTCGTTGGCGCCCGGTGTGGCTTTCGGCGACAGCTTCATTTCAGCGAAGGCAATATCCGGCGAGGCTGTCATCAGGCCGAAAAGGCAGAGCAGAAGCGCGCGCATATGGGATTCCTCGAACGATAAAACCGGGCAGTATCGTCAAGTTCTTTCGATTCTGGCCGAATCGGAACCTGATCTTCCCTAGCAAACCTCGACATCATTCGCCAAAAAAGAAGGCCGCCCGGAGGCGGCCTTCGTCGATCGATCATGTCCTAGCGGCCGGTTTTTAGAAACCCATCCCGCCCATTCCACCCATGCCGCCGCCACCGCCGGGCATCGGCGGTGCCGGCTCCTTCGGCAGCTCGGCGACCATGGCTTCGGTCGTCACCAACAGGCCGGCGACGGAGGCCGCGTCCTGCAATGCGGTGCGTACCACCTTGGCCGGGTCGATGATGCCCTTGGCGACCATGTCGACATATTCTTCGGTCTGCGCATCGAAGCCGAAAGTCTCGGACTTGTTCTCGAGGATCTTGCCGACCACGATCGAGCCTTCGACGCCGGCATTCTCGGAGATCTGCCGGACCGGCGCTTCCAGGGCCTTCAGCACGATATTGATACCGGCCTGCACATCGGAGTTGTCGTTGTGAATGCGTCCGACGGCCCGCTTGGCGCGCAGCAGCGCCACGCCGCCGCCCGGCACGATGCCTTCCTGCACGGCTGCGCGGGTTGCATTGAGAGCGTCCTCGACGCGGTCCTTTTTCTCTTTCACCTCGACCTCGGTCGCGCCGCCGACGCGAATGATCGCGACGCCGCCGGCGAGCTTGGCAAGCCGCTCCTGCAGCTTCTCGCGGTCGTAGTCCGAGGTGGTCTCCTCGATCTGCGCCTTGATCTGGCCGACGCGGGCTTCGATGTCCTTTTTCTTGCCGGCGCCGCTGACGATCGTAGTGTTTTCCTTGTCGATCACGACCTTGCGGGCGCGGCCGAGCATGTTGACCGTGACGTTTTCGAGCTTCATGCCGAGTTCATCGGAGATCAGCTGACCGCCGGTCAGGATCGCGATGTCCTCCAGCATCGCCTTGCGGCGATCGCCGAAGCCGGCGCCTTGACGGCGGCGACTTTCAGGCCGCCGCGCAGCCGGTTCACCACCAGCGTTGCCAGCGCCTCGCCCTCGACGTCCTCGGCGATGATCAAGAGCGGGCGGCCCGACTGCACCACCGCTTCCAATACCGGCAGCATCGACTGCAGCCCGGACAGTTTCTTCTCGTGCAGCAGCACGTAGACGTCCTCGAGCTCGGCGGTCATCTTTTCGGCGTTGGTGATGAAATAGGGCGACAGGTAGCCGCGGTCGAATTTCATGCCCTCGACGATGTCGACTTCGGTCACCAGCGACTTGTTCTCTTCGACGGTGATGACGCCTTCATTGCCGACCTTCTGCATCGCCTGGGCGATCATCTTGCCGATCGCGGCGTCGCCGTTCGACGAGATGGTGCCGATCTGCGCGATTTCGGACGA